>VBML01000112.1 GCA_005878915.1 Methanobacteriota archaeon | reverse complement strand
GGTCGCGACGACCGCTCCCACGGGAGCAGATTGCTGGAGCGGCGGCTCCACGCATGACATCGTTTGGACGATGGGCGATGCGGAGACCCCGAACTCGCTGACCGTGTATCTGAATTACTCGAGCTCTGCGGGCAACGGCGTCGTCGCTGGCCCGATCACGAACGGGATCGTCGGGACGAACACGTTCTCTTGGACGGTCCCGAGCATCGATGCGACGAACGTCCGGGTCGACGTCACCGTCATTGATGGGGACGGCGGGAGGTTCTCGGTCCAGACGCCGGCGTTCAAGATCGACTCGACGGCCCCGACCATGGTCTCGCACACCCCATCGGACGCCGCGACGGGGGTCCCACTGACGCAGGACATCACGATCCAGTTCAGCGAGCCGATGGACCAGACATCGTGGATGCCGGGCGGCTTCTCGCTGTCCCCCACGGTCGCGGGCCTCGTGTTCTCCTGGACCGGGAACACGCTGCGAGCCACGCACGCCGCCTTCACCCCGAGCACCCTGTACACCGTGACGCTCACCGGCGCGAGGGACGGTTGCTCGCCTGGAACCCTCCTCACGGGGTCGAGCTCGTTCATGTTTACATCCGCGGGCCCACCGATCGCCGCCATCTCGGCCCCCACCGCGGGCGCGACGTTCCAGCAGGGCCAAGGGATTACGATCACGTGGACGATGAGCGATGTCGAGACAGCGACGTCCAGCCTCGTCGTCTACCTGAACTACACCTATGGTGGGGTGACGAAACCCGTCACCCCCGGGCGGCTCCAAGGGATCACCAGGTTCGATTGGACCGCGCCGAGCATCGACGCCGCTGATGTGAAGATTGTACTGACCGTCATCGACGGGGACGGCCTGATGAAGACGGTGGAGAGCGGGGCCTTCACGATTCGACCCGCCGGCGCCGACTTCGTCGTGGTCGGGGGTATTCTCGCGGTCATCCTCATCGCCGTCATCGGAGCGCTGCTGTACTTCCTCGTCTTCGCGAAGCGCCGCAGGAGACAGGAGGAGGCCCCGCCGCCGTCCGGTGGAGTCCCGGGTATGCCCCCGGCCCCACCGATGGCACCGTCCATGGCGCCACCACCGATGGTGCCGCGCGCGCCCGCTGCACCGATGACGAGGGTGCCGCCGCCTCCGCCCCCGCAGATGGCTCCGGGTCCACCGAGCGCGACGACGAAGGAGTGCCCGAGCTGCGGGACGATCACCGACGTGAAGGACACCGAGTGCTTCATGTGCGGGCACAAGTTCTAGCGCCTCCCCGAGTCGCACGAACCGGCGTCCCACCGCAATCCTATTAACCCCACCCGCGGGTCGCGTGGCGCCCCATGAAGAAGGATGAGGACTTCAGCGAGTGGTACGCCTCCGTTATTGAGAAGGCGGAGCTCCGGGACAAACGGTACCCGATCAAGGGGATGGATGTCTGGCTCCCGTACGGCTGGGCGATCATGAAGCGAGTCGACCAGGCCTGGCGGGAGGAGTTCGACGCGACCGGGCATCGCGAGGTCAACTTCCCCCTCCTGATCCCGGAGACGGAGTTCAAGAAAGAGGCGGACCACGTCAAGGGCTTCGAGTCCGACGTGTACTGGGTGACCCACGGCGGGCTGAACCCGCTCGACATCCGCCTCGTGTTGCGGCCGACGAGCGAGACCGCGATGTATCCGATGTTCGCCCTCTGGATCCGGAGCCACGCGGACCTCCCGCTGAAGGTGTACCAGATCGTCTCGACGTTCCGATACGAGACGAAGATGACGCGGACGTTCCTGCGTGTGCGGGAGATCCATTTCTTCGAGAGCCACACGGCCCACGCGACGTTCGAGGACGCGCAACAGCAGATCCAGGAGGACCTCCAGATCCACGAGCGGCTGATGCGGCGGTTCTGCCTCCCGTACATCGTGTCGAAGCGCCCGGACTGGGACAAGTTCCCGGGGGCGGACTACAGCCTCGGCGCCGACACGCTGCTCCCGAGCGGCCGGACCCTCCAGATCGCGACGTTCCACCAGTACAAGGACAACTTCTCCAAGGTCTACGACGTGAAGTACGAGGATGCGGAGGGGGCGCGTCGGTACGTGCACCAGACGACGGACGGGATGAGCGAGCGGCTCGTCGGTGCCATCGTCGCTGTCCACGGGGACGAGAAGGGACTCGTCCTACCCCCAGAGGTGGCGCCGATCCAGGTCGTCATCGTCCCGATCCTCGAGAAGGGCCGCCAGGAGGAGATCAGCCGCGCCGCGCTCGAGGTCTACCACAGTCTGCTGCCCCACCTTCGCGTCCACCTCGACGACCGGGACGTGCGGCCCGGAGAGAAGTTCTACCATTGGGAGGCGAAGGGCGTCCCCCTCCGTGTCGAGCTGGGGCCGAAGGACTTGGCGAAGGGCGAGGTCGTCATCGTGCAACGGCGCAGCGGGGAGAAGAAGTCCCTCGGGGTCCTGGGCCTGCATTCACGCCTGAAGTCCATACTGGAGCTGATCCAGGTGGACCTGTTCGCCCGGGCAGAGAAAGTGATGAAGGATAACATCACGGTCATCACCCGCCTCGAGGACGCCCGCGACGGGATCAACGCGATCCCGTGGTGCGGACGGGAGTCATGCGGTCTCACGGTCACGGAGCGGACGGGGATGAGCGTCCTCGGCACGCCGTACTACAAGGAGGCGGCGTCGGGGAAGTGCGCCGTCTGCGGAGAACCCGCCATCGAGCTCTTGTACGCGGCGAAGGCCTACTGAGGCGGCCGGGGTGACTTCCGGTACAGGATCATCCCGACCACGCCGAACCCAACCATGATCACGGTGACCGCATACACCCCCGCGTTTTCCCGGAGGAACACGTTCCAGGAGCGATAGATCGCCCCCCAGATGACGTAAAAGGAAATCCCCGCGAGAAGCACGAGGGTGTAGAACCCGAACGCCACCCTCCGGGGGAAAGCGGACGCGGACGCGTTTGCCATCACGGTGCAGAGAGTCCACCCGGGCAAAAAGGTTGCGACGGCGGGAGAAGGTCCACCGCATCCATGTCATGGCTGCTCCGAAGTCCTCCTTCGGGGATGGCGGCGGACCAATATCGATTTGGTACGAAGATGACGACAAGATGGCAACAACTTGGCAACAATCCCTAAGGTGCCTCGTCCTCCTTCCAGGGCCAAGAAACAACTGGCGCACGGGTACACAAAAGGAGGTCACGGAAATGATGCACGCGAGCACGGAGAACTTCGGTGTGTCTTTGAGTCGGCCGTCAGCTACCTGGCATACAGGAGCTACGCTGCGGGGAGAGACTCCCGCCTCGAGCCCGTTCGATGGAGGGGCGGACGCCCGACGGCGTCGCATATCGCGCATCGGTGCGTGGGCCGCTGCGCTCATCCTGATCGTAGCTTCGGCCCTTGCTTACTCGAACCTCGTCTCGAGCCTGACGCACACCGTGCAGGGCTCGGCAAACCCCACGGCCGGTAGCGGCGTGAACCCTGGGTCCGGGGTCGGGTCCAGCAGCGGCCACCACCGAGGCTCTACCGGGGCTTCCACGAGCCACCTGTGGTTGCCCCATCGCGTATCCCGAGAGACCAGCCCGGAGGAATCGTACCAAGTGCAAATCCAACTTCCAGGCATCGACCTCCAGCTTCCCTGGACGGTCATCGTCCACGAAACGGTGACGTTGACCTGGGCTCCGGGGCCGAACGGGGTCCGGCCGGAGATTGCCCTCGACGATGCGATCGTGGCCCATGGCGAGATCGTCCCGCTCGGGGGGCTGCAAACCATGGACCTCTCCTTCTCGACGACGGCAGGGTCGCATCGAATCGACCCCCACCGCGCGGTCGTCTCTGCCGACCCCACCATCCGGGTGGTGCTTGTCTTCCATGGTCGCGACCCATATCCCTCATGGGTGTCTCGGGCGTTGGCGAGTCCTTCCACATTCCGCGGCGAGGTCCCCCCTGGGGTTGATGAGCTGTTCGTCGCGGGGGCCCTGTACTGGACTGCGGTGGACAACGAAAACGTCCGATTGGCGGAGGACCTCGGTGTCTCTGTTGCCCGCAGGCCGTCCCTGGCGATCGTGACGGGTGGGCCGGCCGGCACAGGGATCGACGTCGTTCTGGACTCGCTTGCGGTGAGAGGGCCCCTCGTCGAGCGATGGCGCTTCATGGCGCTCTCGGGGATCGCCTCGTCCCTCCTAGAGTTCGCGACTCTCGAGACGATCACCGGGCAGATGGCCATCGACACCCTGCGGGTGCTCGCGGAGGCCTCCCGCCTCGGGATCCCCTTGGCGACCGTTGAGAGCGCGGACCAGATCGCGCGCTTGGAGGAGGTCTCGGGGGTCGAGGAGGTTGCGTTGCGCGCGGCCGTTGAGTCCCGGTACACGATCCTGATCCCCGTGCGACCCGTCACATTCGGCGAGTTGTCCGTGCGTGCGTGGTTCGTCGTCGACCCGAGGACAGGGAGCACGGGTGCGTACCTTTCGGACCACAACGTCCTCACGCGCGGCGGGTTTAGTGATGCGGTTGGCGCGATTGGACAGGGGCTCACGACAGTGGGTCTGGGTCTGGCAACGATTGGACTCAGCATGGGCCTCAACGGTCTGGCCACCGGAAACCTCGGACTCGCGGAGGCGGGCCTTACGGTCGGGGTCGCCGGCTTGACGTTGGCGGCGATCGGCCAAGCCCTGAACGCCATGGCCAATACTCCAAGCGACCTCAGTGTCCTCGGCCCGGGGAAAGCCGTTGCATCGGGCATGGACGATACAGAGAGTTCCGATGCCGACGATGATTCGGACGACTCCGATGACGGTGATGCTAGCGATGGGGATGGCGAGGACGGAGACGGGGACGGCGCTTCCGACGGAGGCGACGCCAGCGACGGGGGAGACGGAGCGGACGGTGGCGACGGTAGCGATGGTGGAGACGGAGGCGATGGCGGAGACGGCGGGGGCGGCGACGGCGGCGGCGATGGTGGCAGCGGCGGAGGAGACGGTGGCGGCGGGGGCGACGGGCCGTGAGCCTGCGGCCTCGAACCGTCCAGCCCCTCGCTCCTGCAGCTCCGAGCTCAAGAATCCCCGCGGCAGACGCTCTCGACCCTGAACCCGCCCACGTAGGGTCCGGGGACCGCGCATCGCCGATCCCCGATATCCTATTCGCGCGTGTGGTGTTTGAGGCGGAGCGGTGGTCCTGGGGGCACCGCCTCACCACTTGACGACATACTCGCATCGGTCGTCCCCAGACCGGACGCATCGAGTCTTGGTCACGGTTCCCTCGACCCCCCGCGCTCGAAGGATCCCCTCGTAGGTCCCGTGCACGGCCGCACAAAACGCCGGGGCCGGCAACCAGTCATAGTGCATGAAGGCAGCCTCGCGATGCCCGCTTTTCACGACGATCCGGCCGTAATTCACCTCCCTGCTGTACACGGCCGGCGCCCGTTCGATCAGGGCGGTAAGGGGGATTACCTTGATGATCTGCTCCCGGACGGAGGTCACGGTGGGGATGACACGTGCACACAACGTCCGGAGAAAGTCGTAGCTTCCATTCCCCAACTTCGCCACCAGCAGCTCGAGGAACTCATCGAACGCGTCCGCCGTCAACCACGTGTCGGCGGTAAGTTCTTCCGGATCAACGGACCACCCCTCGAGGGCGTCCAGGAGCACCTCGCGGCCCCGGGTCGCTTTCAGGTGTCGGATCAGGCTGACCGCCGAATCGGCTCGAATCTTCGGCACGAAGCCAGCGGATTTCGGAGGTTTGCCCTCAGGGGAAGAGTGCCGGCCGCGGTTCTGCATGTACGTGACGACACGGGAACCGCTCCCGGTGAGACCGTACAGCCGGCCATGGGATCTCGCGGAGGGCGTCAAACACTCGACCAGTCCTCTCTTCCCCAGCTCGCGGAGAGACCGGCTCACGTGGCTGACGCGCACATTCGTTTCTTTCGCGAGCTGTCGGGGCAGCTTGGGCGAGACCTCGAGCGAGGTGAGCACCCTCTCTCGATACCCGCTTGAAACGACGAAACTGAAATCCGACCAGATTCGATCGCGAATCGACAAAAGGGGACCTCCAGTGCAACGGGGCGCACAGGCCAGTCGTTCGGTTTGCATTCCCCAGAGGGTTAATCAAGCTGAGCCCCGGGACTTCCCCAAGAACGGAGGGACCCGGCGGGGTCTATACCCTCTTGCGCAGGGGCAGGCGGACAAGACGGCGAAGCCGGCCCTTGAACATCAGCCACCGACGCTCGATTCGCGGGTATTGCCCGGGGTTCTCCTCCACCCAGAAGAGGAATGCGAGTATCAGGAAGAACGCCGTGAGCGCGATGAGCCCGTAGAACGGCCAGACGGGAATCGGCTCCTTGACCCCAAACGCCGAGTCTGGGAGGATTCCATCGACTCCTAGGCGCGTGAGGTTCACAGACCCGAGGCACCGGTTCGTCGCATTGAATGCCGTGCAGCCTGGGCCGTTATACGTAGTGGCGTTCGTCCACGCCGCATCGGAAAAGTACCCTCGTGAGGCCATCGTAAGGCGTGTGTTCGTTGTGACGTTGTTAAAATCGAATTCAAGCCAGAACCGCAGGTAATAGGCGGACTGTGCAAAGATCGAGCCGTGGGGCATATCCTGCGACGTGAGGATCGTGAACTGCTCGGGGAGATGTTCAGCGACGCCGAGCCGATCTAGGGGCCCCCCTGGATGAATCAACAACTCTCTCGGGTTGGCGGTGCTTTCGGCGATCCTCGGGAACGACCAGCGCCAGCTTGCGTCGACCGGCAGCGTCTCCTCTAGTGTTGTGTATTGATAAATCGACACGTTCAACGAGATATTCTGCATCGCGAAGCTGTAGGGGTTCGTGAGGTTGAACGCGAAGGACCCGGCCTCGCCGGGGGCAAGCTGAGGGGCGGACACGATGCGGATGAGGCTACCGACGTCCCGCAGGTCCCTCGGGTTGTCCGACTGAGCCCTGGAGACGGGGAGAAGGGCGAGGACAATCGCGAGCGACAGGGCGATGACCCGCCTCATCTCGGCGCTCGTAGCGCCGGACTTCTCTTATAACTTGTGAGCGGGGATTTATCCGTGGGTGGCGCTCCCAAGCCGTGGGCGAATTCCCCATCACTCGCGCGCCGCCCCGTCCCATCGATACGATTCGATCTCGGGCGGCCCGTCGCCTCGGGCTCGACGTGAGCCGCTTGCCCCGGAAGTGGGAGCGCATCGGCCACGTCCTTCTTCTTCGCTTACCGAGGGCCCTCTCTCCGTGGGCGGAGGAGCTCGCTTCGATTTACGCGGATGTCCTGGGGGCCGAGACCGTAGTCGAAGACCTTGCGAG
>VBML01000111.1 GCA_005878915.1 Methanobacteriota archaeon | reverse complement strand
CCTCCCTCGCCCACACCGCCTTTGCTGAGGAAACCTTCCCTTCCGTCGACCAAGGCCCTCCGGACTTCCAGCTCACCCTGTACCCCGACCGCGTGAACGTGTCCGTCGGCGGGACCGACCAAACGACGGCCATCGTCGCGGCGGTGAACGGTTACGCCGGCCCGGACGTCGCGATCTCCCTCCAGGCACCCCCGTCGAACCTGACGGCCGCGTGCGACCCACCGTCAATCCCACCGACCGCCGCCTGCACCCTGATCGTGTTCGCGGGGAACAGCATTGTTCCCGGGCGGTACAATCTCACCGTCCAAGCCTCGAACGGCACGGCCGTCCGGACGGCCATCCTAAACGTGACGGTCACCCCTACCGCCCCTCCGGGGGACTTCACGATCAGCGGCCCCCAGAGCCCGGTTTCGGTCCCTGTCGGGAAGTCAGGCGCCGCGCAAGTCAACCTGTCATTCCAAGGAAGCTTTTCCGGGACCGTCCTCTTCTCGGCGAGCGGAGTACCTGATGGGGTCGGATACCGCTTCGACCCGGTCTCGCTGGACGCGTCGGGTACCGTTACCCTCACGTTCACCGTCTCGGTAAGCGCGGCCGCCGGAACATACTCCGTCCTCGTGCGCGGGATCAGCGGCTCCATTCAACGGGCCATTTCCGTCACCCTGAAGGTATTGCCCGCGGAGTACTCGCTGGTTCTCACCACGGTCCCTGAGGGCCTCCAAGTGGAGGTCGATGGACGCCTCGTAACTACGCCGTACACGTTGAATTGCAGCGCAGGGACGAACCACACGATTTCCGCGCCCGGCCCGCAGTCGCTTGGCTCCGCGAGCTACAGCTTCTCCTCCTGGTCGGACGGATTCGCAGGCACTCACCAGATCACCTGCACCGCCGCGGGTACGCTTGTTGCCGTATACACTCCGCCTGCGGCACTCGTGGGGGTTGGTGTGCCGACAGTTGCAGGAATCGCCTTCGCCGCGATAGCCGCGGGATGGTTCCTGGGTTGGGGACTGCTCCGGCGGCGGCGCGCCCCAGCGGCCCCATTGGCGGCGCCTGCCCCTTCCGCCCCGGTTGAACGGCCCCCGCCTCCACCCCGTGTTGCTCCGTCCGAGAAGCTCGCCTTGCTCGAACAACGAAAGGCCCGCGGTTCGGTGTCCGAGCCGCTCTACCGAGAGTTAAAGGAAAAGTTTGAGTCCGAGGGGAAAACGGAGGTGAGGACATGACAATGAAGACGAACTCTGTGGGGCTGATTCCCCTGGCGCGTCGCTGGGACTGTCTCTCACCCGTCCTCTGTGCAATTGTCGTAGCAAGCACGCTCCTAGCGGCCGCCTCCCTATCGGCGCGAGGCCGCGAGACGGCGGGTGGAATTCAAGGGTCCGCCATGGAAGGCCCGCTTGCCGCGCACCCACCCATCTCGATCGAAGGCGATGCGGGCTTCACGCCCGCGAACGGCGTTACGGGGGGCAGAGGCACGCCATCCGACCCGTACACCATCGAGGGCTGGGAGATCAACGCGTCTGCCGCGGTCGGGATTGAAATCGACAACACCTCCGCCGCGTTTATCGTCCGGTCCGTCTCCTTGACGGCGGGGAACGGGAGCAATCCCTTCTCGGTCGCGAAGTTCACGAACGTGACGAACGGTCGAATCGAGAACGCGACCACGGGGCCTCAGGCAACCGCGCAGATGCTGTCGTTCTACAGGGTCACGAACCTGACCATCGCTCAGGGTCACTTCGCCCGCCCGTACGTAACAGTCAACGACGGTTCCAACGTGTCGGTTGAGGGAAACACTGTCACGGGACCGAGCCCTGGGCTTATTTCGCTGAAGTTGGTGGATCGCGCTTCCGTTCGTTCCAATCGGGGGTTTACAATCTCCGGCTCGCCGGTCCGGCATGCAGAAGTCGATGGCAACGACATCGAGAGCTCGTACATCGGGATCTTCCTCAACGAGTCCCGTGACGTACGAATCACGAACAATACCTTGCGAGGTTCCCCCAACGGCGTCGGGATCGACACTTGGTTTGGAAACCAGGACATCCTCATCGCGGACAACAAGGTCAGCGGTTTTGGCTGGGGCATGGGCATGTACGCCGATCGCAACGTCACGATCACGGCCAACGATGTCGAGGGGAACCAAGTCTGGGGCATCGGCACGAGCGCCTCGAACGCCACCGTGACGTACAACACCCTCCTCGGAAACGGCGTCGGACTTTGGATCGGTGGGTCGGAGACGTTCGTTCATCACAACGATTTCATCAACAACTCCCAGCAAGTCGACTCCGCGCGGGGGACGAACCACTCGTGGGACGATGGCTACCCGAGCGGTGGCAACTTCTGGTCCGACTACACGGGGATTGACGTCTGTCGCGGCCCGTTGCAGGACGACTGTACCGGCGGAGACGGCAACGGCGACACGCCCCACGCCGTGAACGCAACCGAGAGCGATCGGTATCCCCTGATGCAGCCCATTGCGCAGGACACGACTCCCCCTGTCGTGACGATCACCTCCCCCGCGAACGGCACCACCGTGGAGGTCCCCACCCTAGCCGTTTCCGGGACCGCCTGGGACTTCGGTGGTAGCGGGGTGTCGAGGGTCGACGTGCGGGTTAACTCCGGGTCCTGGACATCCGCGAACGGGACGTCGTCCTGGACTCGAAATGTCAGCCTCGTCAACGGGACGAACCTTGTCGAGGCACGCGCCTGGGACGGTGCGGGGAACCCGTCGGGGACGGTTCAGGTCTACGTGGATTACAACCCTCCCCCGCCGCCTCCGAACTACCCACCGTACGTAGGGAACGTCACCTGGACCCCCTGGACAGGAAACACGTCTACCGTGTTCACGTTCACCGCGAGCGTGTGGGATGACCACGACCCGCCGAGCGCGATCCTCGTCCGGTGGGACTGGGAGGGGGACGGCGTTTGGGACACGCCTTGGAACTTTTCAAAGACGATCGAACACACGTACCCGGTCGCGGGGACGTACACGGGCGTCCTCCAGGCGATTGACACGGGGAACCTCACGGGGAATGGTTCTTTCACCGTGCAGGTCACAGAACCCCCACCGCCTCCCCCTCCGCCGCTTACCGCCGAAATCTCCGCGACACCCGAGTCCGGGACGATGCCGCTCACGGTCTCGTTCACGAGCCACGTCACCGGGGGCGTCTCACCCTATCAATACCAATGGACCCTTGGCGACGGGAGCACGAGCCCCGCCGCGAACACCGTCCACATCTACGTGACGGGGGGCAACTTCACCGCGTGGCTCATCGTGTACGACAGCGCAAGGGGCTACGCTCTTTCGAACTACCTCTGGGTGAACGTGACCAGCGCGGCGGTGAACCTTACGGTGATCCCGCCCACGGACTTTGTCACGACGCGGGCCGGAGTGAATGCAACCCTCCAAGCCGTCGTGTGGGGCGGCGTCCCTCCGTACACGTTCACGTGGGACTTCGGAGACGGGCAAGTCGGGACGGGCATGAGCCCGACCCACACGTATCCCGGCCCGGGGACATACAACGTCATTCTGACGGTGACCGATTCGCAGGGGACCTCGGCATCGTACTCGATGACCTTGACGATCCCCCAGGCAACGATGCCGCCCCGCGAAGACCTGACGGGGGTCTTGGTTGGCATCGCCTTAGTGGGCGGACTCATTGGGGGTGTCGCTGGACACGCGTTGTGGGTTCGGCGTCGCGGCCCCCGCAAGCCGCCATCGGGAGATTGAGAGATCTGCCTCCGTTAGCGGGAGATGACCTCGTTTCGTGCCCACGCGCGTCGAAGGCATCGTGACACCCAATGAGACAAGCAAGCCTCGAGGGATGGGCCCGGCCAGATTTGGACTGGCGACCTCCCGGTTATCAGCCGGGCGCTCCAACCGGGCTAAGCTACGGGCCCACGGGGCCGTGCGAGATTTGAGGTCAGCTAATAAGCTTTGGTAACTTCGAGCGTCCCCTGGGGATCCATCGAATCCGGGGCCGAACAACAACCGCATCATGTCCTCATCTCAGGGTGGAACCATCGCACGGAACCACTGCGAAAGCCTTATTATCGCACTTCGAAATCCGACGGGCTAC
>VBML01000110.1 GCA_005878915.1 Methanobacteriota archaeon | reverse complement strand
ACGCGACGGAATGCATCCCGAGGCTGGAGGGCATTGGGTACGAATACGTTCCAGAGTACGAGGCCGTCCGCCCGGAGAGGAGATATTTCCGCAAGGGCCCTGTCGAGGCCCGAACTCACCATCTCCACATGGTCGAGACCTCTAGCCCCTTCTTTCGGAACCACATCCTATTCCGCGACTACCTGCGCTCACACCCCGCGGAGGCGCAGCGGTACGAAAAGCTGAAGCGCCGGCTGGCCGAAGAGCACGAGTTCAATCGGGACGCGTACACCGAGGGAAAGACGAGGTTCGTCGAGTCCGTGCTCAAGAAGACCGCCGTTCGTCCGCTCGCAGGGCGGAAGAAGGACTTGGAAGACGCAGATCATCTTGAGTCCCTGGAGTAATGGCGAGCAACTCCGGGAGTGCGAGGACGAAGCCCATTATATTGGCCCGCCATCCCGGCCTCGATGACAACGGGGGCCGTGCAATACTCGTGCCCGAAGTGCGGGAACCCGCTCTTCTTCACGTTCAAAGTCGAGGACGCGCGGGAGAAGCTCACCCGCAAAATCCATTGTCCTGGCTGCAACACTCTCTACGTCGCGGACCTCACGATTTCTGAGGGGGCGAAATAGCGAACCGGTAGACACTGCGGCCGGCGGGAATCGAACCCGCGTTAGGAGCTTGGGAAGCTCCTGTCCTACCATTAGACTACAGCCGCGCGGGTCGCGGAAACTAGCGGGCGTTGATAAGGTTTCTTGGCTAGGAACGCGGGAGTTGCCCGATTGCGAGAATCAGACACAGCACGGCGAGGACATCACCGAGCACGGCCCACAGGAGGACCTTCCGGAAGGTCGTGAGGTTGAGTACGGGCTGTCGGTTGGACAGGAGGGCAGATAGCGGGGCAGCGAGCGTCGCGATCATCATGATCTCAAGCGAACGAGTAAGGGCATCTGCAGTGCCCTGGCTGATCGGCGGAGACGTCGAATCACGATTCAGGACGCCGAGCGCGAGGATACTAATATTCAGCACCCACAAGATGACCGTCTCCGGGATCGCGGCCAGAACGAGGATACGAGCGAACATGTCCCCAAAAGAAGCCGCCTTCCACCGGACAACAATCCACGCTTGACTCAAGACCGTAAGGACTGCGGCGAGGGCGAACGTCCATCCAAGGGTGCGAAGGACCGCAACGCTGGTCGGCGTTTCCCTCATCGGTTGGATGGCCTGAACGAAAACGACGACGCCGAAGACGATCGGTGTCGCGAACAGCGCCAGATACACGAAGAGTCGAGAATTCGCTCCTTCATCCCGGAGAAATCCGAGCCGCCGCTCGGCGATCCTCTTCATCGTGTAGCGAACCCACAGCGCCCCAGCGGTGTAGCCTAGCGCGGGGATGCCCAAGAAGTAGACGAACAGCTCCTCCAGCGCCACGGACCACCGCATCGGGGAGAGCCGTTAAGGCTTCACGGTCTCCAAAGCGGAGATGATGTTCCAGATCTGCGTCCGCCCGTGGAGCGGGAGGTTCGGGTCGTTCGCGAGGTCGTCCATGATCATGATCGCGGACTGCACTCGAAGGTCGAGTGCGTCTTCCTTCTTCACCAATCGGTTCTTCGCTTCCGTGGCCCCGCGGCGGATGTTCCTAGGGACGGACGTGTCCTCCGCGAGCTGGTCGAGGACCTCCATGATCGATTTGAGCCGTCCTTCCGCGTCCATCGACCTGCCTCCCGACGACCACGTTTCATGCCTCAGCTGGTGGGCTTCTTCACTCCGCTCTCCTTGTACGTGGTCACGACCATTAAGGTTTTCGTGTCCTTCACGCCGGTGATCGGGGCGAGGCTCGCCAGGACGAAGTCCTTCAGCCCGCGGTAGTTCCGGAACCGCGCCTTCGCGATGATGTCCGTGTCCCCCGTCACGAGGAAGACGTCTTGGACCACGTCGAACGTCGCGATCGTCGTCGCGATGCGGTCCGCTTCCTTGGTGTCGACCTTCAGCGTGATGATCGCGGCGACCTGGTCCTCCCCATAAAGGGCGGTGAGGGCCTGCTCCATGTCCCCGGAGGTCGCCATGGCCCCGAGGGATTCCCGGGGCACCAGATAAAGCTTCTAGGGATTCACTCACGCGACGGGGGTCCCGCACGCTCTGCAGAACGTATCGTCTGCCTTCAGCGGGGCTCCGCACTTCGTGCATGTCGTTCGCTGCTCGACCTTCACCCCGCACTTGCGACAGAACGTATCGCCGGTCAGGAGCGCGGCTCCGCAGCTTGCGCAGGTCCGGTCCGTGGGTCGGGGGATTGCGACCTGAGGCGGGACTGGCGCCTTCGCTTGGACCGCCGCGGGCTCGGGAGGAAGATCTGCGTCCGCGGCGCGTCGGGACTTCGAGGCGAGCAGGAGCGCCCCCGTGAAATCCTTCGCGTCGAAACTCGCTCGCGCGGACTGGAGCAGACCTTCCGCCGCCTCCGTCGCTCGGCCGGCGCCGCGGGCATTGACGATCCGCTCCTCCGCCAAGGACATCGTGAACTTCGCCTGAGCGTAGTTCGGCGGGAGTTCCTTCTGAAGCGTCTCCTTCGTCGTCGGTTCATCGGATCCGGTCACGCGGGTCCGCTGGAGTCGAGAAAGGTCTCCGAGCTTGTCCTGCCTCGCCTTTGCTGTCTTGAGGAGTCCCCTCGCCCGCTCGGCGGAGGCGATCGCGACGCGGTAGTTTCTCCGGCGGTACGCGACCTCCGCGTCGCGGATCGCATCGTCCGCCTCGGCGGTCACAACGCCGGAGCCGCGGAGGGTGTCCGCGATCGCCTTGCTCGTGAGGAGCGCGTTGTGGGCCTGGTCCGGCAGGTCCACGCGTGCCTGTCTCCGTTTCATCAAGGATCGGAAGAACCGGAGTTCCAACAGGGTCACGACCGTGAGGATGACGAGGATCGTCAGCACGATGAGGAGGGCGTTGTTGACGATCGGATCGATGACCGGGTCCGCCATGGGCGCTGGTTCGCACGGCGGGGCCGCGTCTTAATGATTTTGTCCCGTTTTTCCATCCTGATTCGAGCCGATTCTCCCCATGCGGTCGAGCAATCTGGATATACGCCTAGGCGTTGAAGGAACCATGCCAGCGTCCGAAATCCCCCGCCGCGCAGAGGTCGTTATCGTGGGCGGCGGATGTATGGGTGCGAGCATCGCGTTTCACCTAGCCCGCCGTGGGGTCGGCGCCATTCTCGTCGAGAGGGACCACATCGGCGCCGGTGCGACGGGCCACAGCGGGGCGATCGTGCGTCAGTTCTACGAGTCCCGAGTCGGGATCCGTCTCGCCCGCAAGAGCCTGGCGTTCTTCCGACGGTTCCAGGGGGAAACCGGCGTTCCGTGCGACTTCCGACGCACCGGGTTCCTCACGGGTTCACGCCTGCGAGACCTGCCCGCGTTCGACGCGCTGGTGGGTCTCCTTCGAACAGAAGGGGTGAGGCTCGAGCGGCTCCGGCCGAAGGAGGCCGCGGGCATGGAGCCTCAGCTCGACGTGTCGGATTACGAGGCCATGGTCCATGACCCCGATGCCGGATACGCGGACCCGATTGCGACCGCTGCCGGGTTTGCGCAGGCCGCCTGCCGGGACGGCGCGAAGGCCATCGAGGGTGAGGAGGTCCGAGAGGTCATCATCCGCCGAGGACGCGTGGCGGGAGAGCGTCTTCGCGGCCGCGATGTGATTTCGTCGGAGCGGGTCGTCCTCGCGGCGGGAAACTGGACCCCGTGGATTGCGCGTCAGGCGGGGGTGCGGTTGCCGGTGCACTTCGTGCGGGGGGATGTCGCGATCCTCCGTCGCCCGCCGGGCTCCGGCGCGCCGCCCCGCATCCACTTCGATGTGTACGGGAACACGTACTCGAGGCCGGAGGGGGAGAAGGATGTCCTCGTGGGGTACATGGACTCGGGTCCTCAGGCGGCCCTACGCGGACCGGAGCTCCTCGACAACGCACTCCCCGTGGCCACGGGGCGGGACCTGCTCTCGAGGCTCGCGCGGCGATTTCCCATCATGGCCCGCGCGCAGCCGCGCGGCGGGTGGTCCGGTCTGTACGACGTGACCCCGGACGCGTACCCCATCTTGGATGCGGTCGGTCCTACCGGCCTCTTCGTGGCCGTGGGGTTCAGCGGTCATGGGTTCAAGCTCTGCCCCGAGGTGGGCCGCCTTCTGGGCGAATTCATCGCCTCGGACCGTAAGCCCGACGAGCTCGCGCCGTTGCGCGCCCACCGTTATCGAGAGCGCGAACCGGTCGTTCCGGAGTCACCCTTCCCCGCGCTGCGCGGACGAACGCTCCCCTAGTCACCCTCCTGCCGCCAACGGGAGGCAATCCGAAGGCGGAGATCCGGTGGGCCAACCGTGATGAGGAAAATGGTCATGGCGCTTTCGGGGGCACGCATTATCCTCTGACGACACGACTCACCGATTTCCCCTGTCTCTTCACGGGTCAGTTATGGATGTGTCGGGAAGGCACGTCTATCCCTGAGAGCTAGGACTCAATCGAAGGCGTTATCGCCATTACGGCCATGTCTTCTTGGATTGGAGGAGATGCTGCGATTTTGATTCGACGCCGTGCCACGATCCGCTGCGCTCGATGTGACGCCGAGTTCGACCTTCGTCGTACTCAAAATCGGTGGTGTCCCGATTGCCGCGTTTTCCTGTGTGCCTCTTGCGCTGTACCCAGCCACACGCCGGACAAAAGTCACCGGACTCGACGGAAGAATCGTCTTGCCTTCTGGGTCTTCGGGTTCGCTGCGATCTTGTTTCTAGGGTTCTTGGCGCAAGCATGGAGCCTTGATCGAGAAGACTTTGCTCGGGGCCTCATTCCAGTTACTCGCATCGATCAGCTCCTACCCGGTGCCATCGTCAAGATCAATGGCACGATTGCGTCGGGCGTCACAGTCGCGATCGACGAGGTAGGCTCGGGCAACTCCCGTCACTGGAACTTGGTCCCGTTCAATCTCACCGATCAGACCGGTAGCGTTCTTGTCCTCGTCGGTCCCCTGCAGGGGTCTCGCAGCTATCGCGAGATTCAGACGGGGATTCACGATCACGATTGGTGGGGTGGGGATCCGGCCGCAATAATCGGCGACGTTCAATCCAACGTTCCCGGGACTGTCTACATCGTGGCGAGGTACATCGCGAGAAATCCGACGAGCTTTTACCGGCCCAATCCCACCGTGTTTTGGGCGTTGGCTCTCGCCTCCGCCGCAGAAGGGACGCTATCTGGTCTGAGCTTCTTCTCCGATTTGCGCAGGCGGAGGCTCCATCAGAAGAACTCTCCCGCGTTTCCGCACAAAGTCGTCGGATGGCCCCGTTGCAGGAATTGCGGCGACTATGTGTCGCCAGCCGATGGGGTATGCACCGTTTGCAATGAGCCCATATCGATGCACCCCATCGCGGAAAGCCCTCTCGACCTCACGGCCCTTCCTACGCTCCGAATGCGCACGTCCTTCGATAACAAACCAAGGACAACCCGTCTCGTGACACTAGTCCTGGGCTTGGGGATTCCATTCGCCCTCGTCATCATTTTTGTAGGCACAGTGCTAACATCCGGGTTTCTGTCCGTCCCCGGGGTTGTTTCCCTCACGCTCCTGATTGTCATCGGCTCATCGTGCCTCTTCACCTTTCTCATGTCGTATTTCGGCCAGCAGACGATTATTTTGAGCCCCCACGTAATTAAGAGCAAGCGGCTCATCACTCGGACGAAAGTCGCCACGCCCGCGGTAGATCGGGTCTTGACCATCTCCCGAGAGAACGAGGTTATGCATGGCATAATGACGCGGACGGGGCCCGCGATCTTCTTCGGGGAAGGCCTGTCGCAGGCGGATATTGACAAGGCACGTGTTTGGCTCCGGGATCTCGCTGCCTGTTTGGGTCTACGGTACCACGAAGGCCTCAAGACGCCTGAGGAAATTCTTCGAATCACCGGTCGTGGATAACCTGGGTGGACGGCGTAATGCACTCAGGCCGCAGATTTGTACGACGCAGTCGAATAAGCCCGTCGGTACGCGCTGAGGACCTCCGCCACCGTCGTCCAAGCCTTCAGCGGCTTCGGGTGGATCGACACGGCGCGATTGCAGAGCTTCAGGACCGGGCTCCGAAATTCCCCATGGGGAAACCCTCCGATCACCGCGACCAGATTCTCCCCGCAGGGCGGGAACCCAGTCCGGAGGTCGATCGCATCGCCCCCGTCGGCGAAGGCCCACGCCTCGCCGCCGAGCTTGGAAAGAAGTTGCGCAAGCGTCGTCTGGGGGTCCAGACGGATCAGCGGGTTTTCCTCCGGCACCTCGCCCCTCTGGAAGAGGTCCTCCATCAGGCCGAGGAACCGCGTGTAGTTCTTCGGGATCCTCGTCTCGGGGGCGAACTGGATCACCTCGTCGTTCCGGGTGTGGATGAACAGCCGGAGCCCGCCCTCCAGGTTCAGGATCGAGTCGAGCGCCACAACGAGGACGATGTGCGCGATGTCGGGCCTCCCGCGGCGCTCGCCTTCCGGCACCTTCTCCAGGGCCGCGTGGTGAAAGCTGGAGTCAAGCAGGACCGATGTCGGCGACTTGCCGCGCCTCCGTGCGCTGGCTCGAACCGACGGATGGCGCTGGATCGCCGCCGGCACCCGTTCCAGCTCCGTGTCCGCGAGGACGAGGGTCAGCACCGGTCGTCACCGCTCAGCTCACGACGTCCATCAGGCGACCCGCCTTCCTCGCGAGCTTGATCTCTCGCGCGATTCGACGGCCCGTCGACATCCCGGGCTCGGCGAGGTCGGAGTACGGGCTCCCCGTGACGAAGAGGTTCGTCCCCGCAACGATACGGCTGCTGATCTCGAAGACGCGGAACTTCAGGTCGTCCTGGACGATCGTCTCGAGGCAGAACGGGCCGATCATCCCGCCGAACAGGTCGAGGGACCGTTCGACGACCCGCTCCCCCATGGCGAGGGCCGCGGGCAGCAGCGACTCGCGCAGCACGACGGGCATGTTCCCCGTGACGAC
>VBML01000166.1 GCA_005878915.1 Methanobacteriota archaeon | reverse complement strand
TGAGGAGGTCCTCGGGATTCGTGGCGTAGAACCTTGGGTCCGTCCGAAGGAACTCGACGAACTCCTGGAACGTCCCCGCGAACCCGGATCGCTTGATGACCGCGTCCATCTCCCCGCGGAGGCGGCGGACTTCCGAGAGCCCGATCTCATGGATCTCCTTCGGCGTGCGGTCCAACGTCGTGTGGAGCTGAATGCAATGTGCGTAGTACGCCCGCCCATCCGGGAGGTTCGAAGCAGCGATGTCCTCCCGCGCCCGCGGGATGTATTCGTCCTCCACGAACTTCAGAAGCGCCACATACGCGGGGACGACGGCGCTCTTGATCGCGTGCCGCGCGGATTCGGCGAGGCGGGAGGTCGCGTCTCCTGTAATGGACGAAGGGAAGGCCCGCATCGGGCCGAAGAGCGGGCTCTTCTCGGGGTCGTCGACGACCTGCGCGCGGACCTGGGCATCCAGGCCGATCAACGTCGTTTGCGGAGGGACCTGTCCCTCCCGCAGTCCTTCCCGCATCACCTCGATCTGCTCCTCGACGAACGTCGGGAATGCCCCCAGGCGGGCAATGAAGTTCGCGTGGTCCTCTCGCGTCACGAGCCTCGTGGTGAGCGGGAGTTCCGCGAACGCCGCGTGGAACCCGCCGGTCTTCGATATTGGCATGCGATATGCGTGGAACTCGAGGCGGCGGATGCGGTCCCCAAGGACCCGCGCGAGGATGTCGTGGTCGAGGCGATCCTTCAGGGGGAGGGAGGAGGGTCGAATCGTCCGGCATCCCTCCAGGAAAGTTCGAAGGCGCTCGAGCCGATGGGTCTGGGCGCGTTCCGAGGCGGCGGGCAACCGATCATCGAAGCGGTGATCGCCGATCCGGGTCGCGAAGAGCGGGTCGTCCCGGAGGACGAAGTCCCAGTAGCGGTCGATCAATCGATGGAATCTTCGGGCCGTCGCGGCGGTGCGAGCCATGGACACCGCGGGAGGGAACCGCGACGCGGATTAAGGGATTGCTTCCCCTCGGACCGCGAACACCGGGAGGCACTCAGAACTTCCCGCTCGCGCCCCCACCGCCGGACCGCCCGCCCCCGAACCCGCCGCGCTTGAAGATGCTCCCCACGACCCACAGGGAGAGCCGGCCTTTCGTGATTACGGAGATCACGAGAAAGATGGCCACGCCGATCGCGACGGTCCGCCAGTCAATCTCGATCAGGTCGGGCCGGGGATGGCTTCCCGGCCCCGGTTCGTACTCGTCGAGAATCTTCTGGCCGATCGCGACGGTCCCGTTGTAAATCCCGGTGTAAAAGTCGCCGGCGGAGATGTACGGGGCCATCTCCTCGCGGCCCACCCGGGCGACGAACCCGTCCGTGAGGACGCCCTCGAGGCCGTACCCGACCTCGACCCTCCACGCGTGCTCGTCCGTCGACACGACAATCAGCACACCGTTGTCCTGGCCCTTCTTCCCGATGCCGTTGACCTCGAACGTCCGCACGGCGAACATGTCGATCCCGAGGGACCCCGTCGTGTTCACGACGAGGACCGCGATCTCCGCCGTCGTGTCGAGGTCGACCTGGTAGCAGATGTCCTCGATGTCGTGCGCCTCGTTCGACAGGAGGGCGTGCGGGCTCGCGAGGTCGTTCACGTACAGGTAGACCTTCGGCACCTCGTCGGCGAGGGCGAGGGACGGGGCGAAGACCGCGAGTCCAGCGAGGATCGCGAAGAGCACGCGCCGCATGCCGCGGCCTCAGGGAACTTCGTTGCCCGGCCCGCCGGGAATCGGAGCGTAGAACGGCCGTGGTTGGAAGCCGAACGTTCCCGCGACCCATCCGTCCGGGAAGGACCGAATCTGAGCGTTAAGGACCCCGACCGCGCCGTTGTAGCGCGACTGCTCGACGGCGATGCGGTTTTCGGTCCCCGTGAGCGTGTCCATCACATTGATCAGGAGCTCCGAGGCCCTCAGCTCCGGGTACGCCTCATACGTGATCTTGATCAAATAGAGGGTTTGGTCGATGGACGTCGCGTTGTTGATTTGTTGGTTGATGCCCGATGCGTTCTGCCACTGACTGCGAAGGCGGGTGATGTTCTCGAGGACGGACCGCTCGAACTGCATGTAGCTCGACGCGATCGCGACGATTTCCGGAATCAGGTTGATCTTCCGCTGGTACTGCGTCTCGACCTGGGCCCACTGGGTCAGGACGGCCTGGTCCTTCCCCACGAAGCTGTTGAAGGTGACGGCGACCCAGGTCGCGAAGAGGAGCGGGGTCGCGATGAGGATGATGATCGCGATGAGGGCAATCGGCCCGAGTTTCATGCGGATGCCATCGGGGGGAGCGCTTTATACTTGATGTTGGAAGACCCAACTCTCCGCGCGATCCGACGCCGCTGCGACGCGGAGAGCCACAGAGACCACGAGCCGCGGACCTCAGTCGTCCCCGCCGCCCGGAGCAGGGGCCTTCGGGGTGACGCGCAACTGGTCGAGCTTCGCGAACACGAAGTGGAGCCCGCCCGCGAGCGCGAATGATGGCAGCGTGGCGCCCACGGGCGGAAACCCGGGCAGGATCTGGTAGACGATGGCAAAATACAGGAAGATCCCTGGGAGCCAGCTCGCGAACGCGGGCCATCGGATTTGCGGGGACCGGTCGAAGAACTCCTCGCGGTCGTACCGCCCCCGCCGCACAAGGAAGGAATCTGCAATCACGACGCCGAGGAGGGGCACGAACACCCCACCGATCGCGAAGAGGAAATTCTCGTACCCTCCCCCGATCGCCTCGCCGCGCAAGAGCAGGAATCCCGCCCCCGCCGTCGCCACGAGCGTCGCCCCGACGATGAACCAGAACTGCCGCCGCTTCGGGGCGAGGTTCTGGATCGAGACCGCGGTCGAGTACACGTTCGCGAAGGCGTTGTCCGTCTCGTCCACGAGGATGAAGAGCAGCGGGAGTGCCCCGAGGCCGAGGAGCCCGATTGCCGCGAGGAAGTTTCCTTCGGCGGGGGTCTGCGCGAGCCCGAACGCGAGGAGGGCGGCGCCGAGGACGTAGAAGACTGTGTTCGCGACCGCATACCCGGCGGTGGTCCCTATCATCGAATCCCTTCGCGTCCGCGCGAAGCGGTTGTAGTCCGAGACCAGGGGCCACCAGGAGACCGGCATCACGATGACGAGGTCGATCGCAAGGAGGAGGGACGTCGACCCCTGGAAGCTCGCGGGCATCGGGCGCGCGTCCCACGAGAGACGAGTAAAGAGGCCCAGGGCAATCAACGCGGTCGAGATATACACGAGCCAGATCGCGAACCGCTCGAGCCAATCGCGCACGACGGCCAGCGGCCCGCCGAGGGCAAGGGCCGCAACGACGGCGCCAAACGCGGGGACGAAGAGCACGGCGGTCCACGGGCCGAAGATGTTGTTCGTGATCACCGCGGCGGCGTAGCCCATGATGAGGAGCTCGAACGCCGCCCAGCCGAGGAGCTGGAACACGTTCAGGATCGTCGGCGCGTATGACCCGCTGCGTCCGAGGATCGGGCGGAGGCTCACCATCGTCGGCACGCCCGCCTCGCTCCCGTGGCGCGCGGCCGCGGCGAGCATCAGGCTCCCGATCACGGAGCCGATGATGGATACGATGAGGGCCTCGATGAGGGAGAGGCCGAAGACGACGAGGAGGGTCCCCGCAGCGAGGACGAGGAGGCCCACGCCGAGGCTCGACCACAAAACGAAGAAGTCGAACCACCGGAGGGTCCGAAGGTTCTCCGGGACCGGGTCGGTGCCCCACTCCGGGGGCCTCCGGATTCGCCGCAGAGCCACGGCGGGCCGAACGCCCGCGCGCTATTTGAACCGTGAGCGTGGACGGCGCGCGCCGCGAATCAGCGGGTTTGCTTCGCGAACTTCGCGTGGGACCGCTTCAGCGCCGTGAGGAGAGGGAGCTCCCTCCCCGCGAGGAGGTTGATCAGGGCGCCGCCGCCCGTCGACACGTGGTCGATCTTCCGCTCGAGCCCGAGCTGCTCCACGACCGCGACCGTGTGCCCCCCGCCGACGACCTTGAACGCGCCCGCGTTCGCGACGGCGGTGAAGATCTCCCGCGTCCCGAGGGAGAACTCCTCGATCTCGAACACCCCCGCGGGGCCGTTCAGGAAGATCGTCCGGGCGAGGTCGATCTCGTTCTGGTAATGGACGATCGTGTCAAGCCCGATGTCGTACACCTGGTGCGCCGCGGGGAACTCGGAGAGGTGGAGGTTGCGGCGGGTGCCGTTGTCGTTGATGGCGACGTCGATCGGCACCTCGATCTTCCCTGGGAATTTCGCGAGGAGCTCCTTGGATTGCGCGACGTGCGCGGGGTACTCCGCGACCTCCTTCCGCATGAACTCCGTCGTCGGGGCCCCGAGGTCGATCCCCTTCGCGGCGAGGAACAGGTTCGCGACGCCGCCTGTCGTGAGGACCTTGTCCACGATCCCGTTCGCGAGCATGTGGCGGGTGACCGCGACGGAGTCGTCCGCCTTGATCCCGCCGAAGATCGCGACCTTCGGACGCTCCTGGCTCTCGAGGGCGCGGGAGACCATCGTGATCTCGCGCTCCATCACGCGCCCCGCGAGGGCGGGGATTACCTCGCCGAAGCCGCAGAGGCTGGGCTGCGCGCGGTGGGCGGCGGCAAAGGCATCGAGGACGAAGTACTGGGCGAGGGGCGCGAGGGTGCGGACCATCAACGCCTTCGCCATCTTCTCGAACTTCGCGTCCGCGAGGGCCTCCTCCTCCGCGAAGAAGCGCGTGTTCTCGAGCATGACGATGTCGCCCGGCTTCATCGCGCGGATCGCGTCGACCGCGTGCGTGCCGAAGAGGCTGTCGACGTATCGGACGGGCCGGCCGAGAAGGGAGGCCATCCGTTCCGCGTGCTCTTCGAGGGTCGTGAAGTCGTCCCTCCCCGGGCGGCTCTGGTGCGCCAGGATGGCGAGGCGGGTGTCCCGGAGGTCGCGGACCGTCGCGAGGTGCTCCCGGATGCGCGCGTCGTTGAGGATCCGCCCCGTCGCGGGGTCGATGGGAGAGTTGATGTCCACCCGGAGGAGGACGGTGGAGCCGGCGAGCGGGAAGTCGTCGAGAGTGAAGAAGTCCCGCCCCATCGACGGCGCGAACGAGGGGACCTCGATTAAAGTTTCCGCACACGGTTCGGTGCGTCGGAACCTTTTTTGCGCTCGGCGCGGATGCGGGCGCGGGATGCCTCTACGAGAGCGCGACCTCGCGGGTCCCGTCGCGGGCCACTTTACCTCCCTTGGATACCGCGTGTTCGCGGAGGTCGGGATCGCCGGACGGTACGCGGACCTCCTCGCGTATCGCCCGAAGGAAATCGTGGCGATCGAGCTCAAGCTCGAGGATTGGAAGGGCGCCCTCCGGCAAGGGATGGCATACCAGCTGGGGGCGGACCGTGCGTTCGTCGCCATGCCCCTTGCGCGGGTCCAGGACGTGTGGAGGCGTCGGGACGCGTTCGAGCGGGAGGGGATCGGACTCCTCGCGATCGATCCGTTGGGGCGGGTCCGAAGGGTCCTCCCAGCCGAGTTTCAAAACCGTCAGTTTCCTCCGATGCGGGATCGGCTCCAGGGGCTCTTGCAAGAAGCAGTTAACATGTTAACCGTGCCGCTGGGCCCTCCGACGTTGACTGTGCCGCCGGAAGACGTCGAGGTTGAACTCGTCGATCATGAGGGCGCCGAGGCCCACAAGGACCCCCATGTTCTCGAGCCGGCTGCGCAACTCGTCGGCGTCCTTTCGTGGTAGGACAAGGACGGACTGCCCGACCCAAACGACCCCGGGCCGATGGATGTAGCCGGCCTGGTCGTAGGTCGACGGACGGCCCTCCCGGGTCGTCGAGTTCCTCCGTCCAAAGATCAGCTGACACACCCGGACCGCCGTCGCTCGGTCGCTGCCCTTCACGTCGTACGTCAGCATCCACAGGTCGTTCATGCAGGTCCATATCTACAGCTATATAATAGCTCTTTACGGGGGAGGTGGCTGAAAGTACTCCGATGGGGACGCGATTCCTCGCGGCAGAAGGGCGACGGTTAACATGTTAATCTGACCTCGACGAGGATCCGCAGGAGGGAGACCTCGAGCTTCACCCAAGAAACAGTTAAGATGTTAGTCTGGGCTAGATCGACCTCAAGCCCAAGGGAAGACAGTTAACATGTTAGTCTGAACGTCAGGTCCCGCCCCCGTCGCTGGGTCACGTCATCTTCAGATGCCATTCGATCTCGCGAAGGTACGTGCGGAACTCCTGCTCGCTCTGGGCCTTCCGGTTCGCGAGGTCCACGAGCTTGTAGAGCCCGGGGGGGAACCGCGTCCGCTGTCGGAGAGAGCGGTTGATCTCGTCGATCTTCTGGAGGAGCGAGGGCCACGTGTAGTTCGCGATCTGCGGGACGTAGGACCCGTCCTCCCGGACCTTCACGAGGCGATGGAGCTTCACCGCGGCGCCCTTGTAGCCCGCGTCCCCCAGGGGGGAGCTCCCGGCCTCCGTCGCCTCGCGCCCGAGGCGCATCATCTCCATCAGGGATTCGTCGAGCTCGTCGTCGATCCAGATCCCCCGGGCCTCCAGCTCCGCTCGGATCCTCCGGATGTGGAGCTTGAGGTCGAATGCGGGCGCTGGGGTCTCCGCGGCCATGACACAACCCAGGTGTCGGGGGGCGTGCGAACCCATGTCATCGTGGGGACTTCAAGCTTTCCGAGCCAGTCGCGCGGCCGGAACTCATGGCCCCCCAGGGGGGCGCGCGCCGAACCTATTTAATCGAGGTGCTGAATAAGGAAAGTGAGGGAGCCGGCAACGGTCCGTCCCGAATTCCCGGAAGGCAAGGTCGTCCGCCGCGTCTCCGGCAGCGCGGACGCCCTGAAGACGCTGCTCCTCGACCTGAAGAAGTACTCCTTCTCCGGCTACGTCCGGACGATCCGCGTCTCGGAGGGCCAGCCCTCCGAAGGGTTCGTCCTGCTGACGTTGGGGTACACGGTCGCGTGCTTCCACTTCCGCGAGGAAAAGTCCGAGGGAGGGCGCGCCGCCCTCAAGCAGGTGTGGCAGGACTCGTACGACAAGGCGTGCTCGATCGAACTGCACGCGCGGGTCGAGCTCGAGGCCGTCTTCGCCGCCCACCCCGAGGGCGTCCTAGACCGTGCGAAGCGCGCGGTGCGTAGGGTGAAGGTGGAGGAGCCGCCCTCGACGGACGCCCTCCAGGCCCGTCTGAAGACGTGGAAGGAGCAGGGCATGGAAGTCCATGACCTGGAGAGGGCCCTCGGCGGCGACCTCGCGACGGCCCGAGTCGCGTTCGCCGCCTACGAGGACGACGTGCGGAAGGTCGACCTGCTCCGACAGATCCTGAAGGGGCTCGACGCGCGGGGGTTCGAGGCGAGGGTGTCCGCGATCGAGACGAAGCTGCGGGACCCGAGGAAGCACGCCGCGGCGGAGGCGGATGTCGAGGAGCTTCGGAAGCTGATTCAAAGCGCGCAGCGAATCGACGAGGCGAAGGCCCTCGAGACGGCCCAGGACAAGGAGGTGCAGGGGCGCGCGCGCCAGGTCTTCGAGATGGTCGTGAAGCACCGCCAGGACAGCGGCAAGCCGACGACGGGCCTCACGGAGGCCGCCGTCGCACGGGCGATGGGGGAGAGGCCGACGGCCCGCGACGAGAGGACAAACCTGATCCGCCAGTTCAACTTCGATGCGTTCGTCGTCGGACCCTCGAACCGCTTCGCCCACGCCGCCTCCCTCGCCGTCTCGAAGACGCCGCACACCGCGTACAACCCGCTCCTCGTCACGTCCGGGCCCGGGCTCGGGAAGACGCACCTGTTGAACGCGATCGGGAACTACATCGTGCAGAACAACGGGGGCGCGAAGGTCCTCTACCTGAGCGTCGAGGCGTTCACGAACGAGATGCGGGAGTCGCAGGCCTCGGGGAAGATGCGGGAGTTCCGGGACAAGTACCGGAGCCTCGATGTCCTGCTCCTCGACGACGTGCACTTCCTCAGCGGGCGCGGGGACGTGCAGGAGGAGCTCTTCCACACGTTCAACGAGCTCGTGAACCGGGGGAAGCAGATCGCCCTCACGAGCGATCGCCCCCCGAAGGCGATCCCGGACCTGGAGGACCGCCTCGTCTCGAGGTTCGAGAGCGGCCTCATCGCGGACATCCAGCCCCCGGAGTACGAGACCCGGCTCGAGATCCTGCGGCGGCGGACGCGGGACGCCGGCGTCGAGGTCGACGAGCAGGTGCTCTCCACGATCGGGAACCTCGTGTCCAACAACATCCGCGAGCTCGCCGGTGCGCTGAACCGGGTCCTCGCGTTCTCCTCGCTCATGGGGGAACCCGTGACCCCGAGCGTCGCGAAGGACGTCCTCCGGGACCTCATCGGCACGGGGGAGCCGAAGCGCGGGAAGGCGAAGCCGGAGGAGCTGGAACGGGAGCTGAGGGCGGGGGCCGCGTACCTGATGAAGGAGGAGCGGCCGACGGGGGCGCTCCGCTTGTTCGCGAAGGCGGCGGCGAGCGGGGACGGCGGGCTCCTGATCACCCGCTCGAACCCGCGGCGGGTGCGGGAGAAGTTCGAGCTCGGGGCCGCGCGGATCCTGTGGCTGACGGACCGCGACAGCTCCGCGGAGGACACGCTCCCTCCCGCTCTCGAGCGGATCATCCACGAGATCGAGGAGTTCATCCGGAAGGGGGCCCGCGGCGTCATCCTGATCGACGGGCTCGAGTATCTCGTGAGCAGCAACTCCTTCGACGCGGTCCTGAAATTCCTGCGGCGCCTCATCGACCACGTCTCCGAGAGCCACTTCACGCTCCTGCTGTCCGTGAGCCCGCCGACGCTGAAGGAGCAGGAGCTCAAGATCCTTGAGCGGGAGATGGAGGTCCTTTCCCTCTAGAACGCCCTCGGCCCTGCGGGGGATGCGGCGGGTGTCCAGCGGCTAGCGCGCCTCCGTCTCCTGACGGAACTGGCGGACGAACCGCATCGCGTCCCCGTACTCCTCGCGCTTCAGGTGGATCGAGGCTTGCTTCAGGATGCCGATGGGGCGCGTGAGGTCGCCACCGCGCATCTTCAGGTCCAAGAGCTTGTTCCTCGCCCGCTTCATCTCCGCGTTCAGGAAGTCGGGGAGGACCTTCAGGATCCCGTCCGTCGCTTGGCCCGACAGCAGTGCGGCCCGATCGTAGTCCCGCCGGACGAGGGCCTCCCGCCCCTGCCGGAGCAGCCGCTCCGCGTCCCGGAGGTCGAGGCCGAACGCCCGGCCGTCCTCCGTGAGCGTCTCCGCCGACCGCAGTGCCTCGTTCGCCCGGGAGTATCCGCTCGCCAGCTTCTCGAACGCATCCCCCGCCTCGTTCGCCCGTTCCGAGGACGCGACGAAGTCCCCCGCCTCGAGCCGGGCGAGGGACTCCTCGATGAGCGACTGCACCGGGTCCACCCGGGATCCGCCCGCCCTCGCCTTCTCGACGTCGCCGATCAGGGACTCCAGACGAGCGGCGATCTGCGCGCTGAAGGACCGCTCCAAGGAAGTCTTCGACTGCGACACGAGGGACACCGCGCGGTCGATCTCCCGCCGCTTCCCCGCCGCGATCGCTTCGTTGATCAGCCGCTTCGGCTCCGCGATGTCGACGCCGATCTTGCGGGCGTTCAGGAGCATCGGCTTCACCTCGTTGACAAGCCGCGGAAGCTCCTTGTAGAGGGCCTTCCGGTCCGCGGGCAGGGAGGCGGACGCCGCCGACGAACGCCCCGCGGCGACTTTCGCGAGCCGGTTCCGGAGGCCCGTCTCCCGGACCTCCGGGCCCGCGGCGGGGGGGACCCGGTCCACCTCGGGGGACTCGCGGGCGGCGGGCACGGGGGGGGCGATCTGCCCCTCCGAGGCGAACGTCACGCCGCACGTCGGACACGTCGTCGCCGACGCGTTCACCGTCGCACCGCAGGACGGGCACTCGAAATCCTCGGCGGGCGCCTCGGCGAACTCCGCCCCGCAGGACGGGCAGGACCTTGCGTCCTCCGCGACGGGGGCACCGCACACCGGGCACTCGAACGTCATCGGCGTCCGGGCGATCTCGGGGATCGAGGGGCCCGCGGGCCGCGTCGGTTCCGCGAGGATGTCGTCGGCTGCCGTGTCGTCCTTCCCGACGCTCTTGATCCTCTCGAAGATGTCCCCCTTCACCTCGCGTCCCTCGGCGATGGAGTCCAGCATGTCGTCGATGTTCGTGTTCGAGGTGACCTTCACCTCGCTCCCGTCGGACTCGGCGTCGGAGGAGACGTCGAAAAGGCTGAGATCCGTCTGGCACGTGTCGCAGCGCCGTGCGTTGGCGTCAATCTCTGCATCACAAACCGGGCATTGCCGGGTCTCCCCACGTACCGTACGGAGACACCTCGAACCTGGAGTGCCCAAAAGTAAGAGTGCCGTTGATATATAGGTTTGGCCGTTCGTCGCACGGAGCGGACGGAAGGGGACCGAGCGTCGTCTGGTTCGGTTCGTTGTCGATAACGTTAAGTCGCCCGTCCCGCATGCATCGCGAACGGCGCGACCGGAGACGGTCCGATGGTCTTCCGGAATTCAATCGACGGCCTGGACAAGGTGTTCAAGACGGACATCGACGGGCCCAAGGTCATCCTCATCACCGGGCCGCCCGGATCGATGAAGACATCGTTCTGCTACACGCTGATGTCGAGGTACCTCCAGAAGACCGGCGAGTTCGGCCTCTACACGACCCTCGAGGAAACCGTCCAGAGCCACCTCAAGAACATGGAGAGCCTCGGCGTCGACCTCAGCCTGAACATGCAGATCTCCGACTTCACGGACCTGCGGGACATCGACCAGGTCGTCGGGCCGGAGGACGTGACGGACTACCTCGCGTTCATCGAGCGGATGCTGTCGCATTTCAAGAAGGTCCACGGGGACCGGTTCCGGATCTTCACCCTCGACTCCCTCGGGGCCCTGTACTCCCTGATGGAGGACGTCAGCGAGATGCGGAAGAAGATGTTCTACTTCTTCAAAACGATTCGAGAGTTCAACCTGATCTCGCTGATTGTGATGGAGCGTTCGATCGGCGGCGAGGCGATGCTCCTCGGGAACGAGGGGTTCCTCGTGGACGGGATCGTGTTGCTCGGGATGGACCGCTCCCGCGGGAAGCTCGTACGGTACATGCAGGTCGAAAAGATGCGTGCATGCGAACACTCGATGGAAAAGCACGCGCTCGAGGTGAAGCGGGGCGGGATCACCATCCTCGGTCCCGTCTTCGAATCGGACGGCTCGTAACGGCTCGCTTCCCAGAGTCAGCGGGGACAAGATTATTAACCGACGGGATTATCCACGAGCACCGCACCGGAGGCGGAGCGAATGGCGGGAATCCCGTCGATCACGGATCTTCTGCGCAAGGCGGAGGAGGCCCTGCAGGTCAAGGAGCAGGAACTCTCGAAGCGCGAGGCGGGCCTCCAGGAGACTCGCGAGGAGCTCGAGGGGCAGCGGCAGGGCCTCGAGCAGGAGCGGGCCACCGTGGCGGAGGAGCGCGACGCCCTCGTCGGCCGAGAGAAGGGGCTCCGCGCGCGGGAGAAGGACCTCGAGCAACAGGACCGGGCGATCGCACAACGGGAGCAGGAGTTCGAGGCTGCCAAGCAACGGACCCTCGCGAAGGAACAAGAGCTCCTGAAGCGAGAGGAGGAGATCGCCCGCAGCATGGAGGCGCTCGTGAAGCGCGAGGAGGACCTCCAGCGTCGCGACTCCGAACTCGCGACCTCGGGCCAGGAGCTCGCGGCCCGGAGGGGCGAGATCGCCTCCCGGCAGGAGGACATCATCAAACTTCTCAACGACCAGAAGGCGGCGCTCGACGATCAGATCCAGCGGGGACAGGACCTGATTGCCCGCGAGCAGCGACTCTCGAAGGAAGAGGAGGCCGTCGCTGCCTTGAGAGGCAGGATGGCGGACGATCAGCGGAGGCTCACGGAGCGGGAGAGGGGACTCATCGCGCGCGAGCAAAGCGTCCGGGCGGCGCCCTCCGGGGAAGCTCCGCCGGTTGCGCCCGCCCCCGCACCGGTGGAGCGACGCGCGCCCCCGCAACCCGTTGCGACCCCGCCGGCTCGACCGGCAGTGCCCGCACAGCGGACCGCGCCACAGCCGAACCCGCAGCCCGCGCCGACGCCGCGAACGCAGCCCGTCCCCACGCCCGTGCAACCCGCGCCGAGGCCCGCGCCGCAGCCGGTGCGCCCGGTTCCCCCGCCGGAGCCCGCCCCTGTCGTCGCGGAGGTGCAGGAAGCCGAAGAGGCGGGGGAGGTCCCCTGTCCGGCGTGCGGGACGATGATCTCCACCGACGCGATCATGTGTTACGCCTGCGGACACCGGATGCAGGAAGAGGCCGCGGAGAGCGAGGCCGGCGAGATCCCGTGCCCCGCGTGCGGGACGATGATCTCCAGCGACGCGATCATGTGTTACGCCTGCGGACACCGCCTGGCGGCCGAGGAAGAGGACAAGGGCGGCAAGAAGGCCCCCGTGAAGAAGGTCCTCAAGAAGAAGGTCATCTAGGAGATCTCCGCCGCTCCGTCGGCTGAGGACCTCGAAACACGTTGATTTTCTGCACAAAAACCGATTTTCATCGGGCGTCAGCGATAAATCGTTTCCCATGGGGAAAATCGGCGTTCTCAGCGATGAGAATCTCGGCGTCTCGGGAAAGATAATCGTGCGGATAGCCTTATATAAAGACCCCCTGCATCGCCAGGAAAGAATGCCCCCTGAGCCGCCGCTCCCCCGCCCCGGCTTGTAGCCTGCGCAGCGGCCCATCGGAGGTATGCCCTATGAGAAATCGAGGCTCGCTCGCACGTGTGGCACTGAGCGTATTGACCGTCGCCCTGACCGCGATGGGTGGCCTGATCGGCACCTTGTCCATGTTCGTTACCCCCGCTGCGGCACAGGGGTGTGACCAAACGGGCAGCGCCATCCAGGGGAACTGGGTCATCACCACGCCACAGGTCTGCTCGGGCCTCTTCACCGTGGACGGTTCGATCACGATCAACGCGGGGGGCAGCCTGACGCTGATCAACGGTGGTCTGAAGTTCATCCAGGATTTGACCCACATCTATTCCCTCAC
>VBML01000165.1 GCA_005878915.1 Methanobacteriota archaeon | reverse complement strand
CGATGCGAAACGGCGCGATCCTGAAGTTCCCCGGGACGTTCGACGCGACGGCGGGGTCTACGATCAGCATCACCGACTCCACGATCACGGGACACCTGACGAGCGAGGTGCTGGATTGGGTGGGAGGGGTTGCCAGCGACGACAACGACGACGCCCCGACGATCACCTGGGCGTCGAGCACGGTCGACATCTACAATTCCCGGATCGAGAGGCTCTACGAGAACGGTACTGCGACGGCCTTGGAGCCC
>VBML01000109.1 GCA_005878915.1 Methanobacteriota archaeon | reverse complement strand
GGGAGGGGGACGATGCGCGGCGAACGGGCCGACCTCGATAAACCTTGGCGCTGCCAAGCTTCGCTTGAGGATGCACCGCGGGCCGGCGATGTTGCGGCTACTGGAGGATCTGCAAGAGGATGTTGCCGGCGCGGGTCTCAATCTCCGACGCAACGAGGCGAAGAAGGCCGACGTTCACCTGACCTTTCGCTCCGACCAACAGATACGCTGGAGCGGACTTGAGGCGCGCGAAATACGCGGTCCCCTCTGTCCCCGTGAGCATGATCTCGCCGAGGGGCGCGAGGGAGAGGGCGTTGAACACCGCCTCCCCGGCGTCCCCGAGGACCGGGGCGAGCGCCGCGAGCTGCTGCTCCGATCCGGCGCTCCGCGCCTTGAACGCGATAACGAGCCCTTGCTCGGATGCGACGACGATGTTCTGGATCTGGGGCTGGTTCCGAATCGCCCGCTGGAAGCTCTCCTCGAGTGTCGCCTCGATGCTCTTCTGCTCGACATCCGGGACCTCGACCTTTAGGTCCATCACGGGGCCTCCGATTCGGACTTCCGGGGCAACGGCGGCGGTCGGGACATGGCGTAGAAGTTGTAGCACCCGAAGCCAACGAAGCCGAAACAGGCGATGAAAACGACGAGCGTGACCGCGGACGGTAACGTTGCGGCCGCCCCCTCCGGGGCGATCGCAACGGCAACGAGGGCGGCCAGAACGAGGGCGAAGAGGGCGATCATGCCGATGGCGACCGCGAGGAACCCCGTGAAGAGGCGCTTCCGGTTCATGTACATCCTCGCGCGAAGCACCACGTCGTCCATCCTGCGGAGCTGCCAGTACGCCAGGAACGAGACGGCTGCGATAACCCCAAAGAAGGCGGTAAAGCCCGCACTGGCCCAGAACGCAGCGTTGATTGCCATATCCCTCAATCCTAAGGGAGGGGATGCAGCCTAATAACCTTGTTCCCCCGTTATCATGGACGAATGGCGGGGTCATCGAGGCCGCGGACCGAAATGCCTGCGTCGTCCGAACCAGGAGACAGAACCTTAATTACGGAAACCCGATTCGTTCTACATCGATGGACGACGCGGTGATCATCGACGCGGTTCGTACGCCGATTGGGAAGCGGGGAGGAGCCCTGAAGGACGTACGCCCCGATGACCTCGCGGCTCTCGTCCTTCGAGAAATCGTCGCCCGAACGGGGATCAAGCCCGGGATCGTCGACGACGTGATCCTCGGATGCGTCACGCAGACCGAGGAGCAGGGCTTCAACATCGCGAGGATCGCTGCCCTCGTCGCGGGCTTTCCGGAGAGCGTTCCCGGAACGAGTGTGAATCGGCAGTGCGGATCCGGGCAACAGGCGGTGAACTTCGCTGCTCAGTCCGTCGTCGCGGGGGCCTCGGACGTCGTGATCGCGGGAGGGGTCGAGTCGATGACGCGAGTCCCCATGGGCTCCGATGGCGGGCCGCTGAACGAGCGGCTCGTCGAGCGGTACGAGGTCGTGCCCCAGGGAATCTCCGCGGACCTCATCGCGGACAAGTACCGGATCACGCGGGAGCAGATGGACGAGTTCTCGTACTGGTCCCACCGGAAGGCGGTGAAGGCGATCGATGAGGGGAAATTCAAAAACGAAGTCGTCCCCGTTGCCGTCCTCGACGAGGCGGGGAGCAAGAAGCTCTTCGAGACGGACGAACACCCGCGGAGGAACACGTCTCTGGAGAAACTCGCGGCGCTTCCGCCCGCGTTCAAACCGGACGGCCGCATCACCGCGGGGAACTCGAGCGGCATCAACGACGGGGCCGCTGCCCTCCTGGTCACGACGAAACGAAAGGCGGACGAGCTCGGCCTGAGACCTCGGGCGCGCATCGTCGCCATGGCCCAGGTCGGCGTCGATCCGGTCCTGATGCTCGAGGGACCGGTTCCCGCGTCGCGCAAGGCCCTCGCGAAGGCGGGCCTCGACATCGAGGACATCGACCTTTGGGAGATCAACGAGGCCTTCGCATCGATCCCCCTCATGACGATCTCGACGCTCGGCTTGGATCCCGCGAAGGTGAACGTGAACGGCGGGGCGATCGCCCTCGGGCACCCGCTCGGGGCAACGGGTGCCAGGCTGATCACGACGATGTTGAACGAGCTCGAGAAGCGGAAGGCCCGCTACGGGCTATCTACTCTGTGCATCGGGTTCGGCCAGGGGATCGCGTCGGTCGTCGAGCGAATCGGTTGAGGGGGTACAGTCGCTGGCGAACGCATCCCCGCCGCCATGGCTCCATGACCTCGTTCGTGCGGCCCAACTCCTCACCTTCGGTAGCCTTGCCCTGTTGCTTGCCGCCTTGACGTGGGTCGTCACCGTGAGAGTCACATCATGGTCGTCCCCTTTCGCCGCGTTCTTCCTGATCTCGATGCTCTCGGGAACTGGCGTCGGACTCCATGCAGTTGCTTGGGTACGGCTGCGCCGAGCCTCAAGTGCATCGATGGCCCGCAGGTGGACATTTCGCGGCTCGCTCGTGGGATTCGCCATGGGCCTGCTGACCCTCCCGTTGGTTTCCTCGATCTTCGCCTGGATCTTCCTCCTGCCCCTCCTCCCCATGATCCCCTCTGTGTTCGCCCCGGTCGTCGTCGCCCACGCCATTCTCTTCCTAATCTGCGCACGGTCCCCAATGAGCCGGAGGGACGCGACGATCGTCGTCGCGGGCAGCGGTTTGCTCATCGCGGATGCGGTCGCGGCGCTCCTCGCACAGGCGTTCGTTCCTGGGGCTTTGCCCGTCTCATTCCTGGGACCCCTGCCCTCTTTCATCCTAATGTTCGCGGGTGCGACGGCGGCGGGTTACGGCATCATCGCCTTTGGTACGTGGCGGCACTTAGCGAGGTCGGAGCAGGGTGAGACCGGAGCCGCTGACCCTCCCCCCGCGCACGCGGGCTCGATGGAGCCAATCGAGAGGCAGGACTTCGTCTTTTAGTGTCGACGGGCATCCGGCGATCGTGTTCCAGCCGTGGCGGAGCTTCCCGACGATGGTCGCATCGGGGCTCGTGCTCGGCCTCGTGTTCGGCGGGTATCTTCCGTATGCAAGGGAGATCGGAACCGTCGCGCTGATCGTCGCGATGACGCTCGCTCTCAGCGAGATCCAGCTCAAGGGGTTGTCGCTGGCATCCGAGGTGCGGGCGTTCTCCCAGGCCCTCGGATGGAATTACGTGGGCCTCACCGGGCTCATCTTAGCCTTCGCACTCCTGACGCCCGACCCGGACCTCCGGGCCGGCTGGGTCGTGATGGCGGCGGTGCCGTCCGCGATCGCGGTGGTCCCGCTTACATCGATCGCGAAGGGGGACGTGCGGGGTGCCCTCGTCTCCACCGCTCTGCTGTACGCGCTCTCCCTCGCCCTCGTCCCTGCGATCACCCTCGTCTTCGTCGGGCGTGCCCCTCCCCTTCTCGATCTCGCTGTCCAGACGTTCCTTCAGATCGGACTCCCGCTCCTTGCCTCCCGAGTCCTCGTGCGATTGCCCGGGATCGAGCGCGTGCGGCCCGTTGGCGTGAATCTCTCCTTCTTCGTCCTCGTGACGATGGTCGCGGGCGCAAATCGTTCGGCGTTCGCGGACCTCGGGCTCGTCGTGTCCCTATCCGGAGCCGCGCTCCTCAGGACATTCGGAATC
>VBML01000108.1 GCA_005878915.1 Methanobacteriota archaeon | reverse complement strand
CCACCCCGACAACACCGTTGAGCTATGCGGAGATCGCAGGGAGCATCAACTTCGCGGGTCTGCAGCGGGACCTCCGTTCCGCCGCGCGCTTGACGATTGTTGGCACCGGACTCTCTTCCGGCGTCATGGTGGGCTTGGTAGTCGTGGCATTTATGCTTGGTCTCTCCGGAATGACTTTCGCACTAACAGGCTTGGCAGCGGGGGGCATCGCGTTCGCATTCGCGATTCTTGGGACCCTACGCCTTACGAAATACAAACAAACGTGGGCCACGTTGGACTCCATCGTGCACGAAGAATGGCGGACCGGAGTGAGTGTGCTTCCCGACTGGTTTGCTGTCCCGAGGATGTACCATAGACTTCGCAAAATCCCCGAATTGAGTGATGGTCAGTTCAGGAAACTCCGGCGCGCTAATCTGATTTTCTCAGAAAGGTTTCAGGTCGCTTCCTTGGCAATAATCTTGATCTGCACCGTACTCGGCATCGCACTGGCCTTCCAAGGCCTGACGGGCATAGTCTTGGCGCTCCCGCTCCTCATTTCAGGACTTGTTATCGTCGGGTTGCTAGCCTCCGCTGGACGGAACGTTAGCCTCCTCCACGAGCTTCGAGCGTATGAGAAGGTGACCGGGAGAACCGTTCTACCCGCTGACCTGAGAGACCAGCGAAGTCCGGCGAACCGGTAGCCTTCCTCAAGGCACGAGGGTTTCATTCATGAATGCATTGCCCGGCCCGTGTATGCCATTGGGATTGACTTGGCATGGTCCCCGCGAAACGGTACGGGACTCGCGGTCGCCGAGAAGAAGAGAGCCCACTGGATCATCCGGGAAGCCGTCTCGGGCCTCGGGTCGAACCACGAGATTCTCGACGCCCTCCTCGGGGTCGCGGGCGAGAAGCCCGCCATCATTGCGATCGACGCACCGCTCGTCGTCCCGTTCGAAAGGCGCGGTCGCGAGGGCGACCGCCTCATCACGAGGTTGTTCGGGCCGTACGATGCGGGCGTCTACCCCGCCACGCGGTTCTACCTCGGCCGATATGGAGGGAAGCGAATCTGGGATCTTGTCAGTGACCTCGAGGGCGTCGGCTTCCGCCACGATTGCCGCGTCGAACCCGGCAAGCCCGCAAGGATGTTCTTTGAGACGTACCCGCACGCGGCGACAGTCGCGCTCTTCGAACTCCGTAAGACGTTGAAATACAAGACCCGCCAAGGCCGGACGTACGCAATGCGGTGGCGGGCGTTCCGCGATCTGGAAGCATGCCTGAAGGAGCTTGCGCGCTTCCGACCCGCGATGGCGGGTGTCGAAGAATTCCTGACGCCGAAGCTGACGGCTCTCCGAGGCGGGAAGTTAAAGGAGTACGAGGACCGCCTCGACGCGATCGTGTGCGCGTACATCGCGGCGTATTACTGGACCTGGGGGACGTTGCGGAACGCGATCGTCGGCACTCTGGAGGGTGGGTACATCGTGACCCCGATGACGCCCGCAATCGCGAAGCGGGCGCCGCCCGAGACGAGCATCTTCTCGTACGACGGGTTCCCCGCCCGCCCCCGGTGATTCGCGCAGGCGAAGCCTAATCTCCGACCTCAAGAATGAGTCACGAGACATGGAACCGATCATCGCGGGTCGAGACCTCCGGAAGTCTTGGGGCTCCACCATCGTCCTCGAGCATGCGGACTTCGTGATCCACGCCGGGGAGAAGGTCGCCCTCGTCGGCCCGAACGGCGCGGGGAAGAGCACGCTCTTCCGCCTCATCGCGGGAGAGACGACGCTCGACTTGGGGGACCTCGAGATGAAGGAAGGCCTCCAGTACGGCTACCTCCCGCAGGTCCCGAACGTCCCCCCGGAGACCGTGGTGCGGGACGTCCTCTCGGCGCAGAGCCCGGAGGCCCAGCGGATCGAGGCGGAGCTCGCGGAGGTCGAGGCGTGGATGGCGCGGCCGGACGCGTGGGAGTCCCCGGATGCGACGGCGCGGATGGCCCGCTACGAGACCCTGCACGCGGCCCTCGGCACGGCCGTGAGCCGGAGCGACATCGTCAACGATCCGATCCTGAACGACCTCGGGGTGAGCGAGGAGCTCCTCGACCAGCGGTTCGACTCCCTCTCTGGCGGGGAGAAGTCGAAGGTCCTCACCGCCCGCGCGCTCGCGAACGCGAAGGAGAAGGACGTCCTCCTCCTGGACGAGCCGACGAACCACATGGACGTGGACACGATCGAGACGATCGAGGAGTTCCTCCTGGAGATCGACGCGGCCCTCCTCCTCGCGAGCCACGACAAGTTCCTCCTCGATGCGGTCGCGCACAAGGTCCTCGAGGTCGACCACCTCCGGATCCTGGAGTACGACGGGAACTACACGGATTATCGCGTGCAGCGGGACGCGCTCGCGCGCGCCCGGGAGGCGCAGCGGAACCGCCACATGAAGGAGATGAAGCGGCAGCTCGCGATCATCGAGGAGTTCAAGGCCCGCAAGGTGTACGAGCAGGTCCTCTCCCGGAAGCTCCTGGTCGAGAAGATGCGGCGGGCGACCCCGGAACCCGGGCCCACGGAGGCCCGCGCGTTCCGGCTCGCGTTCAAGACGGGTGGCTCGGGCCACGGGATCGTGCGGCTCGAGGGAATCGCGAAGTCCCATGGCGGGCGGCTGCTGTTCTCCGATGCGAACCTCGAGCTCGGGAAGGGGGACAAGGTCGGGCTCGTCGGGCCGAACGGGGCGGGGAAGACGACCCTCCTGGAGATCCTGATCGGCCAGCAGGAGCCCGACGCGGGGTCCGTGCACCGAAGCCGGAGCTTGAACGTGGGGTACTTCGCGCAGGAGGCGGAGGAGCTGGACTTCTCCCGCACCCTCCTCGAGGAGGTGATGAGCATCCGGAAGCCGCCCCCACCCGAGGGCTGGGCCCGCGGCCTCCTGGGGCGCTTCTGGTTCCGGGGTGACTCCGTGTATGGCCGCGTCGGGGACCTGAGCGGCGGGGAGCGCGCCCGCCTCGCCCTCGCGAAGTTCATCGCACAGGAGTACGACCTCCTCGTCCTCGACGAGCCGACGAACCACCTCGACATCGAGAGCCAGGAGATCGTCGGCGCCGCGCTGAAGGGGTACCCGGGGATGGTCCTCGTCGTGAGCCACAACCGGAGCTTCCTAAACGACGTGTGCAACAAGATCGCGGTAATCGCCCACCAGCGGCTCGCCGTGTTCCAGGGGACGTTCCGCGACTCGTGGGCCGCCGCGAAGATGGCGGAGTTCATGGCGGTGAAGGAGAAGCCGCGGTACCGCGTCCTCCGGGTCGTGAAGGATTGGGAGACGGGGACGGCGTATCGTGGCGGGGAAGTGATCACGCTGTCCGGCGCAGAGACGCAGGCGTTCCTCCGGCTCCTCCGGTGGGCGGAGGCGGCGGGGCGGGTCGAACGGCTCGAGGCGTGATGATTGCCGAGCCGACACCGGCCCGGAGCGGAGGACATGCGCTCCATCGAGCGAGGAACGGAGCCGGGGCCGGAGCCCGAGACGGACGTTGACCGTCCGCGTTCCCGAATCTCCAAATACCGATGGCCCGATGGAGAGGGAGGAGGGGGGTACGCCGATCCGTCCGTTGACCGTCGCGGTCTTCGTCCTACTTGCGGTGCCGACCCTCGCGCCGTACCTGGGGACGCCCGCTCAGGCGGGCGGCGCGTCCGTGGACGCGACGGGACCCGAGGGGGCCGCGGACTCACCGGCAGCGCCCTTGGTCGACACTCAGAAATCGACGGCCC
>VBML01000090.1 GCA_005878915.1 Methanobacteriota archaeon | reverse complement strand
TGACGAGCTCATTGGACTCCCCCGCGAGCCGCGCGGCGAGGTCCTTGTCGATCACGGTTGACGTGGACGCGTGGAACGCCTTCCCCGCCCTCACCATCGCGCGTGCGAGGATCGCCGCGCTCGTCGTGCCGTCGGGGTCGTAGTGTCCGAGGATTCGAACCCGCGAGACACCGCTGACGAGGTCGACCCCCTTGCGGACCCGGTCCAAGAGCTCCTTTGGCACGAGCTCCGCCAGGCTCCGGGCCATCGCCCGCCTCACTTCGCCTGGAGTTCGGCGACGGTGCGGGAGTAGTCCCATTCCGCGGGGAGCACGCCCTCTTCCTTGTAATACCGGGAGAGACGTCGGATCCTCGCCTCGATGAGGCTGAGTCCCCGCTTGTTCGAGAGGTCGCCGGCGTGCGTCTTCATGTGGCCCTGGAGGTCCACGGCCCGTCGCATCAGCGAGCTGAGGTCCTCCGGGAGCTCCCGCGTGAGGCCCTTCGCGGCGAGGATCTGCGCGATCGACTTGCCCGTCGCAAGGCGAACGTTCGGGACCGCGTACATGTCCCGCAGGCGGGCGCCGATCGCGGCCTTCGAATACCCCTCTCCATGCAGCTTCACGACGAACTCGACGATCTCGTCCGCCTCAAGCGGGACCCACTCCGGGTTCTTCGAGATGAACGGGCGGGTGGACCCGTGCTGTCCCTTCCGTTTTGCATGGATTCTCGCCATGGGGGCGAGGCCATACTTCGGGTCGGTATAAGAGGGTTGCGCGGTGGTCTATTCTCCCGATGGCATTATGCCATGGGGCCGGCCTCCAACGCCCCGCGATGGTATTGTTCGCTGCGGCTTTGGAGTTCGCATTGCTCACGGCTGCCGGAGCGGTCGCGCTGCTCCTGGCTGGCAACCATCGCCGCGCTCGTCGGCAGAGCGGAGCGATACCGCTCGTTGCCGCCGGAATCGCTCTGGTCCTCCTTAGTGTCGGGATCCTGGCTGCTTACGATGTCGCCGCACACACGATGCGCTTCAGCTACACCGTGACTCTCACGCCGAATGGCTCGGGCACCGTCCGTATGCTCCTGCCCGCCACCGTGGACGGCGCGTTGGTTGCGAATCTCGCTTCGTCTTCGGGGACCTCGGTGGTAAGACTGAACCAATCCGGAACCGAACCCGCGATCGAAATCACCCTCTCCGAACGTACGACCCTGACTGCGTCGTTCGTTGGCTATCGATATTCCGGCCCTCATGACTTGACGCGAGCGGATTCGTTGGACGCCTGCTCAAACCCGCCCCTCAACGGGTGCAATGCGACGGTTACTCTGGTCGTGATTTCCGGTGGAGTCTCTGAGGTGCACGTCATGGCGAAGGCATCTTGGTCCTACGATTGCTACTACCCTGAGTGGGAGCTGGATGCGACCTCCCTCCCCGGGGAGCGAGGGTACCAAGCCCAGTTCCATCTCAGTGTCTGCTGAGGGGAGGCCGGTCGCGCGCGCTAGTCGCGCTTTGAGCAAGACAGAGGCCACATCACGTCAAGAGGTCCAAGGGTGAACACTAATCACAACAACGGCCGAATCCTCGCCATCTTGTTGCTGGTCTCCTTAGTCCTTGGCGTCCTCCTGTCGCCGCTGGGATTTGAGACACGCGCGCCCGCCTTCCTAAGCAACTCTTCGTTCCTTCCTTGGCTCGGCCTCGGTCTCTCGGGCTTAATCCTCACCATCGTCTCTCTCGTACTTGTCTTCTTCAAACCCCGGATTGCCTCGATTCTCGCAACAATCGGCTCAATCGGCTCCCTCGCGCTCTTCCTTGGGGATCAAGCGGGCCTCGCAGCACCAGTGAGGCCTCCTCTGCCGATTACGGTTCTGGAGATCGTCACGACGGTGGTCATCGCTGCCATCCTCTTCATTGCTGCAAGACTGTACAAGGAGTCGAGTCTCCCGCCCGCGTAAGTGACGTCCGCGTCACTCTGCGAGGGTCGCCTCCGAGGCCTTCGCGCGCACGATGAAATCCTCTCGCGGTACCGGGCGCGAGTTCTTGCACTCCGGGTAATTCGTGCATCCGAGGAACCGGATTCCGCGGCGGGTCTTCCGAACGACCATGCGCCCCTTCCTGCACTTCTCGCACGGCCCGTGGTCCCGCTCCCAGTCAATGGAGTCGCGAATCCAACGGGCGATCGCTTCCCGGTGCTCCTGGAGTTCTCGGAGGGCCTCCCTCAGGCGCTCGCGGGATTCCGAAATCACGTCCGCGGGCGTAGCGTTGCCTTCCGCGATCGAGTCCAGTCGCCGCTCGAGCTCCGAGGTCGACTCCGGGCGGGTGATCCGAGGGGCGTGGACCTGAAGCGCCTCAACGACGGCCCGCCCCGCCTCCGTCGGTCGGACCTGGCGCCCGCCCGCGTACCCGCGGTCGTACAACTTTTGCACGATCTCGTGGCGGGTCGACTTCGTCCCGAGGCCGAACCGCTCCATCTCCTGGATGAGGGCCCCCTGCGAGTATCGCGGCGGTTGGGGCGTCTCCCCTTCCTCGATTCCTAGGGAGCGGATGTCGACAGGCCCGCCATGGCCCATCTCCGGGATCGCCCGGTCCTCGTCGTCCAGCGGCACGATCGCCCGCCATCCCGGCGAGCGCAGGCGCCGGGCGGTCGCGGTGAACGACGCCTCGTCGAGGTCCACGCGGACGGTCGTGAGGGCGTACACCGCGGGCGGAGAGAGGGTCGCGAGGAACCGCCGAACAATGAGTTCGTACACCCGCCACATGTCGGGCTTGAGGTCGTTTCGGCGCGCGGCCCCGGTGGGGTAGATCGGCGGGTGGTCCGTCGTCACTGTGCGGCCGCGGGTCGGGTGGATCTCCGGCAGGGACAGCACGAGCCGCGCTTCCTCCGCGAGATCGGACTCGAGGAGGTCCTCCACCGTCCGCCGCAGGCCCAGGGTCATCGGGTACGCGGTGTTGTCCGTGCGCGGGTAGCTGACCAGACCATCTCGGTAGAGGGACTCCGCGATTGCCATCGCCCGCACCGCGGAGAACCCCGAGCGGTTCGCGAGGGCGAGGAACAGCGTCGTGTTCAGCGGGACGGGCGGGCGGTCCTCCTGCTCGTCCGCGTCCACGGAGGTGACCCACCCCTCCGTCGCGAGGCCCGCGAAGGACCGCGCCGCCTCCGCCTCGTCCCGATGATGGAACGGGTTCTGGACGTGCTCCGCCCGGAACTCTGCGTCGTCC
>VBML01000089.1 GCA_005878915.1 Methanobacteriota archaeon | reverse complement strand
ACCCGTGAAGGTCGGGACCGTCGAGCGGTGGTACGTTACCGCGGAGAATCCCACGGGCTCGGGGGAGACCCTCGGGGCGTTCGTTGCGGGTCCATCCGATGTCGTCGCAGACTCCGCCGCCGTCACGGTCCGCACAAGCTTGGCCCCGCGTGATGTCGGCTATCTCGGCTCCATCCCAGCAGGGCCGCGCATTGATGGGGGCTTCGCGGAGTGGATGACGCCTCTTTCCGACGCCATCCAAGACGTCGCGGGCGTTCCACGGACGAACCTCGATCTCGACGCGTTCGACTCGCGGTCCTCGGGGAGCCGGTCGTTCTTCTTCGCCCAGGTCACGGGCACGATGATTGCGGGGACGTGGGTCCCGAAGAAAAACGACCCCGCGCCACGGTCCTCCGGCGCAGCCGCGGACCAGGACCGGGACGGGGTGCCGGATTCCGTCGACCCACTACCGTTCGACTTCAACAACGACGGGGTGCCGGACAGCCAGAGCGGGGGGGATTACGCCGGAGACCGAGTGCTGGACTACGGCCAAGTCGGTGGCACGGACGAAGTCCTGAACACGACGATCCCCGCGACGTTCCCGGCCCCGTACGCGGGGAGGACGGTCCAAATATACATCGGCCCCGTCACGGAGCCGTACCGGTCGGCGGACGACATGTTGCGGGTCTTCGTCGACATCGACAACAACACGATGAGCGGGTACTCGATCGCCGGTCTCGGGGCGGACCGCATGGTCGAGGTGGCCGGGACGGCGGGCCGCGTGCAGACTGCCGGCCTGTACTCGTTCGCTGGGAACTATCCCGGAGACTGGTCGTGGATTCTCCTCGCGAACGCCTCGTTCGCCCTCGGGTCTCGGAGGATCGAGGTGTCGACGCCGGTGAACCTCTCCTCGCCGGGGTCCCGGTTCTACGTCGAGATCGGCAACGCCCTCGGATCGTCGGACACGAGCCCGGCGGGGGGCGTCGCAACTCGGGGGACCTCTGGCAGCGCGGTGACATCGTTCAATGTCGCCCCCGTGCCAATCCCGATGACCCGTCCGCGGTCCGCGACTTCGTCCCGGACCCGTTCGAACACCTTGATCGATGCGAACTCGAACGCGGTGTCTACGCAGTACAACCACCAGCGAAAGGTTGTCCGGGCGGGGGACACCCCGGGAGGGCCGTGCGACGCGACGAACTCCGACGGGTGTTGGTACGGGACGTTTACCGACCAAGCTGTCGAGCAGTCAACGTACGCACCGCAGTCGCCGAACGTCCAGAATGGGCAGTCTATCCTCGCCGCGGGAACGTCCACCCTGAACGTGACCATCACGTCCATTGTGACGACGAAGGCGTTCGTGACGTTCAGCGCAAGCTTCAGTGACGCGAACCCCGATTTCAGTCAAATTTCGGGTCAAATCCTCGATGCGACGACGATTCGGTTCCAACGAGACAAGTCTGTAGGAGCTCCCGCCATCACAATCGAGTGGTACGTCGCTGAGTTCAATCGCGGGGTTACCGTCCAGCGAAACTCGACCACGATGACCGCCAACACGGTCAACGTCCCGATTTCGTCCGTGGCCTTGGCGAAGAGTTTCCCCATCGTGACGTACCGGAAATCGGGGACGAGCTACGGCTCGGACGATTTCCTCAAGGCGAAGATCACGACATCGACGAACTTGCAGCTGTCCCTCTTCAACATCACCGTTTTTGACGGCGTCGCGGAGTGGCAAGTTATCGAATATACGGACGCCTCCGTCCAGACCGGCGACGTGACGTTCAACCCCGGACCCAGCCCCCCATCTGACTCTTCGAAGACAGTCACCATCCCAACCGTCGATGAAACGAAAGCGTGGTTGCTGTTCACCTACACGTCAGACAATGGGACCTTGACTCAAATGGGACAGAAAATGGTGCGCGGTCTAATCATGAATCCGACCACGTTGGTGTTCGATCGCAACCTTACGTTCGTCACACTCATACTCACGTGGTATCTGGTCGTGTTCACGGACACGACCAGCGTGCAGTCCTGGAGAGTCTATTTTGCGACGGGTCAGACGCAGAAGGACATCTCGATATCGTGCATCGATCCCACCAAGACGATCGTCACGGCGGGAGGGATGTATTACCGTGGAGGGAGGTCGTGGACGACATCGGATGACAACCCCGGATTTGCGACGGTCACCTTGGACCTTACGACGTCGGCGAACCTCCGGCTCGATCGAGGGGGTTCTTCCCAAGATGCGGACATCGGGTGGTTTGTGGTCGAGTTCGGCACGGGGTGCCCGGTGGCGGGGACGTTCCCTGCCGATATCCTGTCGGCAGACGGCACATTCATCCAGTATCGTGAAGCGAACATCGGCCAGACCGCCGCCCAGAATAACCCTACCGCCGTGGGCACGTCACCGGCTTGCACATGGACATCGTGCGCGAACGGCGAGACGAGCGACGACACGTATGCCGTTTCGCCCTCCGACGGGCAGGTCGTATCGTACAAAACGTTCGGTTTCAACGTCCCGGCCGGCTCGACGATTAGCCGGGTCCGATTCGGCGTCGAAGTCTTCCAAACCGGCGATTTTGATGAGCGCCTCGCTCAAATGAGCCTCTCGTGGAATGGCGGAACGAACTATTGCGGTAACGAATTCATCATGATCCCCGTGGGAACCTCCGACCCGAACGCATACACCTACATGGACCAGACGACGTGCACGGGGCACACTTGGTCCGCATCCGACTTTACGGGCGATCTAATCGCCTGGAAGGGAGTCCATACCAAGAACGGCGGCGCCAACCCGGTCGACCTAGACGCCATGATCGTCGAGGTCGCCTACACGCCGCCGAGCTACAAGCTCGCCATTCAGTACGACTGGTCGGGCGTCACGGCCGGCGCGGACGTGTACACCGTGAAAGTCAAAGGGTATCGCCAAGACGAGAACGTCAACGTGCAGGTCATGACGCCGCCCTCGACCTGGAACACTCGAATCACGATTTCGAACACCTCGAATACACTCTACTCGTATGACCTGACGGCGTCCGAATTCAATTCCGGTGCGCCCTCCGTTCGATTCGTCGATGCGGCGGGCGGGGATGGGACGGCGTCCGACCTCTGGGTCGATTATGCCGCCCTCGGATCGACCACCTATTGGGACCGCGTCATCCTGATGCGGAGCAACGACGTCGGGGGCTCGACTTGGGGCTCCCAGGTCGTCCTGGCATCTGGCCGCGCCACAGACACTCCGCTCCTGCTGTCCCGTGATTCGGCTGAGCCCTCGATTGCCATCGACTCAGGGGGCTTCCTCCACATCGTTTGGGCCAGCGCTAGCGCCTCCGGGAACCAGCAGACGATGAACCTGATCCGTTACTCAAAGACGACCGTACCCTGGCCCAACCAAGTCCAACTGGGGAGCAGCGCGAACTGGGAGGCGGTGACGCCCGTCGATGACTCCGCCACGGGGTTCATGCCGACCGTGTCGACGGACAAGGGCAACTACCCTCACATTGCGTGGAGTGGGTCGAGGACGAGCGGGAACGTGTATTACAAGAACAAGGCAATCGGCACGTGGCGGGCCACGGTTTCCTGGGGCGCAGCGTATACGGGCCATTCTATAGACGTCTCCCCCCAGAACAACTACACGAGCCTCGTCCGGTACTACGAGTCGGGCACGAACCAGATCCAGTACACCGTCTGCAGGAACCTGGCGAGCAGCTTCTGCGACGTGGCGTCCGAGTTCACGACGTGGGACGGGAACCCAGGCGTCGACACCGTCGCGTCGACGGTCCTATCCGCGGGATACCCCACTCTCGTGACGACGTGGGACGCGAACGCGGACCTCTGGGTTGGATACACGACCTCCGCCGGCGCGGCGATGGCCCGGTTCCTGGACTATCCCGCCGCGGGCTGGCAGCCGGCGGAGACGATTGACGCCCTTGGCGGCACGACGTTCGCGAGACTGTCCCTTGGAGCAGACCGAAGGGGGGACCTCCTCGCGATGTACGAGGACCCGACGGCCCCGCAGCTGTACTACAAGCAGCGGGTTTCTGGGGTCTGGGACGCCTCGCGCACGCCG
>VBML01000088.1 GCA_005878915.1 Methanobacteriota archaeon | reverse complement strand
GTCCACGACGTCATCTTCGATTCCACCGGCCAGCTCCTGGAGGCCATCGTCGCGAAGAACCACGTGTTTCATCAGCGAGAGTTCACGGGGAAGGACCTCGACCTCGCCGCAACGTGGCCTAAGGCAACGACCCGGAGGCGCTGATTCCGAGCTTCTCCTCGACATGACGCATCCGGATGTCGAGTTGCTGCAGCTCTCGAACAAGCGAATCGAGAGCGGTGTCCGGCGTCCCGCGCATCGCGGCAGTATCCCGAATCTTCAGGAGAAGGGAACGAACCTCGATTCCGAGGTTCGCAAGATCCGCGTCGGCAGGACCGCGAATTTTCTCGGCGACCTTCTCGAGATTCATCTCCGGCCTCGGCTCGGTCGCCAAGACACCGCGGGTGTGCCCTTCGATGGTCTTCTCGACGATCCGCTTGATTTCATCGTGAGTCTTGTGGAGGAGCTGGGCCGCGGATTGTTGTAGCCTTTCCGGGTCTTGCGAGATCATTGCCTGTGCCTCCACCGAGACCTGAAGCCTCCGCACATCGCGATCCGGTCCGAGGACGTTCGAGACGACGTCCTCAACAAGGAGGTCAATTTCAAATGGCTCGAAGGAGAGAAATTTGAACGACTCGATAATCGGCATGATGAACTTCCCGCCGCCCAGGATGACCACATACCCCCGCCCGCCGGCAAATCGCCTCCCGTACACCACCATCGCGTGGCCCGGCGGCACTCGCTTGTATCGTGCCGCATACGCGCCGATGATCCCGACCATGGACAAGGCGATCACCACGCCCACGAAAACCACGACCAGGGCCTCTTCCACCACTAAAGCACCCTAGCGCGGCACTGTGTCATGTCTCGTAAACGTTCCGGCTCCACACGAAAACATGATATCTGCTATGAGCCTACGACCGTCTCGATGGACCCCGCGAAACGCGAAGTCCTCGAGCGACAGGGGTACAAGGTCGTCGGGGAGCACAGCGGCGTGAAGGTGTGCCACTGGACGAAGAGCAGCCTGACGCGGGGCGTCGGCTGCTACAAGGAAACGTTCTACGGAATCAAGAGCCACCGATGCCTCCAGATGACGCCCGCGGTGGACTCCTGCAACCTAGGATGCCTCTTCTGCTGGCGGACCCAGGAATGGGGATCTGATTCGCTCGTTCACGCAGACGATCCCGGGTTCGTTGTCGAGGAATCCATCCAAGCCCAGAGGGCCCTCCTTACCGGATTCAAGGGGAATCCGAAGGTCTCCACCGAAAAATTCCAGGAAGCGTGGCACCCGAACCAGGTCGCGATCTCTCTCACAGGCGAACCAACCCTCTACCGGCGGCTGGGGGAGATGATCGACGAGTTCCACCGTCGGGAGATGACGACGTTCCTCGTCACGAACGGCACGACGCCCGCGGTGCTCCGACGGATGGCCGCGGAGGGCCGCCTTCCGACGCAACTCTACGTCACCGTCGCTGCGCCGAACGCGGAGGTGTACCGGAAGTTGATGGCCCCGAAGTCTGAGCACGAGTGGGAGAAACTAAACGAGACGCTCGCCCTCCTCCCGAGCCTCGACACGCGGACGGTCATCCGTCACACTCTCGTTGAGGGCTGGAACCTGGGGTGGGAGGATGAGTACGCCGCCCTTGATGCGATTGCGGAGCCGATGTTCGTCGAGTGCAAGGGCTACTCGTTCGTCGGTGAATCGCGGCTCCGGCTGCGGGTGGAGAACATGCCCGAGCATGCCGTGATTCGACAGTTCGCCGGGACGTTGGGCGAGCGACTCGGCTACAAGATTGCCGCGGAGCGGGAGGACTCACGGGTCGTCCTGTTGACCCATGATGGGGCCCTCTATCCGATTTCTGAGGGGAACCCCGGGCGAGCCCCTAAATAGCACCCGCCCTGATGCGTGCGCGGGAATGCAGTGGGTCTCTACGAGGAAATCATCCACGCGACGTACGAAAACCCCGCGGTGTACCTGTCGATCACGTTCGGCTTTTCGGTGCTCGTCGCGATCATCCTTCCGGTCCCCATCGAGCTCGTCCTGCTCTTGCCCATTGTTGCGCAGCAGTGGGGGTACCTCGGCATCATCGTCTTCTTCATGGCGGCGGGGAAGACTGTCGGCGCGTGGGCGATCTTCTACCTCGGCCTCCGGGTCGAGGGCGGGATCCGTCGATGGGCGGACCGATATCGGTGGATCGATCGGTTCGTGAGCTGGGCGGAGAGGTTCGTCCGCAGGACGAACTACCTTGGCCTGTACGTCCTCCTCAGCATCCCGCTGATGTCCGACACGATCCCGCTCTATCTATACTCCCTGTTCAACAGGGAAGGCAAGACGCTCGGTCGACGCGCGTTCCTCGTCTCAAACTTCTTGGCCGCCTGGACGCGGGCGGGGTTCCTGGTGCTCATCTACGTCGTCATCGGCCAAGCCGCGCAATTCCTGTTCCGATAGCCTTTATCCGCGGGCGCGTTACGCTGCGTGTGTTCGAGCCACCACGGGTCCTCGACGCCAAGGCCCTCCTCGACAAGGCGTTTCGCCGAGCGACGAAGGCGACGACGACGAAGGGGAGGACCCGCGAGGAGCGCACGAAGAACCTCGCGATCGCGAAGGTCCAGGCTGCGGGGGACATCCTCGCGACAACCCTCGAGTCGTACATCAAGGGGTTCCCTTCCCTCGACCGGATCCCGCCGTTCTACCGGGAGCTCATTGACGTCACGATCGGCGTCGCCTCCCTGAGGAAGAACCTGGCGGCCGTCGACTGGGCCCGGAAGAAGTCCCTCGAGCTCGCGCGCGCCCTCGTCCGCCGTATCCAAGCCGCTCGCGGGTCCACCGCCATTAGCGCAATCCGGCGGGAAGCGTTCGGACGACTCTCCTCCGTCATCGGGCAGATCGACTCGAACCTCGTGGCCCTCCAGGCCGCGCGCCGGCCGTTGAAGTCGTTCCCCGACCTGGACCCGGAGGCTCCCACGATCGTCGTCGCTGGCTATCCGAACGTGGGAAAGAGCTCCTTCGTGGGCCGTATCAGCACCGCGAAGCCCCGCGTCGCGGCGTATCCGTTCACGACCCAGGAGGTATCGTTGGGCCACTTCGACGTCGGGTACACGCGATTCCAGGTCATCGATACGCCGGGGCTCCTGGACCGGCCGATGGACCAGCGGAACCCGCTGGAACGGAAAGCAATTTCAGCCCTCGCCCATGTCGCTGACGCCGTCGTGTTCCTCATCGATCCTTCGGAGACGTGCGGGTACGAGCTCGCCGTCCAGCAGAGCCTTCTTGACACGGTCCGCGACCTATTCCCCGACACGCCGACCCTCGTCGTGGAGAACAAGGCGGACCTACGGAGCTCAGGCCTCGGTCGACCGACGATGTCCGCACTGACGGGGGCAGGTGTGAACGCGGTCCTCGCGGAGGCGGTGCGGCTCGCTACGAGCTCCGCTCCTGCATCCGTTCATCCGGCTCGAGCTGCGTGATCTCGATCCCCTTCATCGCGACGCCAAGGCCCTTCGAGACCTCCGCGACGACCGTCGGGTCGTCGAAGTGGGTCACCGCCTC
>VBML01000072.1 GCA_005878915.1 Methanobacteriota archaeon | reverse complement strand
CAAGTGGGCCGGTTCGATCCTTGGAAGGACCCGCTCGGGGTGATTGACGCGTACCGGATTGTGAAATCGGAGATCCCGGGCGTCCAGCTCCTCATGATCGGCTCGATGGCAAAGGACGACCCGGAGGGCTGGCGTTGGTTCGAGCAAACCGCTCGCCACGCAGGGGACGACCCGGACATCCACTTCCTCACGGACTTGGTGGGGGTCGGCCCGCTAGAGGTGAACGTGTTCCAGCGAGAGTCCGATGTGGCGATCGCGAAGTCCCTGCGGGAGGGGTTCGGGCTCATCGTGAGCGAGTCCCTCTGGAAGGGGGTGCCCGTCGTGGGCGGGAACGTCACGGGAATCGCCCTCCAGATCGAGAACGGGCGCCACGGATTCCTCGTGTCCTCCGTCACCGAGGCGGCGGAGAGGACGGTCCAGCTCCTGCGGGACGAAAAGAGCCGGAACGCGATGGGCAAGGCGGGGCGGGAGCGTGTCCGGACCCACTTCCTGATCACGAGGTACGTGCGCGACTATCTACGCCTCTTTGCGGAGACCTCTCGGGGTGTGTGAAGGCCCACCCTAATCCTGACCGGTGCGCCTTGCCGCCGCCCCGCGGGACGATTGTCCGCGTATCGACCACGGTCTGAATCTCATCTCTTGAGCTTCGCGGCGAATTCCTTCCGGAACTTCGCGACCTTCGGTGCGACGACGCCGCGACAGTACCCTGCCCAAGGGTTCTTCGCGAAGTAGTCCTGATGGTACTCTTCTCCTCGGTAGAACTCCGTCAGAGGGGCAAGCTCCGTGACCACAGGGTCTCGCCAAAGCCTCGACGCCCCGATGTCCTTGATCACTCGCTCCACGGCCGCCTTCTGCGCGGGGGTGCGATAGAAGACCGCGGATCGATACTGCGTGCCCACGTCGTGACCCTGGCGGTTCAGCGTCGTGGGGTCGTGGACGGTGAAGAAGATCGTCAAGAGTTCCTCCGTGGAGATCGTGTTCGGGTCGTACGTGACCTGCACGACCTCGGCGTGCCCCGTCGAATCCGTGCAGACATCCTCGTACGTCGGCTCCTTGGTCTGTCCCCCTGAATAGCCGACCTCGACCTTCTCGACCCCGCGGAGGTCCTGGAAGATTGGCTGCAGACACCAGAAGCAACCCCCGCCGAGGGTGATGACTTCCTTCTCGATCGATGTCGTCACGTCGCCTCACGTTGTGTACAGTCCGCGGCGAATAAGCCTTTCGTTTCACCATGTGACTCGGCCCTCCCGCTCCCAGTCAACATCCCCCGCCGCTCCCTTCGGAGTCGGGAACCGGTCGTCGGTGGCGCCATCTGAAGAGAACATTCAAATATAACGCGATATATCGGAACGGCTACCTCGGCCGCGAAGGGCGGTGGGAACACGGACAACATCATCGAAGTCAACGAACTGGTCAAGGTCTACAACGGGAGCGTGCGCGCGGTGGACGGCATATCGTTCCACGTGGAGAGAGGTGAAGTGTTCGGGTTCCTCGGTCCAAATGGGGCGGGGAAGAGCACGACGATCAAGGTCCTGACGACACTCCTCCAGAAGACCGCAGGCAGCGTGACGGTCGACGGGATCAACCTGGAGAAGGATCCCTCGGCAATCAGGAAGATCATCGGATACGGATCGCAGGAGGTGAGCGTGGACGACGACCTCACCGGGCGGGAGAATCTTCGCCTCCAGTGCATGTTCCACCACCTCCACAAAGCGGACGCGGAGAAGAGGATCAACGAGATTCTGAAGGCGACGGGACTCGAGGAAGCGGCGGACCGCCGCGCGGGCACGTACTCCGGCGGGATGCGGAAGCGACTCGACCTCGCGACAGCGATCATCACCCGCCCGAAGCTCCTCTTCCTCGACGAGCCCACGACGGGTCTCGACCCGCAGAACCGCGTCGCGATGTGGGAGTACATCAAGGACTTGAACAAGGCAGGAACGACAATTTTCCTCACCACGCAATATATGGAGGAGGCGGACCGCCTTGCGCACCGACTCTGTATCATCGACAACGGGAAGATTGTTGCCGGGGGGACGCCCGCGGCCCTCAAGGCGGAGATTGGCGCGGATGTCGTCCAGCTCGCCCTCCCGGACAACGGTGCGGCGGCGGACCGGGCGAGAGCTCGGCAGGTTCTCGGTCCCGTGGCGGGCGTCCAGGAGATCAAGGACTATGACGGCGGGCTCATGGTGTTCGCGAAGAACGGCCCAAGCCTCGTCCCCGAAATCGTCCGGAAGCTCGACGATGTGGACGTGCACATTACGCAGATCTCTGTGTCCGCGCCATCGCTCGATGACGTGTTCGTGAAGCACACGGGCCGGAAGATGCGGGTAGAGGAAGTGACCCCGCCGAGGCGCATGGTTTTCGGGGGCCGACGCAGGAGGCCGATGTAATGTCCGCACGGGACATCTTCGTGGAGGTCGGCGCAGTCTTCAGCCGGTGGCTCAAGAAGACGTTCCGACGGCCTGCGTTCGTGTTCTTCGCCATGGTCCAGCCCGTCGTGTGGTTCCTTCTGTTTACCCAGTCGTTCGCGAAGATCGCAGACATCCCAGGGTTCGCCTCGAGCACGGGGACAAACAGCTACCTGACGTTCTTCAGCGCCGCGGTGATCATCCAAACCGTCCTCGCGAGCGCGATGCAGTCCGGGATCGGCATGGTCACGGACATCGAGAGCGGGTACATGGACAAGATGCGGGTCGCCCCGATTCACCGATTCTCGATCCTCCTCGGTAAGGTGATGAGTGACGGTGTCCGGATCCTGCTCCAGTCGATCATCATCATCGTCCTCGGGGTCATCTTGGGTGTAACGTTCGCGACCGGAATCGGCGGCGTCCTCGTAATCTTGGCGATTGCAGTGACGTTCGGAATTGCGTGGTCCGGGATCTCGACCTTCATCGCCCTCGCCACCCGGAACTCTGAGGCGACCCTGATGATCAGCATCCTCACCACCTTCCCGCTCCTCTTCCTGTCCACCGCGGTGATGCCCCAAGGGTTGCTCCCGGACTTTGTCCAGAGCGTGGCGACCTACAACCCGATCACCTATGTCGCGAACGCGCTGCACGTGCTCGTCATCACAGGCTACGACTGGACGACCCTGGGCTATGGCCTCCTCGTGATCCTGGCTGTCGGAGCCATCTCGTTGTCCGCGACGACGGTGATGTTCCGCCGAGCCGTGGCGTCCTGAGCATCTTGGTCTGTGTAGCACAGAGCTCGGACGCGCACCGCTAGGTTCATCCCGTCATTTCCGATACGGTGGGACAGAGGGAGTGCGTATGGGCGCAACCGCTCGCCAGCTGAGTCGGATGCTTTGGGGTCTAGCAATTGGGACACTCGCGTTGTTCCTGCTCCTGACGTTCCCGGTCATCCCCGGAAGCGCCCGCGGCGATGACTTCGGATGCGGGTCTGTCGACGTGCGTGTGAGCGAGGAGGGCGGTTACTGGATGCAGTGGACGCCCGCAATTGCGGTCGGGCCTCGTGGGACGGTGTTCGCAGTTTGGAGTGACCCGCGAGACGAGCCGGACGGGGCGAACAGCATCTACTTCTCGCGATCCTCAGACGGAGGTCACACGTGGAGCACGCCGAACGTGCGAGTGAGTCTCTTTTCCGAGAGCCATCAAGAGGACCCCTCGATCGCCGTGGACTCAGAGGGAACC
>VBML01000071.1 GCA_005878915.1 Methanobacteriota archaeon | reverse complement strand
CCGGTTCGGAATCGGATCCCGCATCGAGATGAACGCGCCGAAGGTCCCCAATGGCGGGACGGAGGGGATGAAGAACGGCAGGGACGCCCGCACGCCGTGCCGCTTCGCCATCACGTAGTGCCCCATCTCGTGCGCGCCGAGGATTGCGAGAAGGGGGACGGTGAAGCTCACTAACCCGTACCCGAACGCCTCCATATTGGGCCCTGGAAGATTGGCGTACACCTGCCAGTTCACTGCGCCAGCGACCCATGCCGTCCCCACCGTGACGAGGAGAAGGAGGACGTTGACCTGATTCCCGCGGAACTTCGTCTCCGGCCGCCGCTGGACGTGAATGACGTACCCGCTCGGTTCCTGCACGATGGAAGGGATGAAGTTCTTGGGGACGAGGTCTTTCCGCAGTGCGTCGAAGGCCCCGTCGAACGCGGTGGGGTCCGATGTAACACGGAACGTGACCGCGAACGGGTTCACGGTGATCTGGGAGACTGTAAAATGCCGCGAGACCGCGGCACGAAGGTTCTCGACCTCCGCGTCCATCCCCATCATTGGCGACGCGACTTACGTGGGTTCCCCATAAAAACCCTCTGTCCGAGAGTCACGGGAAGAGCGTCAGGCCCGCGGTCCCGAGGGCCCATAGGAGGCCGGCGGTCCCAAGCCCGGTGGCGACGAACCGCAAGCCGGTAATCAGAATCCGCTCGCGAACGAGGGACCCGAGGTAGGCGCCGAGGGTGAACAGGAACGCGAGCGTGAGGAGGATCGAGGCCAACACCGCGGTCCAAAAGCCCGCCAAGAGGAACGGCACGACAGGGATGAGAGCCGCGATGATCGGCGCGATCCCATGAACGAAGGCGCTCACGAGGGCCGCCGTCCGGAACGCGGTGCGGTGTTCTTGGCTCAGCTCCACGAGCATCGCCCGCTCGATGCTGTGGCGATGGAGCTTCTTTTCGACGCGCTCGGCTTCGTAGGCGCCGACCACGGACGACACCGCGAGGGCGATCGACGCGCTCGCGCTCACGGCGAGGACGAACCCGGTGTTCCCCGGACGTCCACCGACGGTGAGCGCCGCCGCGCCGGTGACGATCCCGAGAATCGTGAGGGCTCCATCGAACGCTCCGATCACGAAGTACCGCCGGACGATCGGTCCTAGGTCCGTGACCTCGTCGAGTTCCCGCCACCACTCCCGCATCTGACGGAAACTCATCTCACCCGCTCGCCTTCAGAGATGAGAGCACCTCGCGCGTCGCGGCCTCCAAGGCCGCGTCGAGGGCTTCGACCTTCGGGCCGCTCCCCTGAGCGAAGTCGTGGCGCCCTCCCCCCTTCCCTCCGAGGATGTTCGTCGCTGCGACGAGGATCGCGGCGCAATCGACGCGTCCACGGGCGCCTCGGGTCACGACGACGCTCCCGGTCTCCCCTGCGGCCCCGAGGACCGCAACAAGGGCGGGCGTCTCCGCGAGTTGCTTTGAGAGGGGGAGGAGGTCCTTCATCTCACCCGCGATCTTGTGCACGACCACCTTCACACCGGCGACCTCCCGTGCCACGGCGACGAGTCGCGAGACGGTGTCCCCCGCCGATTCCGCACGGTATTTCTCGAGGAGCTTTCGCTGCTCGCGCAGTTCCACCAGGAGACGTTCCACCGCAGGAGCGACCTGATCCGTCGAAGTCCCAAGTGCTGCTGCAACCTTCGAGAGCGCCGTGGACTGCCGCCGAGTTTCCTCCAACGCCGGCGTGCCCGCCGCATACTCCAACCGCACGACGCCATCCTGGATGCGCTTCGTCCGCAGCAACTTCACGAGCCCTACCTCGCTCGTCCGCGCCACGTGCGTACCGCCGCAGGCCTCGATGTCCCACTTCGGAATTTCGACGACGCGGAGGTCCCCGCCGGGCACGACCCCTCCCTGATACAGTCGGAAGCCGTACTTCAACTCGGCGACGTCTCGGGGGAGCGTGCGGACCCGCACGGGGGAATCGGAGAGGACGATCTCGTTCGCGAGCTGCTCGATCCGCTCCATCTCGAGGTCCGTCAGGGAATCGTAGTGCGTGATGTCGATGCGGGCAGCGTCCTCCGCCTTGTGGGCGCCGGTCTGCCAGACGTGGTTGCCGAGGACTTTGCGGGCGGCCCCGAGGACGATGTGGGTGCCGGTATGGTTCCGCATCAGGTTCGTGCGGCGGGTCCAATTGATCTCGCACGTCACGGTTTTGCCCGCTTCGAACTTCGGCTCCCCCTTCACGAAATGCAGGACGACGTTTCCGACCCTCTGCACGTCGACGACGTCGCGTCCCCCGATCGTGCCGTGGTCGGCCTCCTGGCCGCCGCCCTCCGGGTAGAAGTACGTCTGGTCCAGGAGGACCGCGGCTCCCTGAACTCCGGTGACCTTCGCTCGGAACTTCTGCTTCTTCCGGTTCTCGTACACGCGGAGCCGCGTCGGCGGGAGGTTCGTTGGGATGTCGATTGCCTTCGCCTTCTCCGCGGGAATCGGTCGCTCATGCCGGCGAGCAACCTGCGAGAAGAAGTCGTCCGGCGCCTCGACGCGGACCGTGGCGAACTCCCGCACGACGTCGGGAGTGAGTCCATGGCTGTCGTACAGCTCGATCATCGCGTCGAGGGAGATGGAGTCGCCACCCGACGCTTTTACGGCGGACTCGATCCGCTGGACGGTGGCACGACCCTTCTCCAGGGTCTCCCCGTACCGCTGCTCCTCAACCTTCAGGAGCTTTAGGATGTCCCCCTTGTTGAAGAAGAGCTCCGGGTAGTCCTCGCGGTTCTGATCGACCAGGAAGCTGATCGTGTCCGACATCGAGTACGTGATATTCAGATTCTTCAGGGTCCGGAGGCCTCGGCGGATGAGGAGGCGAGCGAAGTAGCCCTCGCGGGAGTTTGAGGGAACGACGCCATCCCCCAGGAGGAACATGAGGGCGCGGGCGTGGTCGCAGATCACGTACAGCGCCTCGAGCGGGGCGAGTTGCGCGACGAGTTCCTCGACGGAGATGCCGAGTCGATCCGCGGTCTTCGCCCGGATCACCCGCACGTCCGCCGCGGTCTCGACATCGAAGAGCCCCGCGACCTTCGAGTACTCCGTGAGGACGCGGTCGTCGACTTTCTTCGCGCCCGTCGCGCGCTTCAAGTACGCGAGCGCCTCTCCGAACACGGCTTCGTACGCAGACGTCGTTCCTTGGGAGAGCCAGACGAATCGCTCGAGGCCGTAGCCCGTGTCCACGACGGTCGTGTCCATCCGCACCCGGTGCCCGTTGGTGTCCCGGTTCTCCATGAAGACGAGGGTCGCGACCTCCGCACCGCCGAACACGACCTCGAGGCAGGGCCCGCTGTTCCCGCCGCCCTGCCACCAGTTCTCTTTGTATCGGACGATCTTTGGGTCCAGCCCCAAGCGTTCGACGAGGAAGGCGTGGCACAGCTCCACCGTGCGGTCCTTCCAGTAGATCGGCTTCCCGGGGAAATTGAACGCGTGGTGGGCCATCATCTCGAAGAGGGTGAAGTGCTGCCCGGTCTTCCCGACGTTATCGATGTCGACGAACCGCGCGCAGGGTTGCGAGATCGCGAGGGGGTTTGCGGGCGGGCTCGCTTCGCCGCTGATCACCCATGGTTGGCATCGCGCGGACGGTGAGCTTCTTCTTGAAGGGGGGATTCCCGATGAAGTCGTACTCCTGGCACGGGCGCTCCCCGCAGATGGAATGGTCGCCCAGGGTCCAGAAGAACTTCCCGCACGACGGGCACTGGACCCGGCGAAAGCCCTGAGCGCGGAAGAGCTCGACCTCGTATTCGCTCTCGGGCATTCGGTTCGCAACTCGGGCGCGCAATATAAAGCTATTAGGAGGGATGGGAGGTCCGGCGCAATCCTCAGTTGTTGCTCGCGGGATGCGTCGAAGTTCGCACCGCCGCTTACCGATCGCTAGCACCCGTCGCTTCCGGGTTCGGACCCGAAAGCTGCAGCTTGACGAGAGCGTCGACCGCCCGCGCGAATTCCTCCTCGCACCCGCGAGGGATCGTTGCGCCTGCCGCCCCGTGGTGGCCCCCGCCCTCGCCGCCGAATCTCTCGGAGACCTCCCGCATGATCGCCGCCAGATCGAGACCTCGAGCGACGAGCTCACGAGAGGCCCGTGCGCTCACCTTCACCCCGTCCGGCGCATACGCAAACGCAAGCATCGGCATCTGGCGGTTGCCGCTCGACTGGAGGGCGATCCCCGCCGCGATGCCCACCACGGTGTCCCGGATCTTGTCCTGCGCGTGGAAGTACTGGACCGAGTCGAGCGTGGACAGACCGACCTGCTCGATCCATGCGAGGGAGGAGACGAGGTGTTCTCGGTGACCCGCCAGAAGGCGCAGCGCCTGTTCCAACGCCTCCGCCCGATCCCCGCGGCACACGCGATATCCGATCTCCGCGGCCTCGTACCGGCCGCAGGCGTTGATCAGCGTCCCGAACTCCTTTGCGTCCCGCGTGGGGCTCCCGACCGGCTCCTTCACAAGCGTGTATACCTCGCCGACGAGCCGCTCGACCTCCTTCCACCCGCTCCCGCGGGAGAGCATGTGGGTCGCAAGCTCGGAGACGACCCGCCGCTTTTCTCCGGCGTCCAGCTCCGACCATGTCCGCCAGGTATCCTCGACCTTGAGGTCGAGTCCGATCTCGAGCAGGAACGAGATGCACGCGTCCTCGTTCCCGCTGAGACGCGGGATCCATGGGTCATTCGAGTACTCGAGCATCTTGTGGATCGGGCGGGTCTCCCGGCCGAACAGCCGGAGGTCGATGGACGCCTGCACGACGCCCGCATCCTTTCCGTCCTGGAGGATCGTCCGGTTGAACCCGTGCAGCCTCCGGAACTCTTGGTCCTGGACGTCCGCGACGGCTCCGACGATCGCCACCGCGGCAAGGTCTGTGTTCTTCGGGTCCAGGGCCTTCGCAACCGCATACGCGAGACCCGCGCCGCTCACTACGTCGGAGCCCTCCCCTTCCATGTGCGGGTTCAGCATCAGGACGCGGTCCTCGTCCTCCGCGAACCGCACTAGGTCCCGCCTTCGCTCGACCGGGATGTCCCGCAACGTGGGCACATGATGGTCCGTGATCACCGCATCGAGACCCTCCAGGAGGTGGAGCTGTCCCGCCCCGAAATCGACGAACCAGGCCACGGGAGGGGCCTCGCGACGAATGACCTGCACGGAGGCGTCATCGAGCTTCTTAAGGAACGACACGTCGTGGGCGATGTCGGCTCGGGAGAGGGCCTCGGACGCAATCGCTCCCCCCGTGATCCCGTCCGCATCGATGTGGCAATACACGCCGACGCGGTCAGCGGGGCGAAGTCGCTCGGCGATCAGGGTGGCCTGGGCTTCCATCGTCTCCATGATGGGCGGGCGCGCACCATCAACGTTTCCGAGGGTAGTCCGATACGAACCCTGACGTCGGCCCTGGCGGTCCTCAAATGCGAATCAGGGTGAATAGGACCACGAGGAACCCGAGGACGAGGCCCGTGATTCGGAACCCGCTCGACCATCGGTCGTCGCTCGTCGCCCCGAGGAACAAGGGGATGGCCAGGAACAGGCCCCCGATCGCCGTCAGCGCCCGCGCGATGAACGTCAAAGCAGGAATGGCCGGCGCCCCCGCGAGGAACGTCACGGAAAGGGCGATGGCCCCGGCGGTGATGGCCATCAGCCCGGTCACGAGCAGCCCGTCGCGGGCCGAAGAGCGCCCCATTTGCGCCAACCAGGATTGCGAAAGGTCGGTGGACATTGTCCCCACGCCCTACGGTGAATTCGTGAAGAGCAGCGACGGCACGGTGAAGATCAGCAAGATGACGATGAAGGCGACGAGGTACAGGAGGAGCCTCGCCATCGGGTCCATGTCCTGCCGCATCAACGCGGTCCCCCAGATCCCGAAGATCAGGAGGAACATCCCCAGGTTCCACACGACCGGGGCCCAGAATCTCTGCGCGTCCAACTGGCCCTGATTCTGCGGGACCGGTGGAGTACACGTTTCGCAGACGCCCAGGAGGCCATAGCTCCGGACCATGCCCGAAACGGCGATCAATAGCAGTCCCCCCAGCAAAAACAGGGTCGTCAACGTGGTCAAGGTCTGCCGCCGTGACACTTCGGCAGACATCATCATCCCAGAAGGCGGAGGCGGTTGCATTCGAGTGCACCCCGCGCCCCCATAAAATAGCGGGTTAATATATTTATCGACGGATACGAACCCAACAGGGAGCGGGATTTCCATCGCGCGGTCCTGACCGGTGTCTCCCCCCATCGGGCGGACCCCAGCGCAGGGGGAGCGGGGAAGGGTTAAGCCGGCGCCCGCCTTGGGCGGACCCATGGGCGACGAGAGCCTCCTTCGTGACATCCTTACGAGGTACACGCGGATCGCCGTCGTCGGGATGTCCAAGAACCCGGAGAAAGAGGCGCACACTGTCCCCAAGTACCTGCTCGAACAGGGCTACGATATAATCCCCGTGAACCCGACCGCGACCGAAATCCTCGGTCGTCCGGCGTACCCGAATCTGAGCGCCGTGCCGGGCGGATACGAGATTGTCGACGTGTTCCGACCGAGCGCGGATGTCCCCGCCGTCGTCGATGAGGCGATCAAGGACGCCCGCGGGAAGGTGATCTGGACCCAGCTCGGCATCCGAAATGACGAGGCCGCGGCGAAGGCCGCGAAGGCCGGGTTCACCGTGATTCAGAACCGGTGCATGCGGACGGAGCACCTGCGCCTCTTCCGTCCTTATGCGGGCGATTAGTGGAGGACGACGCTCTTCACGCCCTCGACGGAGCGGATCCGCGGGAGGAGCCGCTCGGGAACCGGTTGCTCCGTCACGATGAACGCGTGGGGATCGTCGAAGACCTCGGGATCGTCCACGATCACCTGTCGGATGCTGATCCCCGCCTCCGCGATGGCCGTCGCGACCCCGCTGAGGATGCCCGGCTTGGAGGCGCTCGTAGGGATGATTTCGATCGCCCCCCAGCCCATCAGGGGAGCGACCTCCCCGAGGTGACAGACGGGCGCGAGCCTCTCAAAGATCTTCAAGAGTTCGGCATTCGACTCGATCGTCTTCACCGTCGCCGTGACGACACGTCGATCGACCGAGGCGGCACGCGCCATCGCCGTGTCGCTGACCTCCACCGGGCCAGCGAAGACACGTCCGTCACGGACTCTGAGCCCGTGAACGAGCATGAGGTGGGCGACCTTCTCCTGGGCGGGGTAGCCTTTGAAGTAGCTCCGTAACTTCTCCCACATTCGCGCTCGGATGCACGGATTGGTACGTGGGTGCTTAACGATTGGGCCTTGTACGTCTCTCATCCGCCCATCGATATTGAATATAAATATACACCATTGAACACAAACTATATCTAATGTCATAGATATGGACATTCAGAAAGGTGGTTTCGGCCATGGAGAACGGGTCGATGAAGGTATTGCTGGATGTTCAGGACCTACCGAGAGCGTACTACAACATCGTCCCGGACCTTCCAAGCGGCCTGCCTCCTCCTTTGAATCCAGCGACGCGGGAACCGATCGGGCCGGAGGCCCTGGCTCCCATCTTCCCAAAGGAGATCATCCGCCAAGAGGTCTCCCAGAACCGGATGGAGCCGATTCCGGAGGAGCTGCGAGAAGCGTACCTCCGGCTCGGCCGACCGACGCCGCTCTACCGGGCCAAGCGGCTCGAAGCGTTCCTCGGCACCCCCGCGCGGATCTATTACAAGCGCGAAGACCTGAACCCGGTCGGGAGCCACAAGCCGAACACCGCGA
>VBML01000070.1 GCA_005878915.1 Methanobacteriota archaeon | reverse complement strand
CGCCGTGTAGTCTCGATGGTTGCCGACCCCATCCGTGTGCCACCGCCTCGGAGGGCTCAGGACGACGACGTCCCGCGACCAGATCCATCCGTCCTTCGTCTCCTCGAGATCCTCGAAGACGACGCGACGTCTGTTGCGCTCCACGATCTTTCGCCGGTAGGTCTCGCTCTCGAGCTTCCCATCCTCCGGGGAGTAGTCCGTGCACCAGGCGAACGCGAAATCGAGGGGAACGCGAAAGTCAATCTGCATCCGATACGCCGGCCCGCTCCATCCGCCCCCGCGATTCGCCGCCATTTCGCACCGCCGATCCGTGTCAATCGCCGCGAGGGCACAATCCGAAATAAGCCTTGTCTCCGGCCTACCCGTCGTGCGACGGCTCTTCCATGGGATCGCTCAACGATTCCGCGGGAGGTGACCCCTTCGGTTCGACTCCGTCCGGCACTGGCGCGGGCCCCCACGGAGCGACGGTCGCCGTCTCCGCCTTTGTGACCTGAGCCGCCACAGCCGCTGAGACGAGCATGATCCCCGCCGCGAGGAGGAACGGGGCTCCCCGGAGGTCAACCCCTCCTGAGAGTCCGATGGACTGCGAGAGCACCAACCCGAAGAGGAGTGGCCCAAGGATTCCCGTGAGGCCCAAGATGCTCGCATTCGCCCCCTGCAGTTGCCCCTGTTCCGAGGGGGTCACGCGGCGGCTCATCAAGCTCTGCAGGGCCGGCTGGGAGAGGCCGATGAGCGCGAACACGGGGATTCCCAGGAGGAATACCCACCCGAGAGGCGCGAGGCCGTAGACCAAGAACCCCGCCATCCCCCCGAGGAGTCCAGCATACAGGGTCCTTCGTTCCCCGACCCGCTTGATGACGCGCTTCACGAGGACCCCCTGGACCGCGATGTTGCACACGCCGACAATCGTCAGGGTGAGACCGACCTGGAGCTCGTGCCATCCGTACCGGACGCCGGCGTAGATCACGAACACGCTCGGCAGGACCTGGAACGCGAGGAAGCTGAGGAACGTGGAGGACGCGAGCCCGAGGAGCCCCCGGTGGGAGCGGAGGAGGGTGAGAGAGCCGATCGGGTTCGCCCGCCGCCACGTGAACGGCTTCCGGACCTCCGCCGGCAGGGATTCCGGGAGCACGAAGAATCCGTATCCCGCGCTCGCGAGGGACATGATCGCCGCGGCCCAGAACGGGAGGCGGGGGCCGATCCCGCCGAGCACGCCGCCGAGGGCGGGGCCGAGGATGAACCCGACCCCCCACGCCGCGCCGATCATCCCGAAGGCCGCCGCGCGGCGCTCCGGCGGCGTCACGTCCGCGACGTACGCGCCTGCCGTGGGGTAGCTCGCCGCGGTGATCCCCGAGAAGACCCGCCCGATGAACAGCCACGCGAGGTTCGGGGCGAGGGCCATGACGATGTAGTCCAAGCCGAGCCCGATCGCGCTGAGGATCAGGACGGGCCGGCGGCCGAACCGGTCCGAGAGGGTCCCGAGGAGGGGCGAGAACAGGAACTGCATCAGGCTCCAGACGGTGAGGAGGAGCCCGAACATCAGGGCGCCTTGCGCCTTGCTCGAGGTGAACGAGACGACGAGCGGGGCGAGGACCGGGATCAAGATTCCGAACGCGAGGGTGTCGAGGACGATCGTCACGTAGATGAACGTCATTGCGGCCTTGCGACCGCCGAGGCCCCCGCGCGAGGCGGAACTCCAGCGCACCAAGGGCCGCCGCATGTCGCGCGCCTCTAATCAAGGTTCGGGGGAGGGATGGCCGAAATCACCGGACAAACGTCCGAGTGAGTGGTCACCGCGTCGGCTTGCGCTTCGATGCCGCCTTCTTCGGAAGGGATGACGCGTACGCGACCCCACGGTCGATCCACGTGCGGAGCGAGGCCTTGTCTCGATATCCCGGAGGGGCGACGAGCAGCCAACCCGGCGATCCCCCCCGACCGCTGAGGGTGAACGGCTTCGCGCCCGGCTCTCTAAGGAGGGCGTCGGTCTGAGCGGGCTCGAGCATCCCGCGAACACGCTGAGCCTGCGCTTCCGAGTACGCCATCGCGGTCCATGAGCGCTCGTCGCTGGAAAAATCTTTCATAAGCTTCATCCCTATTGTCCAAAACCGGAAGCCGTATAACCCCAGGCGAGCATCCGCACCGGGGGAATCTCGTTGAGTCTACGAGCGGCGATGGAACACGTGAAAAACGATGTGATGTATCCGACGGATCGGAACGGTGTCGTGACGGCGTGCAACGGAATGAGCGACCTCCCGCAGAGCGACCGGGACTGGTTCGCGAAGACCCTGCCGGAGGGCAAGTACCGGACCGCGGACGATGTCCTGAAGGCGGTTCTGGCGAAGGTCTAGAGCCTCGCGGAACGCGGGCGTCTTGACTCTCGGGCGACGCAAAGACGTCGCCCCATTCCTAAATCAGGTTCCAGGGGGCGAGCCCCAGTCGTTGTCGAGCTCGGGCATCTCTTCCGGTTCTAACCGCTCGTCCGGCTGCGGTTGCATCTGGGGATCGGGTTCCGGCTCGTACATCTGGGGCTCCTTTTGCTTCTTTGGCTTCGCCGGGCGAGCACGCCCCTTCTTGGGCGCTCGAGGTCCCGACGACTGCTGGCGACGGCGCATCTGGATGACGACAGCGACGATTGCCAAGATTCCGACAAACAACCCGATCGTGGCGATCACGCCCAACGTCCCCTTCAACCCGAAACCCTCGAAGAGGTTCGGCAGGCCGATGCCGGGACTTCCGGGTTCGAGCCTGATCACCGCAAACGTCGTCGTCCCGGCCGGAGGCGCGGATCGAACCGCGACCCAGTCGACCCAGAGGTCGGAAAGACCCGCTCCACCGTTGCCCGTGTCGACGAACTGGATCGAGGGGGATCCGCCGTTGTACTCGGTGGTCGTGAGTGCGTACGTGTAGCGCGTGTCCGTTGTCGCGTTAATGGTCAGGCGCGTGGTCCACGATGACGGAGGGGAGAGGACCTGGACATCGACATCCTCGTCCCCGCGGTATCCGGTCACGTACAGCGTGTGCGTGCCGCCGCCGGTGAGGTTGCCGAGGTCGTATCGAACGATCAGGCGGTCACCGCCGCCGGTCGCCCGTCGGAATCCGAAATCGAAGGAGTCGTACGTCGTGCTACCGACGTTGTTCGTGAAGACGTTGGAGCCCGCGACCGTGAGGGTCGTTCCGTTCCATTGAAACGCGCCGAGGTCGTTGCTGTTGTCCAAGGCGACCCCCGCGATTTTCGTGCCGCTGGCGGATGTCATTGGATTTGTCCGCAGTTCGACCCATCGGTGGCCTTGCGAGCCCATCGCGACATTCGTCGCGGTGTCCCACGTGCTCGGCGCGGTAAAGTTCCGGTACGTGATCTGCCCGTTTGTGGTCCCGTAGACGAGGAGGCCCTTGCTCCCGGTGTTCTCCCACGCGAAGTCGAACGCCCGCTGCGTCGAGTAGTCGAGCGTGGTGTCCTGCGTGACCATCGCTGCCCACGCCGATCCGTCCCAGTAGCACGTGTGCAGATCGCCGTTGTTGTCGCCGACGGCGAGGATCATGTCATTGGCCTAGACGAGGAGGCCCTTGCTCCCGGTGTTCTCCCACGCGAAGTCGAACGCCCGCTGCGTCGAGTAGTCGAGCGTGGTGTCCTGCGTGACCATCGCTGCCCACGCCGATCCGTCCCAGTAGCACGTGTGCAGATCGCCGTTGTTGTCGCCGACGGCGAGGATCATGTCATTGGCCGACGCCAACGGGTTCGGTTTCAGGGACATCCAGCGGATCGTTATCCCCGCGCACGTCGCCGTGGCGGCCGCGCTCCAGGAGGTCGTGAACTCTTCGAACGAGAACGTCGCGCTGGCCGCTTCCGCGGCGACCGCCATCAGGTTCCCAGAGCTGGATTCCCAGGCGATGGCCATCTGTTCCTCGTCCGGATTCTCCGCGGTTGCGGTGATTTCGGTGGCCGACCCGAACGCGCTGCCGTCCCAGATCCACGCGTTGACGTTGTTGTTCGTATCGTCGCCGCCGATGAGGCCGATCTCGTTGGTCCCCATCTTTGAGGCGAGGTTGATCACGCTGTACTGGATGTCCGCCGCCTCGCCGGCGTCATCCAGGAACTGCTCCGGGCCCCACGCTCCGCTGCTGTACGTGCGGTATGCAATGTCTTGAGCGGGGTCCGTCGATACGACGCCGTAGACGAGGAGTGCCTCACCGCTTTGAGATTCATACGCGATGTCGAACCGCTTCTCCGGTGTCGTCGGCGCTCCGGTCCACACCTGCCCGATGTCGTTCGTCACCGTGCACGTACCGCGGCATACGTACGCGTCGAGCGATCCATCATCGCTCTGCGTGACGATGATCCGTTCATCTCCCGCCGTCGGCGAATGGGCCATCCGAATCGCCCGGATCGGACTGCCGGCGGTCGCCTCCTCCGTCTCCCCGCCCCACGACGAGCCGTCCCATGCTCGCGTCTTCGGGCTGCTGGTGCCGTCGGCGCCCGAGGTCGACCGATATGCGATCTCCGCTCCAACGGGGTCGGCGCCCTCGCGATATTGGAGGAGGTCGCCATCGTCAACGGAAACGCTGGCGGGGAACGTCCCGCCGACCTGAGTGCCCGCGATGATCGTGTCCGTGATCGACGGCGTCACCGTCACATTCAGAACGACGATGTAATCGCCCGCCGGTGACCCAGGGGGGACGCGGAGATCGAAGGTGAAGTTCGTGTCGCATCCCCCGCCGGAGGTGCACGTCGTCGTCTGCGTCTGGGATGCACCGCCGACCCACCCGGACCACGATGCGTTTGGATCCGCGGTCGGAGGGAAGAGGTGTCCCTCGAGCGTTGCCGTCGTCGTCCCCTGCGGCATGTTGACGACTTGGACAACGTGGGCAGCGTCGTTCCGGCCGTCCCCGTCCGAGTCGAACGCCGTCAACGTGGGCTGGCCGACGAGCGTGGGGGGAGCGCGGGCGTTGGGGAGGATTGCAAGGATCGAAACGACGACGACAACAAGGGCAACGAGGGGTCGCTCCCACCGGTTCGGGGCCATAGCGCGCGGACGCCGGAGAGGCGCTAATAAACGTGGTGTCGCTGCAATCGGGCTTGAGAATCAGGCGGGTGTCGAGCGCTCCCCTGTTCTCAGTCGCCTCCGTCCATCGGCGGTTCCGACGCCCATTCGTCGAGCTGGCGACGAAGGGCCTCGTCCTTCGACTCCCGGCCTCCCTGCGCGGTCGCGGGTGTGTCGCCCTTGGCCTTTCCCGCTCTGCTCCTCGCGTCCTCGTCGAGTGAGATTCGGATATCCTTGAACAGTCCCACGACGAGGTCCGTCGGGTACTCGGACTTCCGATTGAACCGGATGCAGCCCACCATGAGTTTGAACCCCGCGCGCTCGAGTTCGGTCCTGTGTTTCCGGAAGCCGTTAAAGTCCACGGGGTTCCAGAGGTTGAGCGTGATCCCGGACTTCCGCTCCACGACGTAGATCTGGGCCCAGTTCGGGTCGAGTGTCCCGCGGACGGACTTGAGGTCCACCCGGCGGGGTCGGGGGATCCTCCAGCCCGGCATCTTGAACTGGAACGCGATCTCGGCTTCGGGGAAAATTTCCCGGACCGCCCTGGCGAGGGACGCATGGATCTCACGAAACCTGGGTGAGGCCCCTTTGAGATAGGCTCGGACGGCCTCGGATGGTTCTGTCATGTGGCCCGCGGGGGACGGCCCGGGAACGGCTTTAACTCTGCGGAGGGCCCGCGAAACGTGGAGGCCGCCGCTCCCTTCGAGTGACCGGGATTGGCCGGGACCAAAGCTGACTTAAGCCACCTCCTCTTCGCTCGCCCGATGGCCCGGTTCCCGGAGGCCGAGAAGCGGCTCCTGATCAAGATGATCTGCATGAACTGCTACGCTCGGAACGCGCCCCGCGCGACGCGCTGCCGGAAGTGCCACAGCAAGGAGCTCCGTCCGAAGGCGAAGGAAGCCCGGAAGGAGTAGATCCTGCGGATCGCGTCGCAGAACCGGAGCGGGCGAGTCGTAGTCGCAAACGGCTGCTCTACGATTTCTGGACCCACACAGTAAACGCCCAGCGCTTCCCCCTGCGTCTCCGGAGGAGGGCGTCCACGTCGGGCCAGGCCTTCGCGGGGACGAGGACGGTCCCTCGGCCAAGCTTCTTCCCGCCGACGCGGCTTAGGAGGCCTTCGTGGCGGCTCTCATACGTCGCGCGCTTGTATCTCCGGGCCGACCGGTACCCATACAGCTCCCGTGAAAGCGCCACCTTCGCCTTCTGCGGGAGGTGGTCTAGATACAAGGTCACCAAGGTGTAAGGCCGGAGGTCGAGCTGTCGGACGGTCGGCTCCAGAGGCGGTCCCTTCAGGGTGATCGCATCTCGCGCCACGGACTCGGCGAACTGCGGATCCAAGTCCCCGAGACTCCCGCGTTCGACGAGGTACGGGCTGATGGTCACGTCGTGGCGGGCGCCGAGGAGGAACAGCTCTTTCGCGAGCGCATCATGGCGGGCCTTCGGTGCGAGGAGGAGGAGGTCGAGGTCGCTATCCTCCCCTGCCGTGCCACGGGCGACGGAGCCGTACGCGATTGCGGTCCTGACGTCGCTCTGACCCGCGGCCCACGTCCGGACATCCTCGATGCACGCAGCGAATTTAGGAGGGTTCACCCCAAGACCTCCCGACAGATTGTCTCGATGCGCCCGGCCGTCTCAAAGACCGCGTCGAAGTCCTCACGCTTCCAGCTTCGGCCGTAGACGAACTTCGGCCGCAGCCGCGTCTCGATGTCTTGGAACGCGGACCAGACCTCCCGCGTTTTCGCGCCGAGGATGGAGGGATTCGCCTCCAACTCGTGACGAACCCCCTGGTGCTTGCCGATGTGGACGTTCCTCCGGGCGGCGCAGGCGTCGATCAGGTGGAACACGGCGAGAAACATTGACTCCACGCGGAGCTGGGGAGGGTTCTCCTCGAGACTCGCGCCCCTCCTGAAGTCTGCGTACTGAGTCATGTGCACGGACTCCGCCGTCATGTGTGTTACGATAACACACAACTACTTAATCCTTCTGCCGGCGTTCCGCGGCCTTGAGAATTCCAGATCCTATGATCATCGTTGCGAGATGTCGCAATCCAACCTTTGAACGCTTAGGCGACCGCAGGCGTCTTTGCCGTGCTCTCGCGGTAAACCCTTGTGGCAAGGAAGAGGACTCCGATGTGGACGATCGCAGTGGTGATTGAAAGATAGACGATTGCGGGAGGTGCGGGCTTTGACGACCAGAGCCCCGTCGAGTCTGCGATAAAGATGGGGAAGTAAAGGGTCAGCCCGATGAATGCGAGAATCGAGGCCGTTCGTGGTCGGCGGAACAACGCCCCGATGGACGCGACGTCCAGAACGAGGCCCACCAAGAACAGGACGATGGTGCTCAGGCCTATTGCGGTCGTTTCCGCAATCGAACGGGTCTCGAGTCCACCGAGCGGGGTCAAGAGTACCGCCAACACCACGGCCAGCGCGAGACCGATGGCGAGGCTCCTAGCTCTTCCCGATAACGGCACGAGGGGCAATCGGCGCGAGTCTATTTAGTCTTCCAACCGTGGAGAGTAACGATATGCTCGCCAAGCAAGAAGAGACAATCTGCATGAACTGCTACGCTCGGAACGCGCCCCGCGCGACGCGCTGCCGGAAGTGCGGGAGCAAGGAGCTCCGCCCGAAGGCGAAGGAAGCGCGGAAGGAGTAGGTGGCCCCCGGGTAGTGGCCGATTCGGATGCGGTGCTTCCTGTGGTCCATGCGTTCGATCGGTCAAATCTCGGCCCGTCCATGATCGACGTGGTACCGCTGCGTGGGCTATGAGGGGCTCGAAAATCTCCTCGCCGGGTGCATTCCAATGATCATCCGTTTCGCGGCCTCCGTCGAGACGCCGTTCTCCGGA
>VBML01000160.1 GCA_005878915.1 Methanobacteriota archaeon | reverse complement strand
ATCACGGCCCCATCGACGGCCGCGGTATCTAGCTGACGCTCGAGGGGCATAGCGGGGGCACGCTAGCCGAGGCCGCAGGACCCGTACGGTCTAGGGTGCCCCCTAGGGGACGTCCTCTCCGATGCCTGGACCTACCGCGGGAATCCGCTCAGCCGTGGTCGTGTTCGTGTTTGTAGCCCTGGTGCGGCGTCGGCAGGTACGGGAACTCTTGCAGGAACGGGATGACCAGAGGATCCACGGGACTGATGCCGTCCGCCAGCGCGTTGTTCGGGAAGACATTGAACCCGGGCGTGAACGGCGTCGCCCCCGCAAGCGCCCGCAGTTCGATGTCCACCACGTCGTCCATGACCCGCCGTCCGTTCGGGAATCCCTGTATGTCCCCCCCGAGCAGGCCGAGAGGGTCCGGCGCTTCCGAGACCGGAATCGCAACGTTCAGCCGGAGGTAGTCCGCCAGTACCTTGCCCGTGAAGTTCGCGAACCCAGGGATCGCGCCCGCCGGGATGCCGGTGAGCAGGATCGTCACGACGTCCGTCCGTGGCGGCGGCGGGACCTGGATCCCCGACGGCGAATACAGGAACGGGATGAGTCTCGAGAGCTCCGGATCGTCGTAGTACGCCTTGAACTGCTTGTCGTCCTTCGGCTCCGTCGCGTTCCACCCATCCTTCTTCCCCAGGGGGATGATGACCTCGTTGATTAGCGGGTTCCCCAGCCGCGAGACCTGCGTCCACGGCCCTGCCTGAACCTCGCGATCATCGCTGTCGTCGCTGTCGTCGTCGCCCTCATCGCCTCTGGTGCGGTCGCCGCTGTCGTCGCTGTCAGAGTCGCTGTCGCTAGCCCCATTGCGGATCGTCGCCTTTTGGCGGCTCGCCGCGGCCCAGATTCCAAGGACGGCCTTGGGATCGTCGAAGCCCTTCGGCGTCACTCCGCCCGCCGTGAGGTCCGTAATCGGGACCCGGAGTGCGATCGTGTGCACGTTGAAGCCGCTCACCCCGTCCTTCGGCAAGTCCTCGGGGGGTGGCTTGAGGATGTGGAACGCCGCGAAGGGACGCAGGTTACCGAGGTCGAAGATGGATCCGAGGTCGACGTAGAATCCATCCCTGCGCTGGCCCGCGAACACCGTGCGCCCGCTACCGATATCGTGTATTGAGGGCGGGACGAGGTTTGCGTAGTCCGGCGTCGAAAGCGGGCCGACGTTCACCGGTGGTGTCCGGAGGCCCGTCGCAAGGACCTTCGCCGACCCCTTCCGGCGGCGGCCCTTGACACGGGTGACCGTGTACGACTGGTTGATGTTCAGGTTCTCGTAGACTGTGCCGTTGAACGAGATCGGGAGCGTGTTGTACAAGAACGTAGCTCCGTTCGCCACCTTCGTCTTGAACCGGAACTGATACACGACGTCCTCGACGCCGTCCCCGTTGTTGTCGATCAGGATCTCGTAGAGCACGTCGTCGCCGAAGTTGAAGAAGTTCGGCCCGCCTGCGGGCTCCTCGAGCGGGATGTAGTTCGCGAGGATCGTGACCTTGGTCGGGTCTGTGGGGTCGCGGAACGCGTACAGGTCCGTGTTGTCCGCGACGGGATCCTTCGATATGGATGGAGCTTCTCTGTGGGACGACATCGCCTCACCCCATCGAAGCCGCGACGAGCCGCGAGGCGAGGATCGAATCCTTCACCACATATTCCCGCGTCCCGGACATGATCACGATCTCGCCCTTCGCCGCGTTGCGGATGTACACGACGACCGGATTACCGCGGCCAAAGGAGGGCAACGGCTTGGCTTCGTTCATCGTCATCGCGTGGGCACCTTGGGACAAAAGCGCAGGCGCGGCCGCGACGGCACCCGCCGCCGCTGCGCCGATCGCCGCCGCCTTCAGAAAGCCACGGCGTGTGAGCTTCCTCCCAACCTTTGCAGACGTCCCTTCTGTCTCTTCTGGCATAGAATCTACCCTCCTCCCAGAGGTTTCGAACTGCCGTCGGGACTGTACGAATTCTATTTTGTGCTATGTAACATAGAATGTTACAATTTTTTGGGGACAGAACTTTCGTTATCGTTGATGAGACCGATAATATCCCGTCTCAGTTCGGTTTCAAGCCCGCCAGGCGAGCTGCCGCGGGGACCGCGCGCTTCCACGTCTGGTCGAAGAGCTCGACGTGGGCCTGCACGAAATCCGGGCTGTTCGTCCACAAGGCTGTCTCTCGATCCCCGCGAATCGTCTGCTCATCCTGAATGAGAAACGCCAAGATCGATTCACGATCGACGATGATCAGGCGCCCGCGCGCCTTGTCCGCGTGACGCAGCGCCACGTGACGCGCCACGCGCGTCATCAGTGCGCGGTTTGCTTCGTTGATGTCCGCGATCAGCTTCGCCTCGACGCCTCGGGACGTGGCCTCGACGACGACTTCGTTGATCCCGGCGCGGTATGCCCGTTGTACACCTTTGGTCGTTGTGAACGCAAGGACTTCCTTCTTCGCGCCTCCTACAAACCGGCGCATCGTCTTGTAGATCTGTGCGCTGCCCTTGATGACCTGGAGTCGGACGGAGGGCTGGTCCTGCGACCGGCCAGCGGCCGCGGGCCAGGCCGCGCGAACTCCCTTTCGGACCGCCTCGAGGGCATCGAGTTCCGCACGCTTCTCCTCGGCGACCATGTCGAACACCTCGTCAGCGGCGCGGGCGGCGTACCGCTTCGGGCGTTCGAGCGTGACCTCGACAAACCCGCGGCCCTCCAAGCTCTCCAGCGCACGATACGTCTGGACCCGGTTCACGCCACTGGCGCGGGCGATCTCCCCGGCAGTTGCGACGCCAGCGCGGGCGAGGTTGAGGAAGACGACCGCCTCGTACTCACTCAGGCCGATCCTGCGAAGGGCCTCCGTCGCCTCCGACAGCCTCATCGTCTCACGTAATCGTTCGCCGGCTCATAAGCTAGGTCGTAACAATGCATGTTACAGTACATCGGGGTCTTGCGAACTGCATGAAGAGAGCGGCCGGTTGGGTTGCATCATCCGCAGAAACGAAGAGCCCGCGGGATGAGAAGCGTAATTAGCGACTCGTCAGTTCGCCCGGCCTCATGGGTAGCGCGGCCTGCCGATACTGTACGGTAATCCAGGAGCATGATCACCGATACAAGGTCCGGCGGGCCCGCCACGCGCTGGACTCCTCCTACCCTCGATGCGACCTCCACTGGCGGTTCGTGTGCGCGGTGTGCGGGAAGCCGAGACACTTCCACGCGGTCTCCTTCTGTGGCCGGAAGCGGGCATTTTACTGCATAGCGTGCGCCGGCGACCATCCCGCCGACCCGCGCTCCTTCTGGGCGTGGACGTATTCCTACCGCCTGAAGTGTCCCTGGCGGGCCGAATCGCACGAGGCCCTTGACCGGCTCGAGCACGATCACCGCCACCCGTGGCAGCTCCGCCCCGACTGGGCGCGGGCGAAGCGAGGGATGAGTCGTGTCGAGGAGATCCCGGACCGCTGGGCCTTTCGCGTCGAGCCCATGGCGGGCATCACGGACGAGGATGTGCGGAAGGGCTGGGACGATGTTGCCAAGTGGTGGGTCTCGCGGTACACCGCGAAGGGGGACATCAATCGCGAGTGGGTCATCGACCCTGCCCTCTTCGAGATCCTCGGGAACGTGCGGGGTCAGAAGATCCTTGACGCAGGGTGCGGGACCGGCTACCTCGCTCGCCTGCTTGCTGGGGCAGGGGCGAGCGTCGATGGAGTCCGTCCGGCGCCTATCGGATGCGGTAAAGGAAATTTTCCGGGTCCTCCGGCCGGGCGGGCGCTTCGTCTTCAGCATCACCCACCCCGCATTCGAAGCGCCCGTTCCCGGACGATGGATCCTCGAGCCCGCGGACACGGAGAGGGTCGAGGACCGCGAGCACCTCGCGGTGGACCGGTACTTCGATCGGGTTGCCGTCTATTGGGGCCCACCCGGAGAACTCCTCGCCGTTGGGTTCCACCGGCCGCTCCGAGACTACTTCGAGGCCCTGCACGACGCCGGGTTCCTCGTTTCCCGCTATGAGGAGCCGCTCCCGACGGAGGAGGCGCTCCGGCGGTTCCCGCGGTATTTCAGGGACATGGTCCGCTTGCCGAACTTCCTCATCGTGGAGGCCGTGAGGCCGAAAGGCTCGTGACCGCGCGATAAAGGAGGATGTCGGGGCGGGGAGTTGAACCCCGGACCTTCGGATTTCCCAGGAGCGCTGGTCAGTGATGTGATGTCCCTATGAGTCCGACGCTCCACCAGGCTGAGCCACCCCGACATCGTGATTGCGAGGTCACAAGTCGTTGGGGAGGAGCTCTTCGGGGCTGCTCTCCGTCTCCGCTGCCGGCGGCTCCCCCGCGGCGGGCATCTCTGCCACCGGTTCCGCGGGTGCCTCGGCGCCTCGAGCCTCGGCGGGGGCGGGCACCGGCTCCGGGGTCGCGCCCATCTGGAGGACCTCGGACTTTCGGATCTCGACGCGGGAGATCGGCTGGATCGGCTTGCACGCGACGGCGATGTTCTTCGCGAGCTCGCCGGTGATCATCACGCGCACGAAGTCCCCGATCGAGGCGGCGGCCGCGGCGTCGCGGATCACGCGCTCCATCGTCTGGCGGATCACCCGCTGCTTCGAGCTCTGGATCCTCCGGTCCGCGATCGCCATGGGCTTCACGCGCACCCGCCACGCATCCTTGGTGGTGACGTCGAACGTGCCGTCCGTGCGCGTCCGCTTCCGGCGGGTCA
>VBML01000159.1 GCA_005878915.1 Methanobacteriota archaeon | reverse complement strand
AGCCGCATTCTATTGGAGCGTCACGGAGGGCGGGTCCCGAACACCTATGACGAGCTCATCGAGCTTCCGCAGGTGGGCCCGAAGACCGCGAACTGCGTCCTCGTGTACGGCTACGGACTCCAGGCGTTGCCGATCGACACGCACTGCCATCGGATCCCGAACCGCCTCGGGCTGATCCGGACGAAGACACCGGAGCAGACGGAGCGGGCCCTCGCCCGCATCGTCCCCCGGGAGTACTGGGTGAACGTGAACGAGTGGTTCATCCGGTTCGGGAAGGAGATCTGCAAGCCCATCGGTCCGCGGTGCGGCGAGTGCAACTTCACGTCGTTCTGCGCGTACTACCGCCGGCGGGGATCTCGTTGAGGATCGATGCGATCTCGTACGGGGTCCACGAGAGCCCTCGGACGGAGCCCTTCGTGATCGCCAGCGGGGCAACGACGTCGTCGACGAATGTGATCGTCCGTGCAGAGAGCGGGAACCTCGTCGGGTATGGGAACGCCTGCCCGAACTCGGTGACGAAGGAAACCCGGGATACGATCCTTGCGGCGCTCGGGGTCCTCTCGAAGGCCGTCCGGGGCCATGAGTTCGAGAAGAATCTCGAATTCGCCGATGCAATGGACGGGGCCTTGGCGGGAAACCCGGCAGCGAAGGCGGGACTCGACATCGCGTTCCACGACCTTCGCGCGCAGGAACTGGGGATGCCATTGTATCGATTCCTCGGCGGAGGATTCCGCGCCCGGATGCCGACGGACATGACGATTGGCATCATGGACGCCAAGGCCACCGTTTCCAAGGCCCGCCACTGGGTGGCCGAAGGATTCCGGGCCCTGAAACTCAAGGTCGGGCTCGAGCCCGCGGGAGACGTCCGCCGGTTGCGGTCGGTCCGGGAGGCGGTCGGCCCTGACGTCGAGCTTCGCGTTGACGGGAACCAGGGGTTCTCGCTTCAATCGGCCCTCGCGTTCGCAAAGGAAATCGCCCCCCTCGACGTCGTCCTCCTGGAACAGCCCCTCCCCGCTGTGGACCTGAACGGGATGAAGATCCTCACCGAGAACTCCCGCGTCCCGGTGATGGCCGATGAGATGGTCCTCTCGCCCCAAGACGCGATGCGCGTGCGGTGGGGCGCGTGCGCGCGGGCCGTGAACCTGAAGCTCATGAAGCACGGCGGGCTGTCGCGAGCGTCCGAGGTGAACGCGGTGTGCGAGTCGGCGGCCCTCCCCGCAATGGTGGGTTGCATGGGAGAGAGCGTCGTCTCCGTGGCTGCGGGCCTTCACTTCGCCCTCGCGAACCGGAACGTGCGATGGGCGGACCTCGACTCGCACTTCGCCATCGAACGAGATGTCGCCCCGAGGTTACGGTTTGAGGGAGGAGACCTGATTGCCTCGGAGGCGCCGGGCCTCGGCGTGCGCGTTGACGATGGCTTTTTTCGATGAGGGAAGCTTCATCCACCGCTCTGTGAATCCGCCCCGCGGGTGGACGCTTGGCAATCCAGTTTGACGTCGTCCTTGTGGATCGGCCGGGTGAGCTCGGAAAGCTTGCGAGGACCCTCGCCGAGAAGGCCGTGAACATCGACGCGATCTCCGCCGTCAGCGGAGGGGGGAAGGGGTACGTGAGCCTCCTCATCCCCGCCGCACCCAAGGCGCGGACGGTCCTCCGCGAGCATGGGTACGAGTTCGGAGAGAGGACCGTCCTCACGGTCACCCTCGAGGACCGCCCGGGTACGCTCGGCGAGCTCGCGAAACGGCTCGGCGGTGCGGGTGTGAACGTCACCAGCGTGATCACCCTGAACTCCGGGAGCGGGCGCGTCCAGCTCGCGATCGGCGTCGACGACCTGGACAAGGCGCGTCGCGTCGTCTGAGGGGCGCAAACGCTTTCTCCGTTGTCCCCCTCCCCGGAGTGAGGATCACCATGGCCTTGCGGGATGTCTTCGGCCACATCGACGCGCATCTCGACGAATCGATTGCGACCCTCTCCGAGTTCTGCAAGATTCCCAGCATCTCCGCGGAGAAGCGCGCACAGCCCGAGGCCGCAGCGTTCGTCCGCAAGGTGCTGGGGGGCCTCGGGATCGAGGGACGCGAATTCCCCACGGAGGGCGGGCCGAACGTCGTGTTCGGCGAGTATCGGGCGGGCGAGGGGCGCCCCACCCTCCTCTTCTACAACCACTACGACGTCCAACCTGTCGACCCGCTCGAGGAGTGGAAGACGAACCCCTTCAGCCCGGTGATCGAGGGGAACAAGCTGTTCGCCCGCGGGAGCGGGGATACGAAGGGGAACCTCGTCGCGCAGGTCGCTGCCATCCGCGCGTTCCTCGCGGCGGGGGAGCCCGTGCCGTGCAACGTGAAGTTCGTCGTGGAGGGCGAGGAGGAGGTCGGCAGCCCCCACTTCCGCTCGTTCGTCGAGGCGAACCGGGGGATCCTGAAGGCGGACGGGGCGACGATCGAAGGCGGGGAGCACTCGATGCACGGCGTGCCGAAGGTGGAGTTCGGGTGCAAGGGCACGCTGTATGTCGAACTCACGGCCCGCACGGCCGCGGTCGACCAGCACAGCATGTGGGCTCCCATTCTCCCCAATGCCGCGTGGCGGCTGATTCAGGCCTTGGACACGATGCGGGACCGCGAGGGCCGCATCCTGATCCCCGGGTGGACGAAGGACGCGATGCGTCCTACGAAGGAGATGCACGCATACCTCCGCAAGGCGGAGTTCCGGGAGAAGGAGCTGCTGAAGGCGTGGGGGATCAAGGCCCCACTGGTGAAGAAGTCCGGGACCGCCCTCCTCGAGCACGCGATGTTCTCGCCGACGTGCACGATCTGCGGGTTCCGATCAGGGTACCAGGGCGAGGGCACGAAGACGGTGAACCCCGCGGTCGCGAGTGCGAAGGTCGACTTCCGCGTGCTCCCGGGAATGAAGACTGCGAAGCAGCTCGCGATCCTGCGTGGCGGCGAAAGACGTGTACCGCCGACCGCCGGCGGTGTGGCCGTGGTCCCTCGGGGCCTCCGCCACGGGCTTCTTCAACGAGATCGTCGGCGTCCCGTCGGTGAGCGGGCCCGGTGTGAGCTACGAGGCGAGCGGGTATCACGCGCCGAACGAGCACATCCGGATCGAGGACTTCCGGAACGGTGCGAAGTACTTCGCGGCGTTGATGGCGAGGTTCTAGCGCTTTCCGAGGAGAACTTCGGCGACGGCCATCCCGCGGCGGGGTTGTGAAGCGCGCCCGAGTCCCGGGAAGTCGATTGCCTCGACGGGGGCCTTGAGGCCTTGGCGGTATCCATCGACCGCCTTCCGGTACTCCAGGGAGAGCAGGTCCACGACCCTCTCCACCCGAGCGGATCGGATCAGCGATGCGAGGAGCGCCGGGAGGCCGTTCTCCCGCCACCAGCCGTGGAGCGCGCCGAGCCCCGGAAGGTTCTCCGCCAGTGAGAACCCATACGCGCGGATCGGTTCACGGGACAGGACGAGCCCGTACAGGGCAGAGACGATCGCGACCTCTACGCCCGCGAGGCGCGACTCCCACGCGTCTCTCGGTATGTAGCGGTACATGTTCCCGTCATACCGGACGTGGGCGGGCATCAGGTCCGCCTTCCCCTTCGAGGCGGGGTCGACATCGGGCCCCGGCGGGAGGTCAGCGGCGGCCGCGACCTTCTTACGGAGGTCGACAAGGCGGGCGAGGTCCGCGGCGGGCAGTGCCTCCCCGATCCCAGGGCCGGAGGCGCTCGCCATCGAGCCCTTCCTCTTCCGAGTGGAATCTGGAATCAGCACGAGGACTCGAATCCCCAACATGACGATGCGAAGGGGTCGTGCGGGAATAGACCTTGCGTCGGCCGAACCTTGATACCGCTTGCGGGCGTTCGCGGGCCATGGTCGATTCCGCGGACCGTCAGAAGGTGTTCAGCGTCATCGATTCCCGCTTCGAGGACTTCGTGCGGGAGCTATCGGAGTACACCCGCATCCCCACGATCTCCGCCCAGGGGACGAGGTTCCAGGAGGGGGCGGACGCGACCCGGAAGGTCCTCGAGGCCCGTGGTGCCCGCGTGCGGCTCATGCCCGAGGAGGGCGGCCCGCCCGTCGTCATCGGTGAAATCGTAGAAGAGCCGTCCCTCCCGTGGGTGATCCTGTACAACCACTACGATGTCCAGCCCGTGGACCCGCTGGACGAGTGGGAGACGGACCCGTTCGAGCCTGTCGTGAAGGACGGGAAGCTCTTCGGTCGCGGCACTTCGGACACGAAGGGGAACGTCGTCGCCCAAGCGACGGCGATCCAGGCCATTCGCGACGTCGCGGGCCGGCTGCCGGTGAACGTGCGGTACTTCGTCGATGGCGAGGAGGAGAGCGGGAGCCCGCACCTTCCGAAGTTTGCGGACGCGCATCCCGAGCTCTTCAAGGGCCTCGGCGCGACGATCGAGGCCGCGGGCCACACGACGGACGGGAGGCCGGTGATGTCCCTCGGATCGAAGGGGATCCTGAGCGTGGAGCTGGGGGTCCGTACGGCGAAGGGGGACCAGCACTCGTCCCTCGCTGCCATCCTCCCGAACGCGGCGTGGCGGCTGATCGCGGCTCTCCGGACCTTGCGATCGGAGAACGGCAAAATTCTCATCGAGGGCTTCCACGACGGCGTGATCCCTCCGGACCCCGAGATGCTCCGATACCTGCGCAAGAACAGCGCGGACCCGTTGCGGTACAAGGAGGTCTATGGGGTGTCGGAGGTGTTCGGGGGAAGAACCCGATACCAGCGGCTGAAACGGTTCATGTACGGCACGACGTGCACGATCGACGGGATCTGGAGCGGATACACGGGGGATGGACATAAGACCGTGAACCCCGCGGTTGCCCACGCGAAGCTGGACTTCCGCCTCCTTCCGGGTCAGCGTCCGGATGCGATCTTCGACAAGCTCGTCGCGCACCTCCGGAACAAAGGGTTCGCGGACGTGAGCGTCGATAAGCACTCCACCTTCGAGCCCGCGTCGTCGTCGATCCGCGAGCGGCTTCCCCAGGCGATCCTCGCGGCGGTCCGAGAGGTTTACCGCACGGAGCCGCTCGTGTACCCGTGGTCGGCGGGCTCGTCGACGACATGGTACTTCACGCGGGTCGGCACGCCCTCTCCTCACCCGCCCGGTGTCGGGTACGATGGAAGTCGAGCCCACGCGCCGAACGAGAACATCCGCTTGGCGGACGCCCGCCAATCGATGAAGGCGATTGCGGCAACAATCATGACGCTGTGATTGGCTTGTCCCCGGCACGTTCCCCCAGCCGTTCGGCTATGCGATCTGAAATCGTCCTCAGGACGCGACATTGTGGCGGGGTCTTCACATGAGGCCGAGCTGCCCCATCATCCCCGCGACGTCGTAGTACTCGTGGATTTCCGCGACTTGGCCGCGGTCCATCTTGAACACGGCGCCCTCCTTTACCCGGATCGACTTGTTCGTGGCGGGAATCATCTTGCCCCCGGGACCTGGCATGGGTCCCCGATTCGTCCCCGTGATCAGGAGTTCCGCACACGCCCAGTCGCCCTGACCGAAGCTGCGCTCCTTTCGGATGTGGATATCCGGGAACGCGACCACGAATCCCTTCAGGAATTCGCCAAGGGCCGCACGGCCCTTGATCGGTTCGGGCACGGTCGGTTCATAATCGATGACGGACTCCACATGGAGACTCAGGAACCGGTTCCAGTCGCGCGCGTTGAACGCGTCGAGCGCCTGGTCGATGACCCGCAGGAGGTCGGCGAGCCCGCGAGGTCGGGTATTGAGCCCAGCTAGTTATCCATTTGTATCCTTCGGATGCGACTCAGGGGCTATGTTCTCCCGTGGCAGCTCGGCCTCGGGAGCCGCAGAATCCGCCCCGCTCGCCTCTCCGTTCTCCTTGGCGAGGTGGGCGACCGCGACGACTTCATCCATCCCGTCAAGCTTGATCAGACGGACGCCGCTCGCGATTCTCCCCTGCTCGCTGACAGCCCCAGCGGAACAGCGGATGGCCATGCCATCCTTCGTGGAGGCCAGGAGCTCGTCCTCCTCGGCCACGGTGAGAGCATCGACAACATTGCCTGTCTTCGCGTTGACCTTCATCGCGATGACCCCTAGTCCTGCCCGTGAACGGGTGCGGAACCCCTTGCTCGTGTCCCGGTCGTACCGCATCGGCGTTCGTTTCGCATAGCCCTTAGCGCTAACCGTGAGGATGTAGCGTTCGTCCGCGGCCACGACCAGCGCAACGACGCGGTCGGTCCCCCGGAGCTTCACGCCCCTGACGCCGATCGAATTGCGCCTTACGTCTCGCACGTCCATCACGGGGAATCGCACGGCCCGCCCCCCGCCCTTCACCACGATGAGATTGTCGTTCGCTTTGACTTTCAGGACGTCGACGACCTCGTCCCCTTCCCGGAGCCGGATTGCCTTGATCCCTGTCACCATGGGCCGTCCGTAGCTCGAGAGGACGGTCCTCTTCACGACGCCTCTTCGGGTCGCGAAGACTAGGTATTCGTCATCCGAGAAGTCCCGGACGGGAATCATCGCGCTGATCGACTCTCCAGGCTGGAGCCGTTCAAGCAGGTTGATGATCGGCTTCCCGCGGCCGTATCGCGTCCCCTTCGGGATACGGAATGCCTTCAGCCAGAAGACCTTCCCGGCCGTTGTGAAGCAAAGGAGGTAGTCGTGCGTGCTCGCGACGAATGCGTCGACGACGAAGTCCTCCTCTTTTGTCTGGATTCCGATCGTGCCCTTCCCGGCGCGCCCCTGAAGCCGGTACTCGGAGAACGGGATCCGCTTCACGTAGTGACTGTTTGTGACCACAATGACATTGTTCTCCTCGGGGATAAGGTCCTCCACCTCCATCTCCTCGGCCTGGACCTCGATGGACGTGCGGCGAGGGTCGCCGTACTTCTCCTTCAGTTCGCGAAGCTCCGCTTTGATGATGTCTAGGACGCGATCCTTGGACCCGAGAATCCCCTCGAGGTCCGTGATGGTCTTCTTCAGCTCCCCCTGCTCCGTCCGCAAAGCCTGGGTCTCGAGCCCCGTGAGCTTCCGGAGGGACATGTCGAGGATCGCCTTCGTTTGGTCCTCGCTTAAGAGGTAACGCGTTCGGAGCTGGCTCGCCGCGTCGTCCGGGTCCCGCGCCCGCCGGATGATTCGGATGACGTCATCGAGATGGTCGATCGCGGTGAGGAGGCCCTCGACGATGTGCTCCCGCTGGCGGGCTTTGTTCAGGTCGAACTGCGTCCGTCGGCGCACAATCTCGATCCGGTAGTCGACGTGCGATTGCAGAAGTTCCCTCAAGCCGAGGACCTTCGGCTCCCCGTCGACGAGGGCGAGGTTGATGATTCCGAACGTGGAGTCCATCTGCGTGTGGTGGTACAACTGGTTCAGGACGACGTCCTCCATCGCGTCCCGCTTCAGCTCCAGGACGATCCGCATCCCTTCCTGGTCGGACTCGTCCCGCAGGTCCGTGACCCCCTCGATCCGCTTCTGCTTCACGAGGAGCGCGATCGACTCGACGAGGGAACTCTTGTTCACGAAATACGGGATCTCCGTGATCACGATTCGGACCTTATCGCCCTTCGCCTCCTCGAACCCCGCTTTCGCGCGGAGGCTGACCAGCCCACGCCCGGTAGAGTACGCCTCCGTGATTCCCACCACCCCGTGGAGGATGCCACCCGTAGGGAAGTCCGGACCGCGGATTGGCCCCGTCTCCGGGTTGTACAGGTCCGAGAGGCTCGCGCTCGGGTTGTCGATCATGACGACCAGTCCGTCGACAATCTCCGCGAGGTTGTGGGGTGGCATGTTCGTTGCCATGCCGACCGCGATTCCGCTCGAGCCGTTCACGAGCAGGTTCGGGAATTTCCCGGGGAGCACGAGCGGCTCCTTCAGTGTCCCGTCGAAGTTGTCCCCCCACTCCACTGTGTCCTTCTCGATGTCCTGCAGGAGCTCCTCCGCGACTTTCGAGAGGCGGCACTCCGTGTATCGCATCGCCGCGGGCTCGTCCTCCGTGCTCCCCCAGTTCCCCTGGCCCTGGATTAGCGGGTACCGGAGGGAGAAGTCCTGGACCATCCGCGCGAGGGCATCGTACACCGCCGTGTCGCCATGCGGGTGATATTTCCCGAGACAGTTGTGCACCACCATTCCGTTCGCCACGAAGTTGTGATCCCCTTCGACGCCAATATCGTACGTGCGTTCGCGGCCTGCGGGAACGAGGGAACGCACGCGGGCGAACGACAGGCTGGCGTCACGAACCACGTTCAAAACGCCGGCGACAGGCGAGCCGATTCTCTCCAGCTTGCCAAGGATTCCCCAATCGCGGACTTGACGCTGGTGAAGCGGCATCGATTGGAGGCTGGACGAGTATCGAATTTTGGTCCCCGATGGGTGAACGATACCCTGTCGGAACTTTCTTCCATCCAAGCCGACGAACCAACCCGACCCTATGTGGGCCTTCGAAAGCTCCGAGAACACCAACCCCGACCCGAATGGGATGATGTCTGCAAACTGAGGAAGGACGCGCTTTCCTGGCTGCAACTTTCGCAGTCGCCTACACTTCTCTCCGTTTGCCAGGTCTAACTCGTTGGCGAGTCCCCAAGCCTCTCCACTGGTAACTTCGAGAGAGTGGAACACTAGCGTCCCAACGACGCGACGCCCGTTGACCTCCGAGAATCGCGTGGGATCCGGCTCCGTGCGATACCGTTTCGCATGATATCCTAGATGGTGGAGGAGGACCTGAAGGCGATCAATCAGTGATTCCGATGTCGATCCATAGTGAATCACCCGTCTTGCAACGGCCACAGACCCGTCCCCGTCGATCAGCCCGCTTAAGAAAGCGAGTGCTACCGACCTGGGGGACTGAAGAACTACCTCAGGGAGGAATTTCGTCGCTGCCCGGATTACTCCTAGCCCGAAGGTCTTGACGAGGTACTCGTTGATTGAATCTCGATTGATCCTCACCGAGTAGATGGGTTTGTGCTTTGGATTCCGTGGCTCCCGCGTCTCAAGGGAGGGTAGGTACCCGAATTCGTCAACGATGATCCCTCTGATCCTCTCCATCACACCACGATCCACCGAGGCAAAGCCGGCTCGATTCCTCTTTCCCTCGTTTGACACATGGCCGTCGGACATCAGTTGGCCTAACAGGTAGGCCAGGCCCCGACTCAGTCGCATCTCCCTTCTATCGTACGGAGGAAGTTTGGCGAGGTCTGTCATCGACGTGGCGACTGCCGAACGCAGCACGACCCAGTCACCGGGGTTTAGGTCCGACGCCGCCTTCCACCCGAAGGAGAAATCGGGTCGAACGACGCGGAACTCTTGAGAGCGCGTTGCCTTGGCCCGCATCCCGTTCTCGAGCTCGACCGTCACGACCGAGCGCGAGGGCATCTCGTAGATTTCGATGATCCGCCTCACGCCGGTCTCAGTGAAAACTCGGTCTTCGCGGGTCACCTTCTCGATTGGCACGAGACCACGCTCGGTCGCGACCAGGGTGCCTTCGACGAAGCATTCGCCGACCACGCGCGCCGACTTCTTGAACTGCGAACCGGAGCTCATCCCGAGCTCGTTCATCGCGTGGAGGATTCGCCGCTGCACGGGCTTCAGCCCGTCGCGCGCGTCGGGCAGCGCGCGCCCGACGATCACGGACATCGCGTAGTCGATGTACGAGCGCTGCATCTCCTGCTCGATCGATTGCGGGCGAATGCGCGCACCCGGTTCTTGTTGAGCTTCCTCCGGCATGGTCCACCTAGATGTCGAGGTTCACGACGTCTTTCGCGTGCTCCTCAATGTATTGTCTACGGGGTCCGACCGCCTCGCCCATCAGGACGGAGAACAGGGCATCCGCGGATGCCGCGTCCTCGATCGTGACTTGCTTCAGGACCCGCCGTTTGGGGTCAAGAGTCGTCTCCCACAGCTCGTCCGCGTTCATCTCGCCGAGCCCCTTGTACCGTTGATATGTCAGGCCCTTGTCCCCGAGCCGCTTCGCGAGTTCCTCCCGCTGCCTCTCCGTGTACGCGTAGTGCGTCTCCTTGCCTTTCTTGATCTTGTACAGCGGCGGTTGGGCGATGTACACGTAGCCCGCGTCGATTAGGGGGCGCATGTGGCGGAAGAATAGGGTGAGCAGGAGAGTCGTGATATGCTGGCCATCTACGTCGGCATCGCAAAGAAGGCAGCAGACATGATACCGCGCCTTCTGCGGATTGCACTCCGCGTCGATGCCAGATCCGATTGCCATGATGAGCGCGCGAATCTCCTCGTTCTTTAGCATCTGGTCCATCCGCGCCTTCTCCACGTTCAAGATCTTCCCCTTCAGGGGGAGGACAGCCTGGAACTCGCGCCGGCGACCGGCCTTGCAACTCCCGCCAGCGCTCGGTCCTTCGACGATGAAGATTTCTGACTTCGCGGGGTCCCGCTCTTGGCAGTCGGCCAGCTTCCCGGGAAGGTTGAACCCCTCGAGCAGCCCCTTGCGGCGCGTGAGTTCCCGCGCCTTCCGCGCCGCCTCGCGAGCTTGCTGCGCGAGCACCGCCTTCTGCAAGATCGTCCCCGCGTCCTTCGGGGTCTCGTTCAGGAACTCCGTCAGCTTCTCGTACACACCGGAGTCCACGATCCCCTTCACCTCGGAGTTCCCCAGCTTCATCTTCGTCTGACCCTCGAACTGGGGCTCCGGGAGCTTGATGGAGAGGATTGCGGTGAGGCCCTCCCTCACATCTTCGCCGTCGAGGCTCTCCCCGCCTTTCACATACTTGTTCGACTTCGCGTAGTTGTTCAGGGCGCGGGCGAGCGCGGACTTGAACCCGATGAGGTGGGTCCCGCCCTCGATCGTGTTGATGTTGTTCACGAACGTGAAGATCGACTCCGCGTACCCGTCGTGCCACTGGAGGGCCGCCTCGATCTGCGTTCCATTGCTCTGTTTCGCCAGGAAGATTGGAGGCTCGTGGAGGGGCGTCT
>VBML01000158.1 GCA_005878915.1 Methanobacteriota archaeon | reverse complement strand
CCGAAAAAGAAGTGACGATCCACTCGTCGTAGCCCCCTTGGATGCGGAAAAGCTCCGCCAGCCGAGGTCGCGGGATCCAACGGGTTCTGACCCCGCAGATATATATTTCGAGCCCCTGTTCGAAAGCAGTGAACCCCCGTAGACAGCGCCGCCAGAATACTGCGAGTGCAGGGGACGAATCGGCGGATTGGGACATCCCACGCATCGCCTACCTCTACACGGACTCAACGGCGACGACCCTGCGACTCGATGAGGTCATGGCGTTCTTGCGGGACGTCCTCGGATTGCGATGTGACCTGCGGAAGGACTTCTTTTCTCATCACGGTGGAAGGGACCACGAGGCCCTTGCGCGAGCGATCGCGGCGAGCCGTGTCAGAAACATCCTGCGACCCTTTGAGCCCATGGAACCGCTCTACGGCGAGATTCACTTCGAACATCGGCTGCTTGAGGATCCGTCGAAGCGCGTCCCTGGGATCCTGTACGACGCGTTTCGATACACCGCTCTCATGCGCGATCTCCTCCCGCCCGAAGAGCGGAGCTTTCGCGTCCTCCACATCGCTTTCGAGCACCGGATCCTCGGGACGTTCGACGAGGATGGACGGTATCACGCGCGGGCCGTCGTGTGCGCGTATCCCTCCGCGGTCTCGACATCGAGCATCGTGGAAGGTCCCGCAAAGCCGGACGCCTACTACCGCGTGAAGGCGCAGCTCGCGATGGCCTTAGGCGCGGTCCCGTTCGACGCCGCGAAGCAACCGTTCACGGGCCAGTTCATCGACTATGACGACCCGCGGCTGACCGAGGTCGCGAAGGGGTATGCGCTCCAGGCGGCGACGTACCACATCACCAAGGAGGCTTTTTGCACCGACCCCGCCTGCCGCCTCTTCAACGCTCACCGGCAGTCCGAGTTGCTTCACGCTCAGCTCGAGTCCGGCAAACTCTGCGCCCGCCACGAGACGATGGCGACCGCCATCCGGGCGGCCAGCCGAGCGCGAAAGGATTAATGGGAAACCCCGGGTTGCCGCGGGCGTGTCCCCGGTCGAGGTCGGGCAACGCGCCCCCGACTTCACGATGACCAGCGACGAGGGGAAGAAGGTCGCGCTGTCCCAGGAGCTTGGCGCGGGTCCCGTCCTCCTGAGCTGGTACGTGTTTGATTTCACGAACGTGTGCACGGGCCAGCTGTGCTCGCACCGCGATGACTTCGGCGCGCTGCAACAGTTCGGGGCGAAGGTGTTCGGGATCAGCACGGACAGCCATCACAGCCACAAGGCGTTCCGCCAACTGCACAAGCTTCCATACCCGCTCCTGAGCGACTGGAACAAGCGGGTGAGCCGCGCGTACGGTGTCCTCTATGAAACGTTCGGGGATTACGAGGGCGTATCGAAGCGATCCGTCTTCATCCTCGACCGGGGTGGGATCGTTCGATTCAAGTGGGTCACAGAGGACCCGAAGGTCCCGCCGGCCGAGGGACGGATCCTCGAAGAAGTGAAGAGGCTCAGGACCGCCTAGGCCTTCGGCACCGCCAGCTTGGCAATCACCTCGTCCGCAGAATCAACGGTCGAGAGCTTCTGAGGCTTGGGTGGGAACGGGTTCTTCAGCGGCGTCCCGGTATTGAACAGGACCACCGTGTCGTCGCGCTCCACCGTCCCCGCCTCGACCAGCTTCCGGAGCGCCGCAAGCGTCGCCCCGCCCTCGTAGCACGCACCGATTCCCTCGAGCCGGGCGAACTCCGAGACGGCGGTCCGCATCGCCTCGTCCTCGATCGCGATTCCGGTGCCGTTGCTCTCCCGCGCCGCGCGGAGCACGAGGAAGTCCCCGAGCGCCTTCGGCACCCGCAACCCGGGTGCGATCGTGGTGGGGTTCTTCCAGGGAGTGGAGCCGTCCTTCCCATCCTCGAACGCCTTCACGATGGGCGCACATCCCGCCGCCTGAACGAACGCGATCCGTGGCATTGGACCGTCGTACCACCCCAGGTCCCTGAGCTCGGAGAACGCCTTCCAGAGGCCCACGACGCCCGTCCCGCCCCCCGTGGGGAGCACGACCCAGTCGGGGAGGGCGCCAAGCTGCTCAAAGAGCTCGAAGCCCATCGTTTTCTTCCCCTCCACGCGGTACGGTTCGTAGAGCGTCGCCACGTTGAAGAAGTCCGACTTCGAGCACGCGGCCTTCACGATGTCACCCGCCTGGGAAATCGTCCCGTCCACGAGGAACAGGCGGGCCCCATAGAGCACGGTCTCCTGGAGGATCGCGAGGGGCGTGTCCTTCGGAGCGACGACGAGGGCCTCGATTCCTGCTTTCGCCGCGTACGCCGCGAGGGCGCTGCCCGCGTTTCCCGCGCTCGGCGCCGCGAGTCGTGTGAGTCCGAGCTCCCGCGCCTTCGAGACGGCGACGGCCATCCCGCGGGCCTTGAAGGTCCCCGTCGGATTCGCGGCCTCGTCCTTGACGAACACGCGATCGACCCCGTACGCGCGTTCGATCGCGGTGCAGCGCAACAGCGGGGTGCCGCCTTCTCCGAGGGAGACGACGCGGTCCTCGGAGGAAACGGGAAGCAGGGGCAGGTACCGCCACAGGTCTCGTCGCGGGAGGAGGGACTCGCGGCTCACACCGCTGAGGTCATAGCGCGCGAACAGCGGTCTCCCGCATTCGCAGACGTTCCGCGGGACAATCTCGTACACCCTGTGACACGAGGAGCACTCGAGGCGGGAGAGGTTCGACAAGGGCGAGGGGATTTCGGCATCGGGCTAAGGACTTTGCCGCCGCGGCGGGACGCGTCCGAAATCCGCGAGTTTAATTCGTGCTCGCAACATTCGGAGGACGCATGGATGCGGGTCTGCAACTGCGATATGACAAGATCCGCACGGAGGCAGCCTCAAAGGGCCGCGTCCTCGTCGCGTACTCCGGTGGGGTCGACTCGGGGCTCGTCGCACGAATCGTCTTCGACGCGATCGGTAGCCGGGCGCTCGCGGTCCTTGCCGACTCGGAGTCCCTTGCCCGGCGGGAACTTGAGGAGGCGAAGGCGAACGCGGCGGAGATAGGGATCCCCCTTCGCGTCGTCGAGACGAGCGAGCTGGCATCTCCGCAGTACCGGAGGAACCCCACTAATCGCTGTTTCTTCTGCCGGGAGGGGCTCGCGGACGAACTTGCCCCGATCGCTCGCAAGGGCGGGTTCGCGGTAATCGCAGATGGAGTCAATGTCTCCGACCTGGGGGATGTCCGACCGGGGATCCGCGCGATGGACGCGGCGGGGTTCTGGCATCCGCTGGTGGATGCCAGCCTCCAGAAGGCTGATGTGCGCGCTGTCGCGAGGGAACTCGGGCTGTCGTTCTGGGACAAGCCGAGCAACGCGTGCCTCTCCTCCCGAATCCCCCACGGGACTCCGATTACCGTCGAGCTGCTGCGACAGGTCGAGCTCGCGGAGGACTGGCTGCGCAGTCGAGGCTTCCGCCAAGTCCGCGTCCGGCATCACGGGGCGAGTGCGCGGATCGAGGTGCTCCGCGAGGACATCCCCCGCCTCATGTCCATGGAACCACAGCTGGCTCTCGCGCTCCGCTCGATGGGCTATCTGGAAACCATCATCGACCCGAACGGCTACCGTTCTATGGGATGAACCGGCTCCTAATGTATTTATACCGGCGTTATATAGGTAGAATGTCGTAGCTACTTCGTAGCCAATCAATCCTCGAACGGAGTGTCGCGGTGTGGTCGCAGGCGGCGTCGTCCCCGGTCTCATCGTCGGGTTGCGAGAGGGCCTCGAGGGAGCCCTGATCATCGGGATCATCCTCGCGTACCTCACCAAGATCGGACAGCGGTCTCTTCACCGATACGTGTTCATCGGCACGGGGGCGGCGCTGGCCGGGAGCATCGGGATCGCGGGGCTCCTCGCCCTCCTCCACGTCAAGTTCACCGGGACCGGCGAGGCGCTGTTCGAAGGGGTCGCTGCGATCCTCGCCGTCCTCGTCCTCACCTCGATGGTCCTCTGGATGATGAAGGCCGCAAAGGACATCCGCCGCCACGTTGAGGAGCGGATCAACCTCCTTGTGGACCGCAGGCAAGTGATGGGCCTCGCCTCCCTCGCATTCATCGCGGTGTTCCGGGAAGGCGTCGAGACCGTGCTCTTCATGGCGGGCCTCACCGCCACGATTGGCACCGACGTCGTCGCGGGCGCTGCAGCGGGTCTCGCGGTTGCCGCGTTCCTCGGATATGGGCTCTTCGCTGCGTCGTGGAAGATCAACCTAGGGCGGTTCTTCCAGGGGACCGGACTGTTCCTGATCGTCATCGCAGCGGGGCTGTTCTCCATCGGACTCCACGAACTCCAGGAGGCGGGGGTGCTGCCGTGGCTTGCCGCGGAGGTGTACAACATCCACGCATCGTTCCCCGACGACGACCAAGCAAACCCGCTCGGGTACCTGTTGCGAGGCCTCATCGGGTACAACGACAACCCCACCCAGCTGGAGGTCGCGGGCTACGTTGCGTACTGGATTCTCGCCGCGTTCCTGTACTGGAGCATCCGCACCGGGAAGATTGAATTCGTGTCCCGGCCGCTTCGTCGTCTGTGGGCCGCCGTGAAGCGTACGCCGGAGCCCTTGTCCGCGGATCCCCCGGCCCTGTGAAGCCCCCGAAACCTTTACCCCCCGCCGCCCGTTCGCTGCGCAAAGTGGCGAAGCGACGCTCGCCAGAGACAGTCGCGATTCATCCGAGGAAAGAGCGGGCCCCCTCGTGACACCGATCGTAATGTCCTCCACCTTCCGCCTCCGGGACTCCCGCCAGGGCGGGGAGTTCACGCGGACGATTGCACCAACGGAATACTACACACGCTGGGGGAACCCCACCGTTGCGGATCTGGAGGACACGGTCGCGAAGCTCGAGGGAGGCGCACGAGCGCTTGCGACGGGGTCCGGCATGGGGGCCATCGCCCCCGCGATTCTGACGTTCGTCAAAGGAGGCCGAAAGGTCGTTGCGGGGAAGAGCCCGTACGCCGCGACGGCAGAGATCTTCGAGCACCTCCTGCCGAAGTTCGGGGTACGGACGACGTGGGTCGATCAGCGGAAGCCGGGGGCA
>VBML01000157.1 GCA_005878915.1 Methanobacteriota archaeon | reverse complement strand
GCTGGGGGTTGCTCGTCCTTATTGGGATCCTCGTCGCGGGCATCGGAATCCTCGCGTTCTTCGTCGTGAGGAGGCGCCGGGAGGAGGAGCCTCCGAAGGAGGAACTGCCCCCGGCCGTCGTGCCGCCGCCCCCGCAGACTCCAGAACCGGAGGAGGATGAATTCTCGTTGATCCCGCCCGATGATGATCCACCTCCACCACCGGAGTAAGCGCAGTCGGGACCGTTGGAACCGTACCTTTAACCCCGCGCCTTCCATCCATGAGATCGGCGGGGAATATCCTGGTCTCGAAGGTCGCGGTCATCGGCGCGGGCGAGATGGGTCACGGCATCGCGGAACTCGCTGCCCTGCGCGGATTCGACGTGACGATGCGGGACATCAAACAGGAATTCATCGATCGAGGAATGGATCGGATTCGCTGGAGCCTCGGAAAGCTCGTGGAGAAGGGTGAACTCTCGCGGGAAGCCTCGGAAGCGGCACTTCGCCGGATCGGCGTGACCCTTGACCTCAAGGACGCCGTGCGAGATGCCGACGTTGTCATCGAGGCGGTCCTTGAGGATCTGGAGGTGAAGAAACGCGTCTTCGCGGACGTCGACGCGCACGCACCCGCCAATGCGATCCTCGCGTCGAACACGAGCGGGTTGAGCATCACCGCCATGGGGCGGGCGACGAGGCGCCCGGGGCGCGTCGTGGGTATGCACTTCTTCAACCCCGCGATCCTGATGCCCCTGATCGAGATCGTCAAGGGGGACGACACGAGCGACGAGACGGTTCGCGAGGCCGAGGAACTCGCGCGCACCCTGAAGAAGACGCCGATCGTCTGCCGCAAGGACATTCCCGGGTTCATCACGACTCGGACGATCGCGCCGTACATGCTCGAGGCGGCGTGGATCCACCACGAGGAGGGAGTTCCGAAGGAGGTCATCGACAGCGCGATGCGGTTCAAGGTCGGCTTCCCGATGGGCCCGTTCGAGCTTGCGGACCAAGTAGGAATCGACCTGATTGTGTACGCGACGGAGAAGGCGGGGTTCCCGGCGCCGCCTCCGATGAAGGACCTCGTGAAGGCCGGGAAGCTCGGACGGAAGAGCGGGGAGGGCTTCTACTCCTATGCGAGCGGGAATCGTCCGGCGATCACCCCCGACCTCGGGAAGGGTTTCGATCCGACCCGGATTCTTGCGCCGACGATCGGCGTCGCCGCGGGCCTTGTCGAAGAGGACGTCGCAAGCCCCGCCGAAATCGACGAGGCGATGCGACTCGGCACGGGGTTTCCGAAGGGGCCGCTCGCAATCGCGGACGACATCGGCCTCGACGTCGTCCTCACGACCCTCCGCGGGTCTCGCCGTTATTCTCCCGCGAAGATCCTCGAGTCCATGGTTGCGCGGGGGGACCTCGGAGTCAAGAGCGGGAAGGGGTTCTACCCATACCTGAAGGAGGCGGAATCGATGGCATACGAGACGATCCTGGTGTCGAGGGATGGCGCAACCGGAGTCGCGACGATAACGCTGAACCGACCCGACCGCCTGAACACGCTGGTTCCCCTCCTCCTAGAAGAACTGGAGCGGGCGCTCGCCGAACTGGAGCGGGACGATAGTGTCCGGTGCCTCATCATCGCGGGCGCAGGGGAGAAGGCGTTCAGCGCCGGCGCCGACATCACGTCCTTCGGGGACGTGAGCAAGTCCCACCGGGTGTGGCAGATGACCCGGCGTACGCAGGACGTGTTCAGCCGGCTTGCGGACTTCCCCAAGCCTACGGTCGCCGCGATCCAAGGATACGCCCTCGGAGGCGGCTGTGAGCTCGCCCTCGCGTGCGACTTCCGAATTGCGGCGAAACGGGCGAAGATCGGACAGACGGAGATCACGCTCGGCCTGGTCCCGGGCGCAGGCGGCATGGCACGCCTCGTGAAGCTCCTCGGGCTCGCGCGGGCGAAGCAACTCGTCCTCATGGGCCCGAAGCTCACCGCGGACGAGGCGCACGCCATCGGGCTCGTGAGCGAGGTGCATGGGAACGAGGAGTTCCCCGCCGCGGTGAAGGCGTTCGCGGAGAAGCTCGCCCGTGGGCCGCCGATCGCGATGCGACTCGCCAAGCACGTCCTGAACCGGGCAACGGATGTTCCTCTGGACGCCGCCCTAGAGGCGGAGGCGATGGCGTTCGGCCACGTGACCTCGACGGAGGACCTGTTCGAAGGCATCCAGGCGTTCATGGAGAAGCGAGAGCCCAAGTTCAAGGGCGCGTGACTAGACCCGGTACGGCCAAGACTTCGGTCCGGGGCCTGTCCACTTACTGGGCGGGAGGCGCCGGCGCGCGAACTCGAGAAACTCCGGGACTCCGTTCAGAAACGCCCCGACGCGAATGGTCCCGTAAGCCGTGCGGAGCCGGTACCACCCCATCGCCTCACTGAAGGACACGGATTCGACCTCATCCCACCGCACTTTCTTCCTGCCCGTCCACCCCGACCGTTGATGAATTCCTGCAGAATTCACGCGCACGGAAGTGCCAAAGAACTCGACGCCGAAGGGAGCCAAGAGTCCCACGAACATAGCCGCTGTGCCCACCGCCCATGGTACGTCCGAGGGCTTTGGGAGGCCGGCGTATGCAAAAATCATGGAGAACATCCCCGTGATCAAGATTGCGAAAACGATGACGAGGCCTTTCGCTCGCCATGAATATTCCAAGATGAGGTCCCCACTCTCCGCTTCTCGACGTGCCTCGGCCCTTCGCCCATGCAGAAGATATCCTAGCAGCCCCCAGACAACGACATTGGTCAAGCTTATCACGACTAGCGTGGAGACGTCAACCATGACTAACTCCCAGGGCCGGGACCAATGACTCCCCGCTTCTTGAGCCCCCCAACCTCCGTCGCACTGTACCCGAGCTCTTTGAGGACCTCTGCCGTATGCTCGCCTTTCTTCGGCACATTCGCGCGCGCGTCCGTCCGGACGCCTTCGATTTTTGCGGAGTGTCCGAGGACCTTGTGCTTTCCTAGGCGCCCGAGGTCCGTGTCAACGAGCAACCCGCGCGCGAGGACCTGCGGGTCCTTCACCACTTCCGGGAGGGTCTGCACGGGCGCCCACGGGATGTCCTCCCTCCCGAGTACCGACGTCCATTCGTCGAGTGTGCGGCTATGGAATTTGGACCGGAACGCGGCGATCGCCTGTCCCCGAACGGGCTCGCCCGCGAACTGGTCCCCCTCGAACTCGGTGACGCCGAGGACGCCGATCAGGCGGGCCCAGAACTTCGGCTCGACGGCGGCGACGGAGAGCCAACGGCGGTCCTTCGTCTCGTAGATGTTGTAGAACGCCCACTGTCCCGTCACGAGGGTCTCGCCGGGGACCGGGATCTCTCCGGTCCCGAGGTAGCGGGCGAAGTTCAGGACCATCAGGGAGATGGCGGTGTCGAAGATCGAGACATCGACGAACTCCCCCGCTCCCGTTGCGTCCCGCCGACGGAGGGCCGCGAGGATCGAGAACGCGGCGTTGAACGCGGACGCGAGGTCCGCGATCGGCACACCCGGAATCACGGGTCGGCCGTCGTCCGAACCCGTGACCGAGAGGATCCCCGAAAGGGCCTCGAAGTCGAGGTCGTGCGCGGGCCTCCCCGCATATGGCCCATTCGCACCGAACCCTTCGAACGCGCAGTACACCAGGCGGGGGTTCACCCGCTGCAGCGTCTCGTAGTCCGCGCCCAGCCGCGGCGCGACGCCCCCGCGGAACTGCTCGATGAAGATGTCCGCGCTCGCGACGAGGCGGTGGAGGACCTCCTGGCCCTCCCTCTACTTCAGGTTCACTGCGACGCTCCTCTTGTTCCGGTTCACCATCGCGAAGGCGTAGCTGGTGTCGTCCAGTGCCGGGGGAACGAGTCGAAGGTAGTCGCCGACCTCCGGGTCCTCGACCTTGATCACATCCGCGCCGAGGTTCGAGAGCAGCTGCGTCGCGAAGGGGCCGGGCAGAAGGCGGGTGAGATCGATGACGCGAATGCCGGACAACGGGAGGGGCACTGCACGCGGCGAACGGGCCGACCTCGATAAACCTTGGCGCTGCCAAGCTTCCCGTAAGGCTGGAACGCGGTCCGGTGATCGAGCGGCTACTGGAGGATCTGCAAGAGGATGTTGCCGGCGCGGGTCTCGATCTCCGACGCAACGAGGCGAAGAAGGCCGACGTTCACCTGACCTTTCGCTCCGACCCACAGATACGCTGGAGCGGACTTGAGGCGTGCGAAATACGCGGTCCCCTCCGTCCCCGTGAGC
>VBML01000156.1 GCA_005878915.1 Methanobacteriota archaeon | reverse complement strand
CCTGGCCCCGGAGTTCGCCCGCTCGCCAAGTGGATGCGATTGCTCCTCTACGCGGCGAGCGTCCTCGTTTTCCTCGCGGGCCTCCAGCTCACGGTGTTCTCCGAGCAGACCGCGACGTACTTTGCGTGGGAGATCAAGCCGTTCATCACGGCGGCGTTCCTCGGGGCCGCGTACTGGGCCGCGGTCCCCGTCGAGGTCATCGCCGCCCGCCAGTCCACTTGGGCCGCGGCCCGCATCGCAATCCCCGCAATCTGGCTCTTCACGACGCTCACCCTCGTCGTGACCCTGGTCCACCGCAGCAAGTTCAACTTCATGAGCACGGTCCTCAGCGCGCAAGGCGCGGCGTGGTTCTGGCTAGCCATCTATGCGGGCGTCCCGGTCGCCATGCTCGTGATCACCTGATTGCAGGTCCGGGTGCCGGGGGGCAATCCGCCACGCGGGCGCCCCTTTCCGCGGTGGCTTCGGACCCTGGTCATGGGGGAAGGAGCCGGGATGCTCGGGTTCGGAGCCGGGCTCCTTGTTGCGCCTCTTGTCATCGGGTCGGCGTGGCCGTGGACGTTGTCAGAGCTAACCGGGCGGGCGATCGGGGCGTGGCTCGTGGGGATCGGGTTCGCCGCCGTCCACGCGAGCTGGGAAAACGACTTGTCCCGCACTCGGCCCCTTGAGGGAGGCTACGCGGTCTTCGCGGTCCTCCAGCTCGTAGCGCTCGCGCGATACTCCAGTGAGTTGAATTGGAGCACTCCCGCTGCGTGGCTTTATCTCGCGTTCCTGCTGAGCATCCTCTTCATCGGGCTCTTCCGGTGGGTCATTGACCGAATTTCGGAACGGAGGCGAGTCGGGGCCCCGGGAGGAACGGGCTGACGATAGGCCTCCAATCAAGCAGATTTCAGGCGGCGGCAACCTCAATGAATCTGCCCAGGTAGTCGACGAGGAACGCTCGATATTCCTCCTCTGTGATCGGCTCCTTGAGGTTCGCCAGTAGGTTCCGGAAGTACTCGAAATCACTTCGAGCGGAGGGTTTCATTTGCGAGAGGAACCGCTCGCTTAGGGCCGTCGCCCGGCCCCCGGTGTCGGCGACCCCGTGCCGCGTCATCTGCGCGATCGCGCGGGCGTTGTTCGCCAGAGTCCAGGCGTTCTCCCAGCGCACCCTCGTGGCGTCGCGGGATTCGGCGGGCCGGTCCTCCACCCAGTTCTGAAGGAACTCCGTCGATTGCTCTTCCGTGAGGATCCCCGCCTTGCGAATCACCCGCCACGAGATGTCGTCCGCGTACAGGTCCTCGACGTTGTTCACGAGGTCGTGGAGGATCTTCCGCTGGTAGTCCTTCGTCACGACCTTCCCCGCGACTTCGTTCGTCGCCTCCTCGATGATCCGCGGGTTGTGGGACGGGTGATTCGTCCGCATCCGGTAGATGTGGGACATCTCGTGGGTGAGGAGGCCCTCGAGCAGCCCCGACTTCACCGCGCCTCCGGAGACGGTGATTTGGAACCGCCCGCCCTCCCCGGAGAGCGTGTACCCCATGATCGGGAGCCGCGGGTCCACGGTCATCTCCACGCGATCGCCGATGTCGTACCCCGAGTCCCGCATTCGCTGTATCGCGCTCCTGAAGGCGTTGCGGGTGAAGTCGTTCGCGTCCACGCCCTTCGGCTGCGTCTCGCCCCTCTTCTGTGTCGCATTCCTTTCTGTCATTGGTCTGCATCCTTCCCGCCGAGCCTGAGTGCTGGCGAGGTCAGCATACCAATCGTGCTCGGAATAAAATGCTGTTCACTTCGCGGGGGTGGACGTTCGGGCCGCCGGAGACGTCCGAGTGGTTCCACGAATGCGCCGCCCGCGACTCCTCTCCGCCGCCTCGATCCGTTCTCGGACGAGAGCGTGCTGGAATTTCGTGCCGACGAGGAACTCTCGGTTCAGGGTCACCTCGACCGAGGTCACGCCGGGAAGCTTCCTCAGAGCATGGGTCCTCGCCGTGAGCTCACCTAGGCTGTCGGCCCGGCAGAAGATGTAGGTGCGACGGGGCTCTCCGGTTTCGTGAATCAGCACGGCCTCTCCGAGGGTCCGCCGGAGTTCGGGGAAGGGGGCGGACCCGGCGACGACGAGGTGGTAGACGAGCCCGCCGGCGTCGTTGAGGAAGCCGAGCCGGGCCACAACCCAGATCGCTTCGCTGGAGGCAAGCTCCGCGAGATGTTTCCGCACGGTTTTGGGACTGAGTCCGGTCGCGTCCCCGAGGGCGTCGATAGGCGCGAGCGGGTCGTCGATCAGCGCGTCGAGGATCCGCCAGTCGAGCCCTGACAATTTGCCCGTCCATCCGGAGCGGGAGACCCCGTGCCAGGTCGGCTCTCGGCCCAGAAACCGAGTGAGCGTCGTGACCTCTTTCTTGACATCGTGCGGCCAGGCCTGGACCGTTAGGCCGCCATCGACCTTCCACGCAGCCCACGACACGTCCGGAGCGTCCAGCGCGCGGACGGCGTCGGCGCGGGTCCACTCCGCAGCGAAGGAGACGAGGAGGTCCTCGCGGCCGAAGACGGCCGGGTCGATCGACACCCAATACCCCTGCAGGATCCCCCCGGCCTCGAGGCGGCGGAGCCGTTCCCGGACGGCGGGCGCCGAGAGGGCGACCCGACGGCCGAGCGCGTGGAGACTCTGCCGCGCGTCCTCGTTGAGCTCGGCAAGGAGGCGGAAGTCCTTCGAGTCCACCGTTGGCCGAACGCGCGCGGGCATTAAAACTCCCGGAATCGAAGGTCGCGCCTAACGCGGACCAAAATCCTGGCAGGGAGGTAGAGGGCCACATGCAGCGATTCAGCGGGAATCAATGGGAGGGAGGGATGTGAGGATCGGAGTGATCGGCTCGACAGGGCGCACCGGGCGCCTCGTTCTCGGCGAAGGTCTTCGTCGCGGACACGCGATGACCGCGTTCACCCGCCGCCCGCAGGAGTTGGCGGGCGTTCGAGGACTCGCCGCCTTGGTCCATGGAGACGGGCGAAACCTCGAGGACATCCGCCGCGCGGTCCGCGGACAGGATGCGGTCATCTCCATCGTGTCCTCCGAGGGGCGGGGTCCCACGACGATCATGAGCGACGTCACCCGCGCACTCTTGGCGGGAATGAGCGAAGCGGGTGTGCGGCGTCTCGTGACGGTTAGCGTCTACGCCCTCCAGGGACATCGCCCGTGGATCGCGATCAACCTTGTCCGCTGGCTCCTTCGCCGGCCGTACGCGGACTTCGCGAGAATGGAGCGGATCGTCGCGTCGAGCGGGCTTGACTGGACCATCGTTCGCCCTCCGCTGCTGACCAATGGACCGGCGACGGGCCACGTCCGGAGCGCGGCGGGGATGGAGGACTTCGCCCAGGGCCCTTACAGCATCTCCCGAGCGGATCTCGCCGCGACGCTCGTCGACCTCGCGGAAGATTCACAACACGTTGGCAAAGTACTCTTGGTAAGCACGAAGAAAACGCCCTGAATCGCCGGCGAGCGGGGACGCGAACGGGATTAGCTACGGGGCCGGTGGAGCTCGCTATCGGGCCCGGTGGCCCGTGTGGTCGCGCACGTACCCTTCCAGCGCCTCTCGCGTCATCTCAACGATGACGGGCTCCTTATGGGTGCGGAAGCCGAGCCGCTCGTTGATCGAGAGCATGGCCTCGTTCGAGGACGCGTTCCCCGTGGAGACGACCCGGACCTCCGGGAAGTCCCGCCGGACCCGGAGGAGCATCTCCGCTTTCAGCCACTTCCCGAGACCGCGCCCGCGGTGCACGTCCCGCACCCCCGTGAGACCCTGCCAACCGATCCACTTGCTATCGGGGGTGTGCGTCACCTCGGTGAGCCCTGAGATGTCCCCGTCTGGCTCCACCGTCACGGCCGTTATTTTACTCGCCCCAATCTCCGCATTCCGCTTCTCGCCGTCACGGATCGACTCGGGGGTCGAAATCCAATCGCCATGGGCCGCGGCATCGAACGGCTGCTGGTTCATCACTTCAGTGTACACCTTGGAATACCGTTCGATCACATCATCGTCGATTCGGTCCACGAACCAGCGCAGCTTCGCGCCCGGGGAACGGCCTGGCCCGTCCTTTGCCCACCGCTCGACCATGGCCCAGTCGACCTTGTCGAGTTTCAGGCGGTTCTCCCTCCGCTGCTGGACGACCTTCGCGCCGATCGCCGCGGCGAACGCCTTCCCATCGGGTTCTTCGCACCAGGATTGGAGGATTGTCCGTCCCTGCTCTCGCGCGAGTTCGACGACCTTCGGGAGGAGACGGGTCGCGACGGCCTGGCGACGATACGGCTTCAGGAGGCCGATCCACGCGTGTGCGATGTGCGCGTTCTCCTCGTGCGTCGGGGTCCCGGGCCTGGAGAACTCGAGGGTCACCTCCCCGATCGTCACGTCGGGTCGATCACGATCGAGGACGACCAACCGCCGCCAGTCCCA
>VBML01000069.1 GCA_005878915.1 Methanobacteriota archaeon | reverse complement strand
AAACCACCGGGACCCGTACGCCCGAGCATGTACGGCTAGCGAGTCCTCGCCTTCGGGGTCACCGTCACCCGCTGGAGCCCTCCTTCCGACACGGTGTGAAACTGCGTCCCCGCAAAGGAGCTGACGAGCCACATCATCGTGCGTGCGTGGTCCGTGACCTCGCGGACGACGAACTCCGACGGACCCGTCGCGAGCGCGGTGTAGGCGAGGATCTGGTCGCTCGCATGAAGGTCGAGTGTCGCCCGGCTATCCATCTCCCCGAGGAGCCCGATGGCGGCCTCGCGGCCGACCCTCTCCGCTCGCTTCCCCTTCTCCGCAAGTCCGGAAGCGCCCAGGATCGTCTCTGGGGTCTCCGCCCAGAGGACGAGGGCCCCTCCGGGCCCCGCCGCGCGGTCCGTGCCCAAAATCTCCGAGTGAATGCGTACGTTCATGAAATTGGAGAGCTCGCTGAGAGCAGACGACTTCATCCGGCCGACGACGTCCTCCGGGAGGTTCGACGCGTGGGCCCGCCCTGCGATTTGCGTGATGCCGCCGCGGCTCGGAAGCTGGAGGGGCCGCCACTTGGCGGGCTCTTCCACGCGCACCCGCACGAGCCCGCCCCCGCGGGGATAGTAGCCCCGCATCGCGACCTCGACGTCCGCGCGACCGCCCATCTTCCGCAGGAGGCCCAGGAAGACGTGCCCGAAGTAGTCCAATGGCGGGGACCACGGCACGTCCGTCCCCCCGCGGATTTCGAGCTCCGTGTCGCCAGTTCGGAAGGCCGCGGGGAGGCACGCTTGAAGGACGAGGGTGATCGAGCCAGCGGTCCCGATGTCGAAGGAATACTTTCCGCCATGGAGATCCCCGGGTTCGAACGTGAACGCTTGTGATGCCATCTCGACGCCTTCGATGCGTGCGTCGCACATCGTCGCCACGGCTCGGATCGCCGTCACATGTTGGGCGGCAAGCCCCGGGGGTTTCCGCTTCGCTCGTACCTTCACCACTCGGAAGGGCGTTGACGTGAGTGCGGAGAGGGCAACGGCCATGCGGACGAGCTGCCCGCCTCCCTCCCCATACGAACCGTCGATTTCAAGCACGGGTGGCCCTCGTTTGAAGGAAGCGTCGCACGACCTTCGACATTTCGACGAACAGGAACGCGGTGAGTCCGACCGCGAACGTCTGGACCCAGTCGAGCGCGTCGAGGGCCCTTGTGTCGAACACGGGCTCCAGGAACGGCAGCTGGATCACCGCAATCTGCAGAGCCGCGGAGGCTGCGACGGCGAGGAGGAGCTTCTTGTTTGTCAGCACCCCGATCTTCCAGAGAGTCTCCCGCGGGGAGCGGATGCTGAACACGAGGAACAGTTCGAAGAACACGATTGTGGTGAAGGCGACACTGCGCGCTCTCAGGATGCGATCCGGTCCCGTCTCCCCCGGATGCTGCCCGAGCTCGAGCACGAAGACGCCTAGGGTCCCGACGGTGAGGATTGCCGCGATGATGACGATGAAGAAGAGCACGTCCCGCGACAGGACGCTCTCCTTCGGGTCCCGCGGCGGTCGATCCATGACGTCCTTCGGATACGGATCGACGCCAAGGGCGAGCGCGGGGAGCCCGTCCGTCACGAGGTTGATCCAGAGGAGCTGTACGGGTGCAAAAAAGGGGAGGAAATCGGGGCCCACGAAGATGATCGTTGCAAGGAACATGATGAGGACCTCCCCCGCGTTCGCGCTCAGAAGGTACGCGACGAACTTCCGGATGTTCTCGTAGATCCCGCGGCCCTCCTCGACCGCCGCAATGATGGACGCGAAGTTGTCGTCGGTCAGGACGATGTCCGCGCTCTCCTTCGCGACGTCCGTGCCCGTGATCCCCATCGCGACCCCGAGGTCGGACCGCTTGAGCGCGGGGGCGTCGTTGACACCGTCCCCGGTCATCGCGACGACATGGCCCTGCGCTCGCCAGGCGTCGACGATCTTCATCTTGTGCTCGGGGGACACGCGGGCGTACACGCTGACGTGCTCGACTTGTTCCCGCAGCTGCACATCCGAGAGGGCCTCCAGCGCCTCCCCGGTGAGGGCGAGGTCCCCCTTCTCGAGGATTCCCATCTCGCGAGCGACAGCCATCGCGGTGAGCTTGTGGTCCCCGGTGATCATGACGACCTTGATCCCTGCCTTCGTCGCCCTCCGGATCGCCTCGATGGCGTCCCGCCGGGGCGCATCCATCATCCCGACGAGGCCGAGGAAGACGAGGCCGGTCTCGAGGACCTCCTCTTTCGCGGGGGTGTCCGACGGGACCTCCCGGTACGCTAGGCCGAGGACCCGGAGCGCCCGCGTCGCCATTTCCTGGTTGCGAAATAGGATCTGCTGGCGGGTGTAATCGTCGAACGCTCGCTCCTCGCCGTCCAGCAGGATCCGGTCGCTCGCAGCCAGGACCCGCTCCGGGGCCCCCTTCACGTACACGACCCGCCGGTCGCCGACCTGTCCGCTATGGACCGTGGACATCATCTTCCGTTCCGGCGAGAACGGAATCTCGGCGAGGCGCGGGGAATCCGCCTCCAGAGCCTCCTTTGTGAGGCCCGCACGCATCCCCGCCACGATGAGAGCGACCTCCGTGCCATCGCCCTCCACGGAGTACCCGCCATCCTTCCGGCGGACGTAAGCATCGTTGCAGAGAATCCCGCACGTCAGGGCGGTGATGAGGCCCGGGCGGTCCTTCGCCGAGATTGCGGTGCCGCGCTCCCGGACCACCCCGCGAGGGTCGAACCCTTCCCCCTCCACCTCATATTCGGCGCCGCCAGCGAACACGACGCGGACGTTCATCTCCCCCTTCGTGAGGGTGCCCGTCTTGTCCGAGCAGATCACGGTCGCCGCACCGAGCGCCTCGACGGCGGAGAGCTTCCGGACCAAGGCGTTCCGGCGGACCATCCGCTGCACGCCGAGGGCGAGACTGATCGTGACGACCGCCGGGAGCCCCTCCGGGATCGCGGCGACGGCGAGGCTCACCGCGGTCAGGAACAGCTCCTCGATCTTTTCGGGGTTCTCGATGTATCCGGCAACGAACACGATCCCGCTGATCGCGAGGATCATCAGACCGAGTTGCCGGCCGAGCCGGTCGAGCTGACGCTGGAGGGGGGTCTCCGTCTTCTCCTCCTGCTGGACCATGCCCGCGATCTTTCCGAGCTCCGTCGCCATCGCGGTGGCGATGACGGCACCCTTTCCCCGCCCGGCGTCGACGATGGTGCCCATGTACGCAACGTTCCGCCGATCCGCAAGGAAGGTGTTCGCGGGGAGCGGGGCGGTGCTCTTCGTCACGGCCGCCGACTCGCCGGTGAGAGAAGCTTCGTTCACTCGCAGGGCGGCCGCCTCCATCAATCGAAGGTCCGCGGGGACCTTGTCGCCCGCCGACAGGATCACGACATCGCCAGTGACGAGCTCGCGTGCGGGGATCGTCGACGGTTCCCCGCCGCGGATCACATGGGCCTTCGGGGCCGCGAGGTTCCGGAGGGCCTCGAGGGACTTCTCCGCGCGGTACTCCTGGACGTACCCAAAGAGGGCGTTGAGGACGACGATGATTGCGATCAGGATCGCGTCGTAGAGCTCCGCGGGGTCTCCCTTCAGCAGCCCGAGGACCGCGGAAATGACCGCCGCGATGATTAGGATGATGACGAGGACGTCGAGGAATTGCGAGAGGAAGATCTTGAGCCGCGACGCCTTTGCGAGCTGGACCAGTTCGTTCGGGCCGGAGCGCGCGAGGCGGGCCGCCGCATCGTCGACGTTGAGGCCCTGAGGGCCGCTGGAGAGGCGCGCCAGCGCGTCGTCGACCGGGAGGGAATGCCAGTCATCCGGCACGGCGGCGAGACCTATCCCCCTAGCCTATAAAACGGCTCCGTGGGAACGCCGGATTTCGTGCCGGGAGGTCCGCGGTCCGCGCGGATGGAGATCCGATTGCGTTTGTCAACACGCGCTCGCGCGGCGGGACAGCAGGTATTTGTACGGTTGCGGAGGATTGTGCGGACTGGGATGGGAGAAGCCCTACAGTCACGAATCGCGTCAGCGCGGGCGCTCCTCCCCGGAGGGGCGTGACGTGGCCGAGACGACCGCCCTGATGTTCGAGATCGGCGTGATCATGCTGATCGCGTTCATGGGGGCGGCCCTCGCCACCCGGTTCCGCCTCAGCGTGATCATCGGGTACATCGTGGCGGGGATCTTGATCGGTCCCCACGTCCAGCTC
>VBML01000182.1 GCA_005878915.1 Methanobacteriota archaeon | reverse complement strand
GTCGCCTACGACCCGAGGGCAGTTGAGATGATTTCGCCGCTCCTGTTGGAGAAGACGCGGTACAACCACTCGTACCGCCACGAGTACAAGGAGCCCTTCGTCACCGCCCTCTTCGGGATCGAGAGCGGGTCGATCCGGATCATGAAGAAGTACATGCGGGGAAAGATCTGGCCGTTCCCGATCGAGCAGTATCACGAGATCAACATCGAGGGGACGGGGATCCTGAACGACAACGGATGGAAGCCGATGGCGACGATGATTACCGGCTGGCCCGACGAGACCCCGGACGATACCGTCCAAAGCCTCGAGCTGATTGACAAGCTGAAGGGCCACAAGCTGTTCCTCGTGCCTCTCCTGTTCATCCCGCTCGAGGACACGAAGCTGAAGAACGAACGGCGGGTGTCCCTCGATCAGCTCACAACGGAGCAGTGGGACTTTTTCGCAGAATCATGGAGGTTCAACATCGACGTGTGGGCGAAGGCGATGCAGCCGATCTTCACGTTCGCCTCCCTCTTCAGTTACTTCGCATACTTCCGCTGGAAGCATGGCACGAAGGTGTTCCGGCCGATCATGAAGATCGCGAACCTCCCGTTGGTCGGCGGGATGCCGGAGAAATTCCCGCCGGGGAGGCCCGCCTCGGTGAACGCGCGCTACTGCGCGGAGGACGAGACGGAGATCGCGCGGGCAGGGCAGGAACTGTCGATCCCGGCTGCGCCGGAACTCCCCCAGACCGACGCCGCCCCCATCGAGATCCTGAGGCGCTAGACGGGCGAGCTTAGCGAGAGCCCTTCAGGTTCCCTTGACACGTTACGCACAGTAGGTCCTCGCCACCGAGGGGACCGCCACACATCGCGCAGCCTTGGACCGCCGCGGCGGCCTGTTCCGCGAGCGTCCCGTGATCGCGCTCGATCGCAGCGACGACCCTCTTCGCGTCCTCGACGGCCCGTCGAATCGGGCTCAGGGGTTCGGGATTCGCGGGCTCCGGTAGGGCGGAACACGTGGGGCACGTCCCGTCGTTGGCCAAGGGCCCGTCGCACGTCGGGCAGGTCGGCTCGATCTCCCTCGCGGCCTGGAGGATGGAGGCAAGCCCGGGGGGAGGCCCAGGAGGTTTCGCGGTGTCGACGTCCACGAGAAGGAGGGATGCGATCTGCAGGTTCTCCTCGCACGCTCGGTATCGTCCCTCCTCAAGGAGGGTCTCCGCGCGGGTGAGGAGGGCGTCCGCCTCCGCTGCCGAGCGAGGGCTCGTTGACCGCACGGCCACGATGGACCTCCGCATCTCCGCGATCCGGGCGGCGCTCGCCCGGTGGGTTTCCCTCAGTGCCTGCGCGGCGTGGCGGGCCTCCTCGACCCGGACTGCCGCCTCTCGATACTTCCCCGCCACCATCAGGCTGCGCGCGTCCTGGAGGATCGCACGGGGTTCCTTCGCGTTGAAGCCCCACGTCTCCACTTCTCGGATCGCGTCCTCCGCGGTCCGCTGCTTCAGCACGAGGGACCGGTACTCCTCGCGGACCTCGCGGAGATGCCCCCCGGCGCGCTCGGCGATGTCCGCCGCCTCATCGAACTTGCCCTTCTCGAGGGCTAATCGGGACACCGCGAGGAGGTCCTCCACCTCCGTGGCGGTGCCACCCTCGGACCTGAAGGCCTTCGCGCCCTCCGCTACGCCCTCGTAGGACCGCGTGACGCGGCCGTATGTCGTTTCGATCTGCCGGGCGGCCGCGAGGGTCCAACGCGCTCGGTCCTCTGCCTCGCTGAACGCGTTCGCTTGGAGCTTGGCCTTCGCGTCCCCGAGGGCGTCCGCCGCGGGCTTTAGCACGAGGAACTCGAACGCGCCCTTGTCGACGAACCGGTTCGACTCCGCCATCTGGCGCAGCGCTTGTTCGGCCTCGAATACCACCGCCGATGCCCCCTTGAACCGAGGAATTCGTTCCTTGGCGAGGCGCAACCCCTGAAGCGCCAGCTCACCGGCCTTCGAGTAGGCGGGGAACCTCGGGTCCCCAAACCGCTCAGAGGTCCTTGACATCCACGAGCCGGCACGCTCGATGAGGTCGTCGACCTCGCTGACGGCCATCCCGAGCCTCGCCATCCGAGTCCGTTCCGATTTCAGCCGGGTCAAGCCCTCCGTGGCCGCGGTGTGTATCCGGTCCAGGAGCCTCGCCGTCTCCTCCGCTTTCCGAGCTGCCTCCGTGGCCTCCCGGTACGCCCCCTTCCCCCCGAGGTCGGCGGCCCGTTCACGCAGCCGCTGCGCGGGCCCAAGGTCCGCCGTGCCCGACTCCAGGATGGCGAGGGTCTCATCGCAGGACCGCAGGGCGGACTCCGCTTCCTCGCGGCCCTTGCTCCGGAACAGGGGGCTCATTCCCTGTACCCCTTCACAACGCTCTTGAAGGCCTTCTCGTACGCCTCGAAGTTCTCCGAGCGGGTGAAGTTCTCGATCACGTCATAGGGCATCTTCGTCAGCATCTCGTCGACGGTCATCAGAGCTTGGCGGGCGCTGTCAATTTCCGCGCGGTACTGCTGAAGACGGGTCTCGATCGCCTTCAGTCGCGCCTCCTCCGCGGCAACCCTCGCGGCTCGTTGACCGGCTTCGCTCGCAATCCGCGATGCGTCCGATTCCGAGGCGTTCAGGCGAGCCTCACGTTCCTCGACACTCCGCAGTCGACGGGCGTGTTCTTCTTCGTGGGCCTGTGCCCGACTCTCAACCTCTCGGTCCGCCTCGACGCGGGAAATTGCTTCTTCCCGCGCGATCAGGGCGCTCTCCCGCGCCGCGAGGTCGCTCTGGAGCCGGAACAGATCGTCCCGTTGCTTTGCACTCTCGAGGGTGAGCTTGCTCTCGATCTGTGAGCGGATCCGCTCGACCGCAACGACCTGTCGAGCGATGTCCTCCTCCTTGGCGGATAGAGCTCGTTCCTCCTGGGCCAGCGCGATCCTCGCCTGCTCGAGGTCCGCTCGCTCGGCCTCGATTTCGGTTCGACGGCGTTCGGCTGCCGCCGCTTCCTCATGTGTCCGCGACTCGAGCTCTGCGTCCTTCACGCCGAGATCCCTTAAGGCCATGTCTACGAAGGCCCGCTCATTGTCGATTTCCCTTTCTTGGGCCCTGAGAGACCCGCGGAGGCTCTCGACCTCGAGCTCCTTCTCCTGAAGCTTGCGGCGGGCGTCCTCGACCTCCGCCTTCTTCGCGTTCACCTCGTCGAGGGTCGCCTGCATCTGATCGCGGAGGGCCTCGACCTCGGCCTCCCGCACCCGCATGCCGTCGCTCGCCCTCGAGACGGTCTCCGTGCCCGCTTGGACGCGCGCCAGCGCGGCCTGCAGGGCACCCTCGCGTGCATCGAGGTCACCCCGCGCCCGCCCGAGACGGTCCCGCTCCGCGGCGACTTCCTGCTCGGTCTGTGCGGCACGCTCTTTCGCGATCGCGATCTCCTCCCGAGCAGCGACGAGCTCGATCTCCCGCTGCCGGACCAGCTCCTCCCGAGCACGAACCGACCCGATCCGCTCCTCGATCTGCGCTTGGCCGGCCGGGTCCAACGTCGCGGACGCCGCCGCGTCGATCTCCTCCTCCCGCAACGAGATCGCCCGCTCGCGCCGCTCGAGGTCCTCGCGGCTCGCGAGGATCTGCTCCGCCTCGGCGAGCTTCCCCTCCGACCGCATCAGCCGGGACTCGAGCGCCCGCATCCGGTCCGAGGCCTCCTCGGCCTTTGCCTGGCGGGCCTGTAGGTCCGCGACCATCTTCGACAGGGTCGCCTCCCGAGCGGCCGCGGATGCCAGGCGGGCCTCGACACCGTACGCCTCTCGGAGGAACTCCGTCCTCTCCCGCTCAAACGCCTCCCGCCGCGCGACGAGGTCGTCCCGCTCGCGGGCGAGGGAGTCCCGTTTGACGTCCAGAGCCGTCTTCGAGGCCTTCAGGGCCTCCTCCTGCACGCGCACCTGAGCGATCTGGATCTCGAGGAGCTGGCCCTTCCCCTGGAGGGCGACTTCCTGAAGCTCCTCGACCTCCTTCCGGGTCCGCGCGAGGTTCTCCTCGCGGCGGGCAAGGTCCTCCTCCTTCCGTACCAGGGCCCCTCCCCTCACGCGGGCCTCCTCGAGCTCTCGGCTCACGCGCTCCGTCTCCCGCGTCAGGAGGACGGCGGAGGCCTTCACCTCGTCACCGAGCTTCGTGAGCTCGGCCTCCCGGGTCACGAGGCCGGCAGCAAGGGCCGACGCATCCTTCTCCCGCCGGGCGACCTCTCCTGACTTTGCCTCAATGGCCTCGTGGCGGGCCTTCAGGGCGGAGCGCTCCCGGGACACGCTCTCTAGGCTCGCCTCGAGATCCCGCACGCGGGCGTTGAGCTGGGTCTCGACGTCGCCCATCCCTTTCATCACTCGGAGGAGCTCCCCCCGGAGTGCGTCAACGTTCTCGAGGTCTTCGACGGGGATCCTCGAGACTGCGGGGACGAACGCACGCGGCTCCGGCGGAGGTGCCCGCGCCAGGCTCCGTCGGGTGCGCTCGACGACGGCGGCGTGCACACGCGCACGGACCTCCGCGTTCGAGCCCGACGGGGTGACGTGGAGGGCCTTCGCGAGCTTGCGGAGGTCCTCGCGGCCGGTGACGCGCTCGATCTCCGCGGGAGGCGGGATCCGAACGGGCTTCACGCGCGGGGGGCCTAGGAACGGGAAGAGGACACGGGGGGAAACGTAGACCCGCTCGCCCGGCACCCCTTTCCAATCGACGAAGTCGTGGAGACGGGCCCGCAAGGTCTCTAGGTCCCCGGAAGGCAGGAGGCCGTAGATCCGGCTCATCGTCACGAGTTCACCTCGCTTCGTGAACGCGTCGATGTCGTGGTGGGTGACGAGCTGGACGCGGAGGCGGCGGTCAACGCCGACCGTCGTTCCAGCGATAACCGCGGCGAGGATCAGGAACCCCGATAGTCCAAGAAAGGGGAAGGATGTCGTCGCAATGAAGGCGGCGACCAGGCCGAGGGCGCCGACGAGGCCAATCGCTAGCCTGGGTCCCCTCCCCGCCATTCGAGTCGGAAAACCATGGACCGGTCCGTATATAACGGTAGCGCGGGTCGTTCGGGGGGAGGTTGCCTTCTGCGCTCAGCGCCCGGTCCGGCCGAAAACCTTGTGGAAGGTCGGAGGCTTTTCGATGGCCGCATCGCCGAGGGCGATCGTAATCGTTCCGCTCTCATGCATCCCGACGTTCCCCCTCGTTCTGGGATGTCGCGGACCGAGAATCACGTGGGCTGTCCGGGACACACCTGTCGGCTCACGAAGCTCGACGAGAGGCCTCCGGGCAGAGGTTACGAGGCGATGGACGACATCATGTTCTGCCGGGAATGCAAGGTTCGTAACTGCTCCTGCCTTGGGATCCATGTGATGAGCGGCATGAACATCAGCTTCCTCGCGCTCGGGGACCTCACCCCGGAGGGTCTGCGAGTTCCCGGCGAAACGCCGATCAAGGTCACACGCTAGTGCTCCGTGGCGGAGCATTTTGCGGCAAACCTCAGATATCACTCGTCCGATATCCGCGGCGGCATGCAGAAAAAGTACGCGGCGACGGTCGCCTGCATGTTGCTCGTGCTCGCCACCTTTGCCACGATCGCATCCCTGTACGTGAAAACGCCCTCGTCCCGACAATCCGGATTCCTCTACGCCTCGGGGACGTCGCTGATGCGGGACGGCTCGGCGGTGCCGATGTTCGGTGTCAACGACGACAGGGCGTTCGTCGACACGTACTGGGGCGACTACGGACAGAATTACGTCTTCCCGAATTTCAACGGCAAGATTCCCGGCGTGAGCTCGGCCGGCACGTTCTGGTACGAGTACTTCCGATACTTCCTTCACTACCAGCAGTCCGGGACCCCTACGCCGAACCTCTTCCGCGTCACCGTCGGATGGGACTTCGGCTCGGAGGACTCGTACAACGCTTGGAAGAGCAGCCCGACGACGTATTTCGCGGATTTCGACTCCATGGTGACGTGGGGGAAGGCCGCCGGGGTCTACATCGTCCCGATGCTCGTGCAGAGCCCGGGCGACCGAACGTACATGTGGGAGTACTTCAACCGGAGCTCCGCTCGCTACTCACATCTCGTCGAGTTCGAGCGCGCGATGATGACGAAGTACGACAACGAGCCGCAGATCGCGATGTGGGACATCTACAACGAGCCGGACGTCGGCGGGTACTGGCCGACTCATGGCGGGATCACCGCGTACCGCGCGTGGGCCCTCGCGTTCACCGCCGATGTACGTTCCGCCTCGGTGAATCATCTCATCACGATGGGGCACGCGATGACGAGCGCGAACTACAATTTCGGGGGCAGCATGCCCGACTACGGACTGGACTGGGCTCAGCTGTTCGACCTCATTGGAATCGACGTGATGCAGTCCCACTGGTATTCGACCGCCGAAGACCAGCACTTGATTGACGACCAGGTTTCCTGGGCGAAGACGATCGGCAAGCCGTGGTTCGTCGGAGAGCTCGGCTACAACGCGTATCCGAGTCCGACGGGAGCTGAGTACCCCATCGGGCACTGGCCGTGGTTCACGACGCAGTGGCTCGCGACGGGCATCGGCCCGGTCGCCTCCATGACCTGGCTCGACAATGGGAAGGGCGCGTATGCCGAATACCCGTATTCAGGGCCGCTGCCGGACTACCCCGGAGGGCCACCGCCGCCTCCACCCCCTCCGCCCCCGCCCGCCGCGGACACCACGCCTCCAAGTCGTGTGACCGATCTCCGAGTCACCGCGACCGGCAGGGGCTTCGTGATCCTGCAGTGGACGACCCCCGGGGACGACGGCATGCTTGGCCAGGCCAAGTCGTACGACTTCCGGTTCAGCACCAGGGGTCCAATCACGGATGCGAATTTCGGCTTCGCAACCCACGTCGAGCTCCCCTTCTTGCCGCATTCGCCGGGACGAGGCGAGGGCGTCGCGATTCCAGGGCTGGCACGCGGAACGACATACTGGTTTGCCCTCCGTGCATCGGACGAGGTGCCGAACTGGAACCTGACGTCGAACAGCCCGTCTGGGAAGACCCTCTGAGCGCCAGCGCCGAGGCCGATTGAAGCGAGCGGCGTCGGCCTCGACTTCCCTTTTAGGGATGATGCGGGACAACGGATATCCAGGACCCACGTGTGCGGGACCGTAAACCCCCCCACGGCGACGGACTGCCAGCAGTGCGGGATTCGGCTCGGGGCCGCGGACACCGAGGACGTGAAGCGCCTCCTCGACGAATTGATCGCCACGCCGGCCCCCGCCGCAAAGGATTCGGAGGAGCAGGGCGCCGAGGGCGAAGAGGGCCTCGACTTCGACAAGGAGATCGTCGATGATCTCCTCGACTCTCTCCTCGTGACGACGGCCGGCGCGGAGGCCGCCGAGAAGCCCGGCCGTGCCCGGGCGAAAAGTGCCCCGGCGGCTCAGGCGGAGAGGTTCGAGTGCCCGACGTGCGGTGCGGACGTCGCGGAAGACGCCGCCGAATGCCCCTCGTGCCACACGCGGTTCGCGGCACCCGAGGAGGCCCCCGCGCCCGAGGCTCCCGCCGCGGAACTCGTCGCGGAGCCCCCCGCGATGGCAGTGACCGAGGGCGAGATATCGAAGATCGGCCTCCTCGGCCTCCTTAGCGGGCGGTTGGTGGACCTCGTCGTCCTTGGGACAACCCTCGTCCTCGTCGGGATGTTCGCGGGGCTCGGGATGTGGTCCTGGTCCGCGGTCTCGGCGAACCCCGGGTCCGTCGCGGCCTTCTTGGCCGTCGCCCTCGGGGGGTTCGGCGGTGGGCTGATCCTGTTCCGCCTGAGCTCCTCGGCCATCGCCCAGGGGGACCGGCTCGTCAAGGAAGGCCGGTACGAAGAGGCGATTGCGATGTACGATACCGCGATCCGCATGGGGTCGCGGCCCGCGACCGCGTGGACCGCGAAGGGCGTCGCGCACAAGCGACTCGGCCACCTCGACGAGGCCCTCCGATGCCACAACATCGCCCTGAAGCAGAACCCGCAGAACGAAATCGCATGGTGCAACAAGGGGGACATCCTGTTTCGCGCGGGGCGCATGGACCGGGCGATCGAGTGCTTCGACCGGGCGATCGAGTGCCGGCCGAGGTACGCGATTGCGTGGAACAACAAGGGGGCGGCCCTCGCGAAGATGGGGCGGTATGAAGAGGCGAGGGCATGCCACGACCGGGCCGTCGAGCTGAAACCCCGCTATGTCGCCGCGTGGCTCAACCGTGGGGAGGTCCTGGCGCGGCTGGGTGATCGGGACGAGGCGCAGCGGTGCCTGGACCGGGCGCGGGCCCTAGGGGCCTAGGCGAGCCGATCGAGGCCGATGACGTAGGTTTCCGCTGAGCCCGCCGTCGTTGCGGGCGGGACGTAGCCCTTGACGAGCGCGAACTCCTCCTCCATGTCCTGTAGGAAGCCGCCGTACCCTTCCCCCTGGAACGCCTTCGCGGCGAACCGCCCGCCGGGCCGGAGGGCTTTGCGTGACAAGTCCAGCGCCGCGCGCGTGAGATGGGGGCCATGCGGACGCGGTCCACCGCAACGACCCGGCCCTTCGGGCCCACGAGTTCCACGGACGCGCGGGACCATCCGCCGGGGGCGGCCCCGAGATCAAGGACCGTGTCCCCTGGGTAGATCAGACCGAACCGGTCCTGGATTTGGAGGAGTTTGAACACCGCCCGGCTCCGCAGACCTTGCGCCTTGGCTGACCGATAGTACGGATCCCTCTTTCGCGCTTTGACCCACGCCTTCCCCATCGCGAGCGTTCGATAGGGCGGCATTAGTTAACGATTGCGGAAGCTCGGCCAGAGAGCTCTGGAGCGGTTTTGGTTAGCGTGACCCACCTCGAGGTTCGGCGGCTCCCCCACCCCCCCGGCCCCCAGGTGACAACCATCAGGGTCCTCGATCGCCCGACACAATACCACGGCCCGCGACGATCGAGCGGGTCGCCGGCGCGGATGTCGCCGCCGCACCGGTTCGCTCGAACCGGCTCCTGTTCCCCAGACGGGCGACAATCTGTCGGGTCTTCCGGCGGAGGTGGGCCTCTCGGGTGTCGGCGGGGGCGATGAGCACGAGGATTGCGTTGTCATCGACCTTCGTTGCAAGGAGCTGGCTCTCCTCGCACCTCACGGATACCGTGGTCGGCGCCCGGCATCCCACCGATTCGGCGATCATATTGATGGATGCAAGGAGGGTCGCGGTCATCACGCCTACGACCTCGCAACGGTCCGACTCGCGCATCCATCCCGCCACGATGGACCCGGTTGGTCTCATGAGCAGCGCGGCAACAATGGTCCCATCCGGGTTCACCGCTGACAAGAAGTCTAGGCCTTCGTCTATGCCCTCATCCGTCTCTCGACTCACAAGCTCCCCCTATTCGAAAACCGATGGACTACTATTCAGGCAGTACTATTTCAAAGAGTGTGTCGCCGGGAATTATTTCAAGACCCTTTCCCGCGGCGCCGGCTCACGGTGGCAGATACTTCCCGCCGACGACCCTGAGTTTGCCGGTAGCCGCGAGGCGGGAGAGGTGGTAGGCCGCGAGTTGGCGACTGACATCGAGGAAGCTCGCGATTGTGGCGGGTCGAGCCTCCCGGAGAGTGCGGACCGCAAGCAGAACTCGGTAGCGCAGGCTTCGGTACTTCCAGTGTTTCTGGAACAGCTTCCTCAACCGCTCGGCGGACGGCGTGCCCCTGGGGTAGTACCGGAGTCGTCCATCTACGCGCTCCTCATAGAGAAGGCGCGATCGGACGAGGATTCGCAGGTGGTGCCTCGCCGCGCCCTCGCTCAACTTCAGGGCTTTTGTTATGGAACGGTAGTGATCACCGGGGAGCAAGAGAACGCGTTGGTGGATCCGGCGGCGAGTCGGATGATCGAGCGCAGTGCGGCTAGCCACGGTCTCCGCCCTCGATGCGATCAGCTCCCTTCCACCTCTATGGACGTTGAATGGCGCATCAAAGTTATGTACAAACATAATCGAGAGTCTTTCGCCTGAAATCAATATCAAGACCGAGAATCGACCCCGACGATTCCGAACCAACACCGCGCCCGTGTACGCTTTCGCTTCCTGACTCGACTGTCCGTGAGCTAGGACAGGTGCCCGAAAAAAGTGTGCCACAAAGGCCTAGGCGCGCGTTCGGCTAAGAACGGTCCGAGGGGAGGTCTCGGGCTCTCGGATACGTGATTCTCGACTCGTAGGATCCGAAAACCCGTGGCCACTCCCGCGCAAGGACGGTAACAGAAATGCTTCATGCGGATAGCTCTAGCTCGCAGAGTGTCGAGAGGAATGGCCCCATCGCATCACCCAGAAACGCGCTCCGAACTCGCGACGTTGGACACGAGGTCGCCCCGCGACGCCGTTCCTTGGCGGGGTTGATTGCCTTCTTGCTGATTGGAGCTGCCCTGGGAGCTCTGGTGGTTTATGCCCCGAACGCCCGTGCGGCTGCTTCCATCTCGACGGACAAGCCGGATTACAGTCCCGAGGAAGTCGTCACCATTGCAGGTTCCGGTTTCGTCGCAAACGGGAACGTGGACATGAACGTGACGAGGCCTAACGGTGTCACGGATTCCTGGTCCGTTGCCTCGGATGGTGGAGGCGCCTTCACGACGACGTATCAATTGGACGGAATCACTGGAAACTACACGGTGAATGCGAGTGACGGGACGAACTCCGCGACGACGTCGTTCACCGATGCCGCGGGGAATCTCGACCAGTGCACGAACGGCAAGAAGAGTCCCCTCACCCTCGAGCCGTGCCGAATCGACACAACCTTCTCGAACTGGGTAAACGGTAATGCGAACGAGAACAAGGCCCACTGGCGCGAAGCCGAATTCATCTCGTATCGCGACACGCTGTCGCTCGACGCGGCGGCCGACTATGTCTTCAAGATCCAGTACGACACGGTCCACGGCGGCAAGCACGCAATCGACTACCTAGGCTCGTTCGATGCGACCGAAACCACGTCAGCGACGCCCACCACATTCCATGCAAACAACAACGATCCTTGCTCCGACAAGGTATCCGGATGCACTCCGGCTTCTCCGACGGCGAGCACTCCGATTCCATCCGCCACCTTGGTCGATTGCGCAACCTCGACGTCGACCGGTACGCCGACGCAGGTTGCCGGAAACATCAAGTTTTTTGCTCCCCCGGGTGCAACGTTCTCCGGGTTAAGTGCCAGCTACGCGAGCCAGAACGACGTGCAGGGAAGCGACCAGTGCAGCACCTCGCTCAACATCGCATTCACCATTTCAGGCACCTTCCCGATGAAGATCGTCATCGCATGGGGAGGTCACATTTCCAGCGAAGCGGAGTGGGGTTCGGGCACTTCGGCGAGCTTCATTTCCGGCTCGCCCTACCACATGGCGCAGATTTCACTGACGAAGAACGGAGCTACGGTCTCCGGCGTCGGGAATCAAGATCGGGCCCTCGAGGCGTCCGCGGTCTTCTTCAGCCCGAGCATCGCCACGGACATCAAGAACGCAGCGGACGGCTCGGCCGTCACGGGCGGTACCGTGCCCGCCGGCACGACCGTGTACGACACGGCGACGCTCACGGGGGCCTCGAGCAACGCAGGCGGCACGGTCTTCTATGCGTTCTACACGAACCTTGCCTGCTCCGGCACGCCCTCGACGAACCAGAGCGTGACGGTGAGCAGCGCAGTCGTGCCGAACTCGCCGAACAAGGGTCCATTGTCGACGGGCTCGTACAGCTACCAAGCCTACTACGCGGGAGGCTCGCTCAACTTCGCCGCGCTCAGCCCCTGCGAGCCGTTGACGGTGGCGGAGCTGGCTCCAACGGTCGTCACGGAGATCCATGACGCCTCCCAAAATGTCGTGACGTCCGTCGCCCTTAGCACCACGGTCCACGACAAGGCCACGGTGAGCGGGAGCTTCGGGACGCCCACGGGAACCGTGACGTTCACCTTCTTCACCGCATCGACCGGGTGCACCGGGGCCTCGGCGGGCTCCGGGACCGTGACGCTCGTGAGCGGAGTAGCCCACCCCTCGAACAGCCAGGGTCCGCTCGCCGTGGGCTCGTACTCCTTCAAGGCCCACTACAACGGCGAGGATGCGGACTACGGGCCGGCCGACAGCCCCTGTGAGCCCCTCACGGTGAACAAGGCGTCGCCGACGCTAAGCACGGTGATCGTCCCCGCCAGCCCTGTGGCGTTAGGCACCGTGGTCCACGACACCGCTTCCTTCTCGGGTCTCACGTCCGGCTTCCCCGCGACGGGCACGGTCACGTACAAGTTTTACTCGTCAGGGACGTGCGCGGACTCCCTGTCGACCCTATTCAGCGGAGAC
>VBML01000181.1 GCA_005878915.1 Methanobacteriota archaeon | reverse complement strand
CGAGGGATACCGGACCGTCGAGGGGTTCGACTTCAACGTCCCCATCATCCGAGGCCTCCTCGCGGCGGACGGCGGGGAACGCCGGGAGCGGTATCTCCGGTACAAGCTCACGGACTCCGGCGTCAGCCCCCGCGCGCTTCCGGGCCAGGAGGGATTCCAGTTCGACGCGGGCACGGACGAGCACGACGAGAAGGGCGAGCTGATCTCGGACGTGCTGGCGGGGATCCCGGAGTGGATCGAGATTCGGCGCCAGATGATGGACAAGCGGATGAAGAAGCTCGATGGCCTCCTCCGGGATACGAAAGGCCCGGAGCTCTGGGGGCCGCCGAGCGCAGACCTGACTCTGATCTCATGGGGTTCGACCCAGGGCCCGCTCCGGGAGGCGATCCTCGACCTCCAGGAGGCGGACGGGATATCCGTGAACTCCCTCGAATTCGCCCACTTGTTCCCGTTCCACGCGCAGGAGACCGCCGAGATCCTCGGCAAGGCCAAGAAGACGCTCGCGGTCGAAGGGAACTTCACCGGACAGTTCTCCCGCCTGCTCACGGCGGAGACCGGGATCAAGCCGAATCACTTCCTCGGGAAGTACGACGGCGAGCCGTTCTACCCGAGCGAAATCGCCGCGAAGGTGCGCGAGGTGCTGGGATGAGCGACGGACGAACGATCGAGTTGCAGGAGTACAAGTCCGAGATCAAGGTGACGTGGTGCCCGGGGTGCGGCGACTTCGCCGTCCTGAACGGGCTCCAGAAGGCGTTGCAGGCCCTCCAGCTGAAGCCGTGGAACATCGTCATCGTGAGCGGCATCGGCTGCTCCTCCAACATCCCCCATTTCCTGTCGACATACGGGTTCCACTCGATTCACGGGCGAGCCGTCCCCGTGGCGAGCGGGATCAAGCTCGCGAACCCCGAGCTCACCGTGATCGCGGCGGGTGGCGACGGGGACGGATACGGAATCGGCGTGGGGCACTTCATCCACGCGATGCGGCGGAACCTCGACATCACATACATCGTGATGAACAACCAAATCTACGGCCTGACGACGGGCCAGGCGAGCCCGACGAGCGAGAAGGAGATGAAGACGAAGTCCACGCCGGAAGGCGTGATCGAGAATCCGGTGAACCCCCTCGCCCTTGCGCTCGCGTCCGGCGCGACGTACATCGCCCGCGGGTTCAGCGGGGACGCGAAGGGCCTCGCGGACCTCTTCGCGAAGGGAATTCAGCACAAGGGATTCGCGCTCATCGACGTGCTCAGCCCCTGCGTGACGTACAACAAGATCAACACGTACGACTGGTTCCGCACGCGCGCGTACGCCCTCGAGAAGGACGGCCACAACCCCGCGGACTTCCACGCGGCGTGGACGCGGGCGACGGAGTGGCCGAACCTGGACCAGAAGCGCGACCGGATCGGGATCGGGGTCATCTACGAGCGGACAGACATCCCGACGTACGAGGACCTCGAGCCCGCCCTCCGGAAGGGGCCCCTCGTGCGGCAGCCCCTCGGCCTCGAGAACCCGGAGGAGCTCCTCGAAGAGTTCCGCTGAGGATTTGTCACTGGCACGGCCCTACTCTGCACCCGGTAGTTCGATCCGGGGAAACGTGATGCGTCCGAGCGGCTCTTTGCCCGTACGCATCGCCTCGATCTTCTGGCGGGCGATGTCCGCTTCCGCGATCAACATCCCGGCGTCGATTCCCATGTAATGCGCGGGGTACGGTCGCATCTTATCCGCCCCTCGCTTCAGCAGGTTGACGGCCCCGATCAGGTTCCCATTTTGGAAGTGGGAGAAGGCCGCGCAGATCTGGATGAGTCCCTGGAGGAACTGTCTCGGCTCACCGTGCTCTAGCCGCCACAGGCCCTCGAGGTGCTCGTGGGCCTCGAAGAAATATTCCTCGTTGAACAGGCGGATCCCGTCCCGGAACGAGTCCGTCACGTCCTCGGCGCCCGCGGGCATATGGGAGTATCACCTCGCGAACGCTTGGCGGATGAGCTCCGGTTTGTACACGCCCCGCTCCGTCACGAATCCCGTGACGAGGGCGCCAGGGGTGAGGTCGAAGTACGGATTCCGTGCGGGGAGCTCGGTCGAGACCTCCGTCGGGTCCTGCTCCGGAGGCGGGCGCCAGTCCTTCGACGCGCGCGTCGTGTCGATCTTGAGCGTCTCGCATGCGACGTAGAACGGCTTTCCCGCGGTGCGACACAACGCCGCGAGGCCGTGGGTCCCCGTTCGGTTCACCACGCCCCCGTCCACGAACACCGTGTCCGCGCCTGTGAGTCCCAGGGTCACCCCCGCGATGAACGCCCCCGCCGCACCGTCCGTGATGACGGACACGTTCACGCCCGCGTCGTGGAGGTCCCGCGCGAGCTCGACGCCCTCCCGCAACGGGCGGGTCTCGAGGACGAACACCTCTCGGAGGAGGCCCTTCTGGTTCGCGGCCCCGAGGCACTCGAACACGTTCGTGCTCCGGCTCAGGGTGATGACGGAGGCGGGGGCTTCGAGGACCTTCACGAAGTTCCGGCCCGCCTTCCGGCGGCCGTCGTCAAGGTCCCGTTGCATTGCGCCCACGAAGGCGGGCCAGTTCTGTGGGGTCTCGAGGAGGAACTTCGCGGCGAGGCGGGCAACCGTGCGGACGCTCGCCATCGCGGGTTGCGCATCCTCGAGGCGACGCGCGAGCTCTTGTACGGAGGCCCGGTCCACGGAGTCTGATGCCACAAGGAGGTCGAACGCCCGGAGCGCGCGCTCTGCGAGATGCGTCGCGCCGCTCTGATGGTCCCCCGCGACCGCGGCGATTTTGTCCTCAACGGGTTGCGGCAGCACGCTCTAACCTCTCGTGGTACGTGGCGAGGCCGTGGACGCTGTTGCGGATCCTTCGCCTGAGGAATGCGTGGGGGTACACCTTCGCCTCGGCGCAGGTCAGGCGGAACAGCTCCTCCGTCACCCCGTCCTCCCCGCGGTCCCCTAGGTACCGCCGTACGAGTTCGCTCCAGGCGGGGTACTGAACGAGTTGTTTCCGGATCGCTTCGCGCGGGCGGTCGTGGGGTCCGAAGTGGCTGAACAGGAGCGCCCGGGGGGACAGCTCGAGGATCCGCCGGAACGTCGCGAGGTTCTGATCGAGGTCGAATGCCGGGGCAGGGGTGATCGGGATGAGGATCTCGTCCGCGGGGAAGTACAGCCCCGCCGCGTCGCCGGTGTACACGCAGTTGTTCTTCTCGTCGAGGATCGTGAGCTCGTGCGGGGCGTGGCCCGGGGAGTCGAGGAACCGGAGGACTCGCCCGCCAAGGTCCAGCGTTTCGTCGTCCTTGACTGCATGGAGCCGGTCCGGCGCGATCGGGGTCATCGTGCCGAACTCGCCCGCCATGTCCCCGAGCGCGGAGGCGGCGCTCGCGACGAGCTTGCTGGGGTCGGCGAGGTGCTTCAGCCCCCGTTCGTGGACGTAGACCGTGGCGTTCTCCATCTCCCTCAGGAGGAGTCCCGCCCCACCCGCATGATCGAGATGGATGTGGGAGACAATGACGTGGTCGATATCGTTCGGGCGGAGGCCGAACTCCCGCACCGCCGCGAGGATTGAGCCCGCGTCGTTCGATGTCCCCGCCTCGACAAGGGCTTTCTCCTCATCGTCGATCAGATAAATCGAGCCGAAGCCCGCGACGCCCATCATGTTGACATCGATGTAGTGGGTCGCGGGGTCGAACGAGAGGGTCTGAAAGGGCATTCGCCGCACGGAACACAGCCCGGGTTTATCTTTGCTGCTCCTCGAAGGGACACGGGAGAACCGTTAAGTAGCGAAGACTGTCTGCGACAGGTTCGGTCAGAGGCGATGACAGTGCGCATAGAGTCAAACGCCCGTAGGCTAACCCTCATCGGAGGACTCGCGGCGCTGCTTCTGGTTGCGGGCATTCCGCCGTTCGTCACGACGCCCGCGCGTGGGGCGTCGTTCACCCTCTGGGGATCTGCGCTCGGGGGCTGGGGGTTCACGCAGGCGACGATCAACAGTCCTGGCCCGCTGCTCGTCGTGACCCAAGGAGAGCGAGTGGATTTAACCCTATTTTCCGCCGATGGCTTTCCGCACAGCTGGTGTATCGATTATGACGTGGACAACGGTTGCGCCCCCTCTGGAGAGAACTGGAGCGGTGACTTTTCGTCGGGCACGATGGGGTTCCCGTTCTCGTTCATGCCCACCGGCGCGCCAGGGCTGTACAACTACGTCTGCGGCGTGCACACGGGCATAACCATGAACGGGCCCATCCGGATCGACCCGCCGGTCAAGCCAGTCGTGAGTATTTCGTCCCCCGCAGGCGCTCAGCGGTGGACGGGCGGAAGCACCCACGCCGTCATCTGGACGATGACGGACCCGCAGGACCCTGTCACGTCCCTCCAAGCGTGGATCAACTATTCGACGGGTGGCCCTTGGAGCCCGGTTGCCGGTCCTATCCAGGGAACATCCAACCCCCATTCCGTTTCGTG
>VBML01000107.1 GCA_005878915.1 Methanobacteriota archaeon | reverse complement strand
GCGGGAGGAAGAACGCGAGGGGGGTGCCGGAGACGAGGACCGCGTACGCGACCTTGCTCAGGATTGTCAGGGAGGTGAACCCGACGCCGAACCCGACGAGGAACCGTCCCCGGGAGACGCGGCCGAGCAGGAAGTACCAGCCGCCCGCGAGGACGAGGATCGCGCCGAACGCGGTCGTGAACGCGAGGACCGCGAGGACCGTGCGAAGGGCGAAGAACGGGGGGTTCCCGATCTCCGGTTCGAGGTAGTTCGCGTAGATGAGCCCGAGGGACGATGTCGTCAGCTCCCCCGCCAGGAGGAGCGCGGAGGAGAGAACGCAGAGGGCGACGCCGTCCCGGTGCTTCACGCGGCGCATCCGCCACCAGCTCCGGTTCGACGCCACGAGATCATCACGACGGCGGAAGGATACTTATGGGCTCCTCCCCCGCTATCATCGCGAGAACGATTGGCGCGTCCCTTAAGTAGCGCCCGCTCGTTCGAAGCCCCGCGATGTTCTGCGTGGAGTGCGGACGGGAGGGCCCCACGATCGATGGCCTGTGCGCCGAGGACTTCCGGAAGCGACATCCGATCGTCCGCCCACCGGAGGCGATCGACGCCAGCGTGTGCGCCGACTGCGGTCGGATCGAAATGGGCAAGGGGTGGGCCCGGGTCGACCTGGAAATCGCGATTCCCTCGCTCCTCCGCGAGCGGATCCCGGTGGACCCGCGGGCGAGCCGCGTCACGTTCACGCATACATCCCGCGCGGAGGACCCGCGCAATCTCGATGTCGCGGCGAAGGTCGCCGCACAGATCGAAGGGCTCGACCTCGTCGAGTCGTTCCGCGTCCGGCTCCGCCTGAAGGCGGGGCTGTGCCCCACGTGCACCCGGCGGCATTCGAAGTACTACGAGGGGATTCTCCAGGTCCGGACGGAGACGAAGGACCTCGGCCCGGAGGACCGCGACCGCCTTGTCGGCTTCGTGGAGGCCGCCGTCGCGCGGCGGTCCGCGAAGGGGGAGGAGGTGTTCATATCGAAGATCGAGGACGTCCGCGGCGGGACGGACCTGTATCTCAGCAGCAACACCGCGGCGCGGTCCATCGCGCGGGAGCTCGCCGACGCCTTCTACGGGAGCGTGGGTTCGTCCCCGAAGCTGTACGGCCAGAAGAACGGGAAGGACCTCTACCGGGTCACGTACCTCGTACGGCTCCGCGGTCCATCGTCCGGCGGAAGAGGCCACGGCACGAAATGAGGGCGAGGAAGACCGCTGCCCGGATCCGGCCCGGCGTAGGCAGGGCGGTGTTGAGGTCCTCGATGATGCCCCGGAGGTCGAGCGCCTCCAACAGGACGGGCCGCGACTCCGTCCACGCGGCGGAACGGGAAACGAACGACGTAGGATCCTGATCGACTCGATTGAGCAAGTTGGAAATCGATATGCGTGGCCCGGCAGCGCGGGAGGGGCGCGGGGCGGGGCCTCCCGGTGCGCGGACGAGGGCCTCGATGCGGGCCCGCAGGTACTCCTCGAGCCCGCGGACGTATTCCAGGAGAACCGCTCGGCGGGCGAAGTCTGGCAGATTCGTAAGCCGCTGCTGGGCGCCCTCCGCGTTTCGGATCGGATCGTAGGCCGTAGGGAACTTCTGAAGCTGGTCCGCCAGGGGGCCCAGCTGCCGCCGCAGGAGATCGTCACCGCGTGAACGGTCCGCGGCGGACCCCTCCGTGAGCGAACCCGCGAGCATCTCGTAGACCGCTCCCGGGCTCCCCATCCTCGTCTCCCCTTTCCCCGCGGGGCGCAGAACCTCCTGGAACCGGGCCCGCAGATCCTCCTGCAGGCGACGTCGGGCATCGGTGTCGGGCTCCCCAACACTGCCCAACACACCGCGTCCGATGTCCTGGATCTCCTCGGCGAGACTCCTCTCCTTCTCCATGCGACGGCGGGCCATCCACCGACGGCGAAGCAAGAACACGACACTCCCGCCGCCGACGGCCGCGATGAGGGCGATGGTGCCCCAGCCCGCGGGGGTCGCGACGAACGGGTCGTGTGTTCGGACGCTCAGGACGATGACATCGGAGGACTTTCCGTCGACGACGGCGAGGACGCGGTAAGTGTAGGTCGTGGAGGGGCGGAGGCCCTCATCGCGAAACCTAGCAACGGTCGTCTCGCCCACGAGGGCGCCCGGGCCCGTCTCCGTCTCGCTTCGCAGAACGCGATACGAGATGTTGGATCCCGAGGGAATCGGAGTCCCGGTGATGAAAATCGCGACGGGATCCCACGCGAGCTCAACCCAGCTCTCCCCGGTCGACGTCGCAGCGAGATTGACCGGCGGGAGCGATGGCACCTTCTCCGTCGTGAACGTGAAGTTGGCGGGAGTCGCCATCGGCCTCCCGGTCCCGCAGGTGTCCCGCGCCGTCCCGGCGACGGTCACGCGGTACTGGGTGCGGTCAACGAGCGCCACAGGGTCGATCGTCAGAGCAGAGTCCCCGTTCGCCCAGCGATACGTCGCTCCGGCTAGCTGCGGGGCGATCGAAAGCGCGGCCTGGGTCGCGGTCTGATTCATTGGCTCCGAGAATACGATCACGATCGAGGAGTCGAGAGGGATGTCCGGCGTGTTGTTTGCGGGGGTCGTCGCAAGGACTCGCGGTGGGGCGGAATCGATGCGAATTCCGGAGACTTCCGCGGTTGACGACGCTCCCACAGTGTCGTTTACCTGAAGGCGAACTCGTGTGTCCACATCTGCGGTCGGGAGGGTCCACTGGAAGGACGCGGGTGAGGAAAGGTTCCTGGCGGGCCCGAGAACGGGGCGCCACACGCCGGCGTCCCAGTAGGAAATCAACACCTCGAGATCCGTCGCTGCGTCCGAGTCATCGACCATGGACCAGTCGATGGTGACATTGGAGCCGGACTCCAGGCACCCGCTGCGGGACACGTTGAGTCCAGAAATCGTTGGTGGCTCATTCACCCGGAACGTCCATGGATTTGGAATCGGAGAGGTGACGAGGGCGTTCCCGTCGTCGTCACGGCCCGACGCGGTCGCGGTGTACGTCATCCCCGGCTGGAGAGACGTTCGGACCGTCAAGACCGTGCGGCTCGCGTCCCAACTCGTCAGCATCGAGCTTGGAGTCGGCATGAGGTTGAAGGAGGGGGCAAGCACGTCCATCGGCTCGCTGTACGTGACCACGATGGGCGCCGCGGCAAGGACGTTCTGCGCGCCGTCCGCGGGGATCGTCTGGGTCAGGAACGGGCGGTCGCACACTGTCATAAACGACCAAGGATTCGGCGCGGCGCCGGGAGACAGGGCCAAGCCTTCGTCCAGATCGCGCCCCGAAACTCGCACGGAGTACACCGTGCAGTTCGCGAGACCGGGGGGGACAGGCGTGAGGACGAGGACGTCGGGCGTCGGCCAAAACGTCGTGATGGCAACGTTCGGCATGATGACAGGGGAGACGGTCGACGCATTCATCGCTTCGGAGAAGCGGACTTGAATCGCGGAGCTAAGCTGGACCCCGGTCGCCCCCGCGGCGGGAGACGTCGATGCGACTAGAGGGGCCGCGAGCGGGTGCTCCACGGGACCCCCCGCGGCGGCGTGTCCCCCAGGGGCCACGAGCCCCGCGACCGCGACCAGGATCGCGAGGCTACGCCAGAGCCGGGCGGGCGGTCCGTTCCCCATGGTCGCGGGTCACCGTTCTCACCTAGGGAGTTGGGGGTGGTGCTTCGGGCGGCGGTGGCGTGGCAGGCTTTCTCCCCCGCACGAGGAGGACTCCGACGATCAAGAGGATGATCGCGATGACCGCAACGACAATCCAGACCGGATCGACGGGGAAGGCTTGAGTGGCGGGCGTGCGGCCGGACACCGAGTTGCTGAACGCGCTCTCCCGGCTCTGTGTGTCGACGACCTTGACCCAGTAGAAGTATTCCGTCCCCGCCTGAACGTTCGGGTCCGTAAACGACGTCGCGTTGATCGTGCCGATCTTCGTCTGGGTCCCGTTCGCCGATGTCGCCCGGTACACGTCGTAGCCTCGGATCTGTGCGGCGCTCAGCGGCGAGCCGTCCGTGTACTGGGTCGGTGCGTCCCACGCGAGGCTGATCCCAGCGGCCACCGCCGAGGTCACCCGGAGGTTCGAGGGCGCTCTCGGGACCTTCGTCCCCGATGCCGTCGTGAAGCTCGCCTGGAACGCGCTCGCAAGGGCCTTTCCCGGGCTGCACGCGTCGCGCGCCCCGGTGCTCACGGTGAGCGTGTACGGGGTGCTCACGGCAAACGCGGGGTGCCCCACCGTGACGACGGAGTCCCCAACCGACCAGGTGAACGTGAGCGAGGCTACCGATGGCGAGAAGGAGATCGCTAGCTCCGTCGCCGCGCGGGTCATTGCCTCGCTGAACGTAATCACGACCGTTGCATCGGTCGCCACGTTCGTCGTCGCCGTGGGCTGGGTCAGGGTCGCCGTCGGCGCCGTGGAATCAATCCTAACCCCCGGGACGGAATCCGTCGCCCTTCCGTCGGCCTCATCCATGACCAGGAGAAGAATCGTGGCCGTCCCGTCAATCGCGGGCGTCGCCCATTGGAAGGTCCAGGGTGAGGACAGACCGTTCTGGTCCTGCATTCCGGGAATCGGAAATACATTTGCCCCCACGGAGTAGTTCAGCCACACCCGGAGGCCGCCGTCCGGGGTCTCCGCATCCCCCATCGTCCACACGACGGTCACCGTCGATCCACCCGTCGCGCAGATTCCACCGATCCCGGGGCTCGTGATCGCGGCCGTGGGGAGCGTGTTCCCCGCCGCGGAGACCGTGCGGCACCTCTCCTCCGAGCGCCCCGTGGTCCCATATACGGCGCCGGCGAGGTCCCGGCGGTAGTTCACCTGGACGGTGTAACAGTATCGACCATCGGCGAGGCCGGTGTCAGTGTAGGTCATCGTCGTCGCCGTCGGAACCGTCGCGATGGGGCTCCCCGGGCCCGGGGTCCGGTAGAGGCTGTACGACACGACATTCCCGTTCCCGTCGGCGAGCTTCGACCACGTCGAGATGACGGAGCTCCCGGTTTCCCGGTCCAGCCGTTCATACCACGGACCGTCTCGACCACCGCGACGATCTCGTCTCCATCCACCCAGTTCCACTGGGCGCCGATGTCTCTCGCGAAGAGCGCGGGGTTCGTCCCGTCCGCGGGGGTGTATGAGTCCGTGCCCGTAAGGGGCGTGTACCCGACCTGGTTCGTCGAATAGAACACCAAGCCCGCCGCGTTCGCGGGGTTCGCCGGACCTTGGGAGACGTTCCCGCCGACGCCGAAGACGCCGCCCGCTACCACATGGTTGGGCAACGCACTCACGGAGACCCCGCGGAGCGCTACGACGATCGTCCACACTACAAGCGCAATCGCAATCCACCCTCTCCTCGTCATCTACGGCACCTCTGGAGTAATCAGGCTCGGCGTCCAAGTGAAGCTTGACGTAATGCGGAAGTAGATCCCGTCGCCCGGGCTGATCGAGAAGTCGGCGCCCGACCATCCGCCGGCGGTATAGAAGTAGCGGACGATCGTCTGCGTGGCGGCGTTCCACTTCACGACCTCGGTGATCTTCGTGTTCGTGCCGGGTCCCGTGCCCCCCTCGATCTGTCGCACGAGATCGCTCGCCAAGGCGTAGGTGCCCGTGAACGGCAGGGAGAGCCAGTTCACGTTCCCCAACGGTCCACTGTTGAAGGTGAACGAGAGGCTGACCGGGCGATCGTTCCCGACGACGACCCAGGAGAACGCGCTCACGGACCCGATGTACAATCCGTCCCCCGCGGCGATCGAGAAGTCCGTCCCCCGCCAAGCGCCGCGGAAGTAATAGTACAGGATGGGGGCCTGCGTGGCGGGGTTCCACTTCGCGACGACGTCGATCTTCGACGACCCGAGCTCCGTCGCGATGTCGCTCGCCTTCGTGTAGTCCGAACGGAACGGGAGGGAGAACCACCGGATGTTCGACGAGGTGGAACTGAACCCGACATTCATCTGGATCTTCACTCCCATCGTCGAGTTCAGGCTCTCCGCGGTCCCTCGGACCGCGCGAATGATGTAGTAGTGGGTGGCGCCGTCGGTGAGGTGCCCGGTCGCGGGGAAGCTGGTCGTTGTCGATGTCCCCAGGACCGCCCAGGGCCAGGCGGCGAACCGGTTCGAGGACTCGTACACCCGGTAGAAGTCCGCGGAGGCCACCGCGTTCCACGTGAGCTGGACGACATCCGGCGCGAGGCGGCTCACCCGCAGATTCCCCGGGGCGGATACGGGACACGTGGTCGAGAACGACCATGGATTCGGCACGGAGCCCGCGACGAGGTCCTTCCCCTCCTTGCTCTTGCCGCCGATCGTGACCTGGTAGTTCGAGCACTGCGCGAGCGGCGCGGGGCTGGGGGTCAGCGTGAGGACCGTGTCGCCGGCCGTCCATGCGAACGTCACGCCCGCACCGGGCACGAAGCTCCACGTCACGCGACCCGGCGCGGTGTCCATGCCCCGGCTGAACGTCACGACGACGGGCGCCGCGGTGACGACGTTGGTGTCGCCGGAGGCGGGCACCGTCGAGGTGATCTGGGGAGGGGGACAGAACGCCGTGAATCCCCACGGGTTGGGCGCCGGGCCCGGCCCGAGGCTGTTCCCGTTCGTGTCGTTGCCGGAAACGGTGACCGTATAGGCCCTGCACTCCGTGAACGGCGTCCCGTGGTTGATCCGGAGTGTCCGGTCGCCGTTCGTCCAGGTGTACGTAACCGATACTAAGGGAATGAAGTCCGCGCGCACGCTCGACGTGTCCATCGATTGGCTGAAGTTCACGAAGACGGGCCCGCTGATCGCGACGTCAACTGTCGCGTCCGCAGGGTTCGTGTCCGTGATCACCGGGGTCGGACAGGCCGTCGTGAAATTCCACGGGTTCGGCACTGGGCCTCCGACGAGGGCGTCGCCGTCCGGATCCTGCCCGGTAATCGTGAACATGTAGCGCGTGCAATCGACGAAGGCCGAAGAGTGGCTCAGGGTCAGCGTTGTGTTGCCGTTCGACCATGCGTACGTGAGACCGATTCCCGGTGCCGCGGTCGCGTTGACGGTCGCCGTGTCCATCGCCTCGCTGAAGTCGACGACCACGTCCGCGGTCGCTAGGATGTTCGCGGTCCCGTCCGCCGGGGTTGTCGACAGGATCCGCGGAGGTATCCCGGCGGTCCGGAACCGCCACGGGTTCGGGACCGGGCCCGCGATGAGGCCGTTGCCGTCCGTGTCATTCCCCGACAGGACGACGACCGTGTAGTCCCTGCTCGGCGAGAGCGGAGTGGTGGGGGCCAGCGTGAGAACAGAGCTGCCGTTCGACCACGTTTGAGTGAAGCTTACCCCGGGCGGGAAGACGTCCCACGTCACCGACAAGGGGTCCATCGCTTCGCTGAATGTGATCACGATGCTCGACGTGAGAGCGATTCCGGTCGTCGAGTCGGCGGGGCTCGTCTGCACGATGCAGGGGCTCGAAGAAGGCTGGAACCTCCACGGGTTCGGAGCCGGTCCCGCGATCAAGGGGTTGCCATCGACATCCGTCCCCTGGATAAGCACCGTGTTCGGCCCGCAACTGAACGGCACCGTGTGCGTGAGGGTGAGCAGCATGTTCCCGGGGTCGAACGACCCGTTCAAGGTGATTGTGGGGCTGATCGACCACGTGACGCTCGCGGGGTTCATCGCCTCGCTGAACTGCACGGTGATGTTCGCCGTCGGGTTGGCGCTCGTATCACCGTCGGGCGGCAAGGTGACCACGATGAAGGGGCTCGAGCACGCGATCGTGAACTTCCAGGGGTGCGGCGCGTGTTCCATGTGCTTCCCGGGGAACAGGTCCAACCCCTCGTCCGCGTCCTTCCCGCTCGTGATGTTCGCCGTGTACGTCTGACAGATCGCGAACGGGGTGGAGTGGGTCAGCGTCAGCGTTTGGTTCTGGTTCGTCCAACCCGGCGAGAGCGCGACCAACGGGCTCAGGGTCCAGCTGACCGTGTTCGGCACCATCGGCTCGCTAAAATCGACGACGATGTTCGCCGCCTGCGCGACGTTCGTCTCCAAATGGAACGGGCTCGTCGTCGTGATGAACGGCTCCTTGCAGTGCGCATGGAACTCGAACGGATTCGGGACGGCGCCTGGCACAAGTGGGAGGCCCGCCAAGTCCTTCCCCGTGATGTTCACGGTGTGCATCCGGCACTGCATGAACTCTTCCGTGTGGGACAAGGTGAGGACCGTGTCTCCGGCGGACCAAGTGTCGCTCAGGGCAATCGTCGGCGAAATCGTCCGGGTCACAGAGCTCCGATTCATCGCCTCGCTAAAGGTGATCACGATGCTCGCGTTCAGCGCGATGTCCTCTTGCCCCTGGATTGGATTCGTGTTGGTGATGGTCGGGTTCACGCGCTCGGTCACGAACGTCCACGGGTTCGGAACCGGGCCCGCCACGAGGGCAAACCCCTGGGTGTCCTTGCCGGCGGTGATGGTGACCGTGTACGCCTTGTTTTCGAGAAGCGGCGTCGTGTGGGAAAGGGTCACCGCCGAGTTTCCCTCCGACCATTGAGACGTAAGGGAGACGAACGGGTTGATCGTCCACGCCACGGTGGTATTATCCATGGGTTCGCTGAACCGGACGAAGATCGGAGCGGTTTGCAGGACCCCTTGATCGGTGTCAGCGGGAGTCGTCAGGATGATATACGGACTCGCGGCCGGGACCGTGTAGTCGACCGCGGCCAAGTCCATCACTGCGGTGTTCAGGTCGTTCGACGTGAGGAGCTGGCCGCGGACCCGAATGTACCTCGCGTTATCCTGGCTTGCGCAGACGGCCGTCCCCGAGGTGACGTAGTACGTCGACGGTGAACAGTTTGGGCCACGGAAGTCGTTCCACGGACCTGCCGGGTCGTTCGAGGTTTGGGTCTGGAACCGCAGGACCGCTCCAGGGGGCTGGCTCGTCGGTGACCACGTAAGCGTGAGCCAGTCGACGTTCGCCCCGCCGCTGTCCGCATTCGCCGACGTCCAATCGCCGGAGGACCGGTACGCGGGCCCGATGGACCAAGTGTCCGAGGCGTGGCTGCCACCCGCCAGGACGCCGCCGAAGAGCACGGATTTCTTGTTCGCGGTCATGTCGGTGATGCCGAAGGTATTGCGCGCGGAAGGGTTTCGTTGCGTCGGCGTGCTGGACCATGTCCGGCTCCCAAGCAAGTCGCGGTATCGCCACGTATCCGCGAGGGAGTTGCCGCCGCTGTCGCTCCCACCGAACAGCCACACCGCGGAGTCTTCCGAGCGGTAGCTGAGGCCCAGCAACGCCCGTGCCGGTGGACCGCTGCCGTCCGCGACCGTGTTCGTCCAACTGTTCGCGTTGTAGTTGTACTCCCACGTGTCTCCGTAGGTACTGAAGAGGGACGAACCGCCGAACAGGACTAGTCGATCAAACGCCGCGTGGTAGGCGACGCCCTGCCCTGATCGGGCGGGGCTGAAGGTGGCGACGCGGTTCGCCCACGTGTCCGTTGTGACGTCGTATGCCCACGTCTGCATGGCCCCGGACGTCGTGCTCCGGCCAACGAGGACGTTGCGCTGTACCGTCGAATAGTAGGCCATCGTGTACGATTCCATTGCTGGCGGGGCAGTCGGCTTGGTGGTGTTGGTCCACTGGTTTGTAGCGACGTTGTACTCCCACGTGTCCCGTTCGTTCGCCGCGGCGGAGATCCCGCCGAACAAAACAATCGTCCCGTTGCCCGCGTCAAACGCCATCGCCGCTTGTGTGCGGGCAGACGGGTGAGTGGCCGGGTTTCGGTTCGTCCAAGTGTTCGCAGAGGGATCGTACACCCAGGTGTCCGATAGCTCCACGGTCCCAAGCCCCCCGAAGAGAACGACGCGGGCGTTCGTGGAGTCGTACGCCATCGCCGCCCCCTCGCGAGCGCTCGGGTTCGAGGAAGGAGCCTCATTCTTCCAGTCCGTCGCGTCCTGAAGCAGCTGCACGCTCGCGGGGGTCCCGGTTCCGATGACCGCGACTCCATTCAGCGTGCCGGCGTTGAAATCCACGTCCGTGTCCCAGGTCCTCGTCGCGGCCTGGACACTCGGCCACGTGAGGACGAAGCCCATCGTCACGATGACAACGATGATCAGCACGGCAAGTGCTCGGACACCAAGGGACCGTCCCATTTTCTCATCCTCCCGCCTCAAATCGATCCCAGACCGACAGCGGAGTCAGGCGAAACGCCGAGGTGACGCGGTCCGTCTGGTTGGCGGCGGATGTAGAGTATCTTGCTAATAGTTTGTGGTTCGCTATTCGAAAGCCCCCGGAATCACGGGACCTCGGGCGTCAGGAGGCGGGGCGTCCAGGTGAACGTCGCGACGACCCTCAGGTACACCCCGTCGCCGAGCCCCAGGAGGAAGTCCGTCCCAGACCATCCACCGGCGGTGTAGGAGAACCGCACGAGGGCTTGCACCAGGGGATCCCACTTCGCCACCTCGATGATCTTCGTGTTCGTTCCCGGGCCCAAGCCGCCCTCGATGTCCCGCACCAGGTCGCTCGCCAGGAGGTAGGGGTTCGTGTACGGCAGGGAGATCCAGTTCACGTTGTTGTTTGGCGGCGGATAGAACGTGAAAGACCGCCCGACCGTCCCGTCCGTCCCGTTCACGACCCAGGTGAAGCTCGAGCGGATCCCGATGTAGAACCCGTCGCCCGGGGAGAGCGCGAAGTTATCGCCACGCCAGGAGCCGCGGAAGAAGAACCACAGGTCGATGCTCTGGCTCTGCGGGTCCCATTTCCCGATGACGTCGATTCGGGTGGAGGTGAGCTCGTTCGAAATGTCGCTCGCCCGCTGGTAGATCGACCGATACGGAATCGACATCCAGTTGATGTTGCTGCGGCCCGCGTTGAACGCGAACGAGAGGTGGGCCTTGACGCCCATGGTCGAGTTCCCGCTTAGGATGCCCGTCGGGTCCTTGGCCCGGACGATGTAGTAGTGGGTGGCCCCATCGCTGCCCTGGCCGGTCGCGGTGTACGAGGTCGTCGGCGCGAAGACCTCCGTCAGTTGAGGCCATGGCCATCGAGCGAACCGGTTCCCCGCGGAATAGATCACGTAGGACGAGGCGGCGGGAACGCCCTGCCACCGGAGGATGATGTCGGACCCGCCCGGCGCTCGGATGACTTGGAGGCCTCGCGGCGCGGCGACTCCCGCCGCCGTCGTGAAGTTCCAGGGGTTCGGCACGGGCCCCGCGACGAGCGCGCCCCCGTCCACGTCGTTCCCGCGGACTTGGACCGTATAGCGCGTACTCGTCGTGAATGCGGTCGAATGAGTAAGCGTCAGGAACGTGTCGCCATTCAACCAATTCTGTGTCAGGCCCACGTTGCTCGGACTGATGGAGACGAAGACGGTGCTCCGCTGCATGGGGCGGCTGAACGTCACGTTGATCCGCGCGGTCAAGGCGACGCCGGACGCGCCGTCCACCGGGTCCGTCACCAAGATCTGTGGTGGCGCGCACGCGGTCTTGAACGTCCATGGGTTCGGCTTGGAGCCCGTCACGTTGATCAATGGACTCCCGGTCGCGTTAAATGCGGTCACCGTCACATTATGCGTGACGCACTCGGGGAACAGCGCATCGTGGGTCAGCGTAACGCGCGTATCCCCGTTGCTCCAGACCGCGCTGAGGTCCGTGTTCGGCTTCAACGTCCACCGGAACGAGGACTGCGTCGCGGCCTCGCTGAAGTCGATCACGATGGGGTGGTCCCGGGGCACGTTCGGCTGTTGGTTTGAAGGGTCCGTGTTCGTGATGTAGAATCCGGCACACCGGGTGGTGAAGTCGAAGGGGTTCGGTAGGCCAGGAGCGCCGGGGCCCGTGATCATGTCGAAGTTGTCCTCGCTTTTCCCGTCGATCCCCAATCTGTACCGACGGCAATCGACAAAGTTCGCCGAGTGCGTGAGCGTGAGCATTGTGTTGCCGTTCGACCAAGACCTCGTGAACGTCACGTCTGGCGGCTGGAGATTCGTCACCACCGTGCCCGTGTTCATCGCCTTGTTGAACGTCACGACCACAGTCTTGTCGACGGGCACGAGCCCTGCCCCGGCGGCGGGGTCCTCCGACGTGAGATATGGGGCGTTGCAAACGATATCAAAGACCCACGGGTTCGGAACGGGCCCCGCCACGAGTGAATTGCCCGCCATGTCCGTTCCACCCGTAATATTCATCTTGTACTGGGTGCACTGGTTTAAGACGATGAACGAGAGGTGGAGAATCACGTTCGCGTCCCACGACCTGCTGACGAGCGTGGCGGTGGGTGTGATCGTGTACGTCACGGAGTCGGGGACCATTTCCTCGCTGAAATAGACGCGGACCTCTTGGGTTTCGGATACGCCGGTCGCCTGATCCGCCGGCACGGTCTTTAGAATGTAGGGATTCGCGCAGGTCGTGATGAACTTGGACGGATTCACGACGGTGGAGTCGATCGGGTTCGGGATGAGGGGCTTACCCTCCAGATCCGTCGCGGCAATCGTGACCGTGTAGACCGTGCAGCCCGTGAACTGTGAGCTGTGGGTCATCGTCAGGACGGTGTCCCCGGTCGACCACGAGAACGCCTTGCCGCCCACCTCAGGGCTGATCGTGAATGAGAGACTGCTGCGCATCATCGGTTCGCTGAAGGTGATCGTCACGGGAGCGTTCAGGGCAACCTCTGTCTCCACGTTCCTCGGGGACGTCGACACGATGTACGGGTTGTCGCAGAACGCCAAGAACGTCCACGGGTTCGGGACCGGGCCGGGCACAAGCGGGAGGTGCGCCTTGTCCGTTGCATTGATCTGCACCCGATACGGAGTGCACTGGGAGAAGCCCTCCGCATGGTTCAGCGTGAGGGTCGCGTCGCCGTTCGACCATACGGGGTCAAGGACGACGTTGTTGGGTCGGATGGAGGTGACGAGAGAGAAGGGGTCCATGCCCTCGCTGAACTGCACCACGATCGGTTGGGCCCAGGGGACCGGGGGGCTCGTGCCGTTGGGGGGGTCCGTGCTCTGGATCGTCGGGTAGACCTTCTCCGTGACAAAGGTGAAGGGGTTCTGCGCGCCGGCCCCGCCTCCCGGGCACGTGGGGGACAATGGGACCCCCGAGAGATCCTTCCCGTCGACCTTGAGCGTATAGACCGCGTTCTCCGCGAACGGCTGTCCGGGGTGCGTGAGGTTAAGGATCGAGCCGTCGCCGTTCCAATTGAACGTGAATGTGATGGGAACCCCGTCGAGGAACGACACGGTGACCGATAATGGGTCCATCGCCTCCGAGAAGGTGATGATGACGTTCGCGGTAACAGAAACGCCGAACGTAAGGTGCCCGGGGTCCGTGCTGACGATGCACGGCGCTGCGGGGGGGATATTGAAGTTGATGGTCACATCCTGCATGCTCGGCGTGACCTGCGTGTCCGTGCTGCCGAACGTCACGAGGAGGCGGATGTACCGCTGGCCGTTGTGGTTGCTGTTGATCGTCTGGCCCACGGCCTTGTAGTAGGAATTCGGCGTGTAGTTCTCTCCGACGTAGTTCCACGGGCCTGAGGGGCTCGTGCTCGTAGCGATCTGGAACCAGAGGAATGTCGCGGGCGGCTGGTTGGCGGGGGTCTTGTTCCACCACAACGTGCCCCAGGTTGGGAAGCCGCCGGAGTCTCCGACGGGAGACGTATACTTCCCGGCTGCACGGTACGCGGCGCCGAGCGTCCACGTGTCCCCGAGGCGCGAGCCGGTACCGGAGATCCCTCCATAAAGCACCGCCACATCGTCCAGCGTGTCGAACGCGAAGGAAGCGCTCTGCCGCGCGGGGGGCTTTGTATTCGTGCTCACGGTTTGCCATGTGGGGCCGCTGGGTCCCGTGAAGTATCTCCACGTTTCCTGCGAGGTCCCGGAACTCGTCCCGCCTCCGAAGAGGACGACGGACTGCGATGCAGGCCTGTACGTCATCGAGTGGCCGGCTCTCGCCGCGGGGCCGGAGACGGAGATCTGGCTCCAGCTGTTCAAGGCGTAGTTGTACTCGAATGTCTGGTCGTACAGCGTCATGAGCTGGGACCCGCCGAACAGCACTGTCCGTTGGCGCTGTGGGGAGTAAGCCAAAGCGAAGCCGCTTCGGGTCGAGGGCGATCCGGTGGGATTGCGGTTCGTCCACGTGTCGGCCCCCGCGTCGTAGGCCCACGTCTCCATGCTGCCGGACGTGAGGCTCTGTCCGAATAGGATGTGCTTTTGCGCCGTCGCGTGATACACGAGGGGGCTATCCACCATGGGGGGTGGAGACGTGGATGGCGTGATCTGAGCCCATGTGTTCGTGTCCACATTGTACTCCCATGTGTCCGTGAGGAAGTCCGTGTCGTTGAACCCGCCAAACAAGACCACGACGTGCTGCCCAGGATCATACGAGAGTCCGGCGGACTGCCGCGCGGGTGGCTTCGGTGTCGTCGTGATCTCCGTCCACGCGTTCGACCCGTGGGCGTACTCCCACGTCTTGGCGCTATAGTTCGGCACTCCTCCCTTGTACCCGCCGAAGAGGACGGTCACGTTGCCCTTGGAGTCGAAGGTGCTGGCCGGGCTGTCGAGCGCACCCGGGGTCGACCCGGGCGGGTTCTCGTTCTTCCAGTCGATTGCGTCCTTCAGGAGGTCGACGCGGGCGGGGACCCCCGTCCCAACCACCTCCGTGGCTATGAAGACGGCCCCGGCCCCATTGAAATCCGTGTCCGTCGTCCATGATACCGACCCGGCGGACGCCAGAGGGCTGAAGAAGACAGCCACCGTCAAGGATACCAGGAAGAATACGATCGCAACGGCCGCAACGCGAAACTTCGTCAGGGACTCCCCTCCCCGCAACCCGGCCCCCGCTCGGGTTGTCTCTGTCCTCATGCGGAGGACTCGGCTAATAGTTTCTGGTGCAATCTTGGAAGGTTTCGTCCGCAGGCTCGGGCCGCGGCAAGGAGAGCGGGTCCAGATCACTCAGCACGTCGTCCTACGACAAATCCTCGGAGCAGCCCACAGGCATCGCCCCGTAGGCGAATCTTTATGAAACGAGCCGCGAATGAAGGCGCTGGTCTGCGGGGGAGAGAGCCTCAATGCGGTTCCTGTATCCAATCCCCGGAGCCGTGGCCCTCGTCGTAATGCTCCTGCTCCCAACTGTGATTCTATCGTCAGCGCCTCCCGCCCTCGCCGACTCCGGCGGGCCCGATGCCTATGGATACACCTGGGTCGACAGCAAGGCACCGAACCCAGGCCTCGCCTTCGGATGGATCGACGGAGTGACGGGTGGGAGGGACCTCCTCCTTGACGACGAGAACTGCACGACCTCCAAGGTGTCCTTCGGGTTCGCCTTCCGGTTCTACGGCGTTCTTTACAATAGTGCATACGTGTGCGCGAACGGGTTCATCGCCTTCGACTTCCCTGCCGGCTATGCTAGCGAAACGACCGACTTCGCGTCCGCGCTGGACTCCGACCTCGACCCGAACGCCACCGGCGGCGGCCATGTCTTCGTGAAGACGGACACGCTCTCCTCGCCTCGTCGGTTAATCGTAACGTGGAACGGCGTTTTTAATTACGCGACGTCCGACCCGCAGAAGTTCGAAATCGTCCTCACCGAGAATCCGACCGGTCAGGACGGTCGAATCCTCCTCCAGTACGCCTCGCTCGTGAACCCGCTCATCGACCACCCCCCCTGGATTCGCAATATTGACGGTACGAGTCACCTGAACTACTCTTCGGCACTCGGAAATTCCCTCGCGGTGATGTTCTTGGGACCGGGCACCGCCCCCCCAGGCGACGTCCTCACCGCCCGGGGCTCGATTCTGGCACCTGCGACCATCGAGCCCGGGCAGAACGACGTCCCCATGCTCCGGCTGAACCTGACGACCCCGACGAACTCGGTCAACCTCCGGCGGGTCCGGGTCGACGTCACGGGGGCGACGACGTTGCCGGGAGATGTCTCGAGGGTCGCCCTGTGGCGGGACGCGGATCGCGACGGCCAGCTAAACACGTCCCTGGACATCCCGCTCGTGTCTACGGCCCCGTCTGGGACCCCGGAGTCCGCCCTTCTTACCCTGCCAGCTCCGCTCCCGATCACGGCAGGGACGGGGGAGAGCTTTTTCGTCGTGTTCGACCTGCCCTTCACGGCGGTCCCCGGGGACTGGATTGGGGCCGGCGTCCTCGGGGCGTCGTACATCACCGTCGACACCCCCGACAACGTCTCCTCGGCCAACCTCCCGATCAACTCATATGTCCCCGGAACTCGAACCCGCATCGTCGAGGGCGTCGATACCCTCCGCGTGACCTCAACGTTGGTGACGAACCCGGCGAACGTCACCCAGTGGCAGACGGACGTGCCGATGTTCGCCGCGACCTTTGCCATCGACAAGGGCATGGTGACCGTCACCCAGGTCAACGTGACGTTCCTGGGAACGAGCCGCGCGGACGTGTCCCTGGTCAAGCTCTTCGAAGATACGAACCGAGACCTCATCCTCCAGCCGGGGGCGGACCGCCTCCTGGGGAAAGGGCGGTTCAGCGGGACGGGGCTCGTCAGCTTTCCCCTCGCTCTGCAATTCGTTGTGGGTTCCCAGCGAACGTTGTGGGTTTCTTACGACATTGCCCCCGATGCGACAGCGAACGATTTCGTGGGCGCCCGCGTCACGGGTCCGTCCGCCATCACCGTCTCGGGGACGAAGGACCGCGTCGACCCCGCGAACTTCCCCGTCGGGACGTTCAATCTCTCGATGATAATACCTGGCCTCCCGCCCGTCATCGACTCCGCGTGGGCGGTCCGGACTCCCATCCCCGACGGCTTCCTGACCGCCGGGGAGTACGTTCTCTCCTCGAGGAATTCGAGGGACCTGTTTGCCATCGGAGGAAACACGGTCGCCTCGTGGCTCATCGTGGAGAACGATGCCGACTACCTGTACGTCGTCTACGACGCTGTGGGTGACTCCTCCTCGGGTCCGAACGACAGCGCCTCGATCTCGTTCCGCACGAACCGCACCGCGTTCCCGCTCGCCCCGGCCGACGACGAGTTCGGAGTCGGGGACCCCAGGGGCGCGTTCCACGCGGTATGGAACGACACCGGCCTGGCGTGGCGAATCGAGGACCCTTGCAGCGCTGGACTTGACGTGAACCACACGGGCCTCGCGTGCACGATCGGATACGGCCAGAGCCCCTTGCGACCCTCCCCGCACCGGACGTACGAGTTCCGGATTCCATTGCGCCTTCTCGAGGTGCCGTTGCCCATTCCTCCCGGGTACACTCTCGGGTTCGCGGGGGAGAGCAACTGGTCCGAGGGCGTCGAAGAACGGAATCTTGGCGGGAACGCCTCGTGGCCTTTCGCGGATCCCGGGACCCCCCCGAGGTGGTACGGGGTCGTGAGGCTCGTCGACATCCCGCCGGTGAACAACGCACCGGTGCTCAACTGGACCGGCGAACCGGGTTTCGTCGGGGATGGGCTGGAGCCCGGCAACGGCACGACAGCGGACACGTACGAGTACCGCATCTCGTACCAAGACAGTGACGGCGACTTCCCGGCGTTGAGCGAGCCACGGCTCCACGTCCTCCAGGGCGCGTCCGAGATCGCCGGGAGCCCCTTCGCGATGCAGGAGACGGAACCCGCGGACGCGAATGTCATCGACGGGAAGTTGTACGAGGCGTTCCTGTCTTTCTCGACGTGCCCCCAAACACTGTCGTACTTCTTTACAGCCATGGATGAGCGAGGCGCGAGCGCGACACCTACCACGGTTCTTGTCGGGCCGACGGTCGCCTGCCCGCCGAATCCGCCGGCGCTGTCGAACTCCACGGTCACCCCTGCTCAAGGAATCGCAAACGTCACGAACTTCACGTGGTCCGTCGAGTACCGGGATGTGGACAACGATACGCCCGTCCGGATCCAGGTGACGATTTACAAGGGCGGGAGTCCCCGCTTTGTCCTGCCGCTGATTCTCCAGACGTGGCTCGGGGGCGTGGACAACTACACGGCGGGTGCCCTCTACGCGGTCCCTCGCAATCTCTCTTCACCGGGCACGGACTACGCCTTTTCCTTCCTCGCGGACGACGGGATCCTCCAGACGAGCACGACGCCCGCGGCCGGCCCGACCGTGAACCCGGAGCCGGTCGACCAACTCCGGGTCACCTTCTCCGACGAAGCTCCCCTCATCGAGGACGCGGGCCGACGGAATGTGACGATGCTCACGGCCTTCCTGCAAGCGAACACGAACTCTGTTTCAATGACGAGCCTGCGAATTGATCGGGCGGGCGGGGCGGACGCTGACGTCGCCGCGCTCCGGGTATACGTCGACGTGGACGGGAACGGCGTTCCGAGCCCCGGCGACACCTTGCTCGGGGAAGGGCCCTTCTCCAGTGGGAGCGTTCGCTTCTCCGGGTTCAGCCTCCAAGTCACGGCGGGGCAAACGAGGCGGTTGATCGCCCTCGTGGACATTGCCCGCAACGGGGCGGCTGACGACCGCGTCGGTCTCGCCGTCGTTGACGCCGGGTATCTCGAGGTCGCGCCTCCGGATACGGTCGCGCCGCTTTCCACGTTCGTGTCCGGACGGGTTCTGATCAACCGGGCGGCGGTGGCGACCGGGCTGACCGCTGGTGGGGCCTCGGATGGCACGTCCGCGGTACTTCACCTCACAGACCCGCAACCGATGCTCGCGTGGACGTTCTCGGACCCGAATGTCAATGACCGTGTGCAGGGAGCGTACAGCGTGTCCGTCGTCCTCGAGCCCTCCGGAACTCTCCTCTGGTATGCCAATGCGAGCGGAACCGCAACCTCCCGGGCGTACGGGGGGGGCGCCCTTGTGGATGGCACGAGCTACAGGATGGACGTCCGGGTCTTCGATGGGCGGCTGTGGGGACCTCCATCGTCCCTGCGGTTCCGACTGAACACGCCTCCGGAGGTTCCGACCCTGACCAGCCCTGCCAACCTCGCGATTGATCAAGGACCCGACATGGTACTCCTCCGATGGGAGGCCGCGACGGACGCAGAGGGAGACCTTCTGGTCTATCGCTGGTCCCTCGCGACGCGGTCGGATTTCGTCGGCGCCGAGACGAACACGACGGTTCCCGGGAGTACCTCCGTCAGCGTTCCGACGACCGGTGGGACCACGTACTACTGGCGGATCGAGGCCTACGACCAATTCGAGTGGAGCGCGTCCAGCGCACCCCGGTCGTTCGTCACCCGCGCGACCTCCGGCGAGGTCTTCGGGAGAGTCGTCCACGCGGGAGGGGGCCTCCTCGCTATCGTTCGCGTGTACAACGCGACGGGCACGATGGTCCGCCAGGTCACGACGCACGCCGACGGTACCTTCAACATCTCTGTCCTCCCGTTCGACGTCTACGAGGTGCGAGTGACGTCCCCGTCGTACCAGGAGCGAGCCATCTCGGGGGTCACCCTCAACTCGGCGACGCCCATCCGAGACCTGGGAGACATCGAGCTCTTCTCGACCTCTCTCGAAGTGTCGACGATGGCGTCATGGGCCATTCTTGTGGCGGGGATCGTGGTTGCCCTCCTCGCCGCCAGCCTCCTTCTCCGGCGCCGCCGTCGTGAGCCGTCAACCGATGACGAAGATCTCGGCGAACAAGCACCGGCTGCAAGAGCCACGGCCGAGCAGCCGCGGTCGGCGCCTTCGGATCAGATGGTCTTCGAGTGCCCCTCATGCGGGACTCAAGTAGACGCCGACGCGAAAACCTGTCCCGGATGCGGGGCCATCTTCGAGTAGATCAGCCTTCAGGTACGAGTCGCCAGTAGCGTAGCGGTCCATCGCCTGTTGTCGGGGGGCTTGCTCCGGCTCGGGCGATGGACAAAGGATGCGGCTCCCCCTCTCGATGAAGCAGCCTACCTTGGAATCCGGACGTCCGCTTCCGCTAATCGTCACGTCACGACGGCGGGTGCTCGGGTCGAAAGGGCGAGCCGCGTCGCTGACCGGTAAGGAATGAAAAGGGAAAGGG
>VBML01000180.1 GCA_005878915.1 Methanobacteriota archaeon | reverse complement strand
AACCGTCGGCATCGACCCTGGGTTCACGTCGTCTACGTTAGTGACCGCCTGCCAGTTCCCGCCGGTCGCAAGCTGGGTCTGCGTGGGATAGGCGACCGTCGTTTTTGTGTACCGGACGAGATTCATCTCGCTTTGGTCGGCCGCGGCGGATGCGGAGACCCAGACGACGTGGAGGTACCCGCTTGCGTCGATAGCGATCGAGGGCTCCTTCGAATCACGCGCCAAGACGAGCGGGCCGTCCCCTGACCGGCCGGAAGCGAGAATGATCTGCGAAGCCCACGTCGAACCGCTCGTGTCCAGGCTTCGCATGAGCACGATCCGGTCCCATGTGTTCGTGTCGATGCTGACCCGATCGATGGAGAGGTTGGTCTGAACCGTATCGCCGCTCTCCGTCGCACCGACGAACCGGATGTTCGGACTCCCGGCGTCATATTCGTCCGTCGTGAGGGTGTACGTCTCGTCCGCGTTGTCGTCCGAGGTTTGTGTGAGCGTCATTCGGGTCGTCCACGTCGCCTCCGTGGAGTCCACGACCTGCACGAGGACGTCCTCGCCCGGAGTGTGAAAGCCCTCTACCCTCAGCGTGTAGGCGCTTCCGGAGGGGACGCCGGTGAAGTCGTACTTCACGTTCAGTTTGTAGTTTGGGGGCGGGGCCAGAGACAGCGCCTTACCACCCCAACCAATCGGGACTCCCGTATCCCAGTCGACGGAAATGGTCCCCGTCGCTCCCGCGGATGTCCTGAGAGCCTCGGAGAACGTAATGGCACCGCGTTTTCCGGCAGTCCCGACACTTGACTCCAGGTAGTGCTCCGTGTATGAGGAAGGGTCGGTACCTGTGGTTGTAATCCCCGCGTTGTTGTTATCCTCCCCACCCACGGGGACAACGACCAAGGCATTGTCCGTGGCCGTGTTGATACCTGTTATGGACGCGGGATCCGAGGTGCCCGTGGAAGCTGTACCGACAACCTCCCAGGGGTTTCCCGTTGTGATTGCGCCTCGATAGGTGATTACCGCAGCATACGTGTCCCCGGTCGAGGTGCTCTTGTCGAAGAGCGGGTTCGTCTCGGAACCAGAGGCGGCTCGCTTCCAGAACATCCAATAGCGGGAGGTCGTCCCGCGGTCGAAGGGGGTGCCTGCGATAGCGGTCCACCCCGACACGGACACGGTATCGTCTTGGTCACGGACCCAGCCGAGAAGGAGGAGGATATCGTTCGGGTCGTGGGACGGCAAGGTTATCGTCACGTCTACTCCCGTGGAGGCGGCGATCGCGCTGATGGCTTGGAATGCGGCCTGGCCACCCGAACCCGGAATGTTCGCCTCACTGTAGCAGCGGTAGAGGTTGTCGCTGGTCTGAATACCGCCCGGGAACGCTCCGCCGCAGCTCGTGCCCGTCGTGATCGTCTCCGTAGAGGGCGCGGTCGTCGACTCGACGACCTGGTCGTAAAACACTGCGTACCAACACCCCCCGGAGGTGGTCGCGGTGCAGTCCGCACCGCCCCCCGTGCCCGCCCGGACGACCTTCCGCTGGTGGTTGTACGCGGTGGAGATCGCGTTCGAGCTCGCGTCGATGAGGGTGCTCGTCCGGGTCCTGGGCGCGGGCGAGACCCACGGCATCGTGACGGGGAACGAGTCTGGTGCCACGTCAAACGAGGAACGGGTGGTCCCCGGCTCAAACGGCGAACCCGAGCGTCCACCTCTCGTTCCGCGGGTCGCCTGGGAGAGAGAATCCCAGGAACCTAGGGGGCCGCCAATCTCAGCGTACAAGCGAGAGCCCGTTGGAATCAGATTCCCTGGCGCCCCGAGTTCCAAGCGGTCGAACCCGAGAGCGAAGGAGACATTGGAAATCCTCACCCAGGACCACCCACCTGGAGAGCTTCCCGTGAATCGGGATAAACTCGAGGTCCGGACGAGGCCCCCATTCCCGGTGACCTCGACGATCCGGTCTGCCCCGACGCCGCCGATTCCGTACCCGGTGAGCGTGTTGTTGTCGATGTCGATGAAGATCCTCACGAGGTCCTCGGGGGATCGGTATGGCTCCTGTATGGGGCCAACGTAGACGCTCACGCTCCGGCTCGCGTACGGTGCCGGGAAGGACGCGGGGATCGTCGTGTTCAGCCAGTCGTCCGTGCCTCCGAACTGCCCGTAGTCGAGGATGCCATCGTGATCGTAGTCCCCGCCGCTCTGCGAGTCCGCCGTCCCGTCGTTGTTGAAGTCGTATGGGAGAGGATCGATCGAATCGGGTACGCCGTCGCGGTCCTGGTCCGGAGGAGACCGCGACGTGACGGGCGCGATGCCGTTCGCCTTCGGCACCCAAGTCCCCGCCATCATGCGGCCGGCGACCTCGGCGAAAAAGAACGAAGCGTTCCCCAAGGCCTTGCCGTCAAAGCTCGTCAGGTCCACGTTCGGATCCTGGGGGCCGGTCACGTCCGCGCGGGGGTCGGAGGCGGGGGACGTCCACTCCGCGAAGCCTCCATCGATCCGAGGGGCCGCCGGGGGCGCGCCCAGGTACCCGACATCGCGGGCTGAGGGCAGTCGTATCACCGTGACCGCGGCTCCCGGCGCCACGATGTCCGCGGCTCCCGCGACGAGAGCGCCCACGGTGTCCCCATTCGCCGACGTCGTGCTAGCAATCACGAGGAGCGCCAAGGGGGCCCCGGGCATGATTGTCCGCAGGGGGAACTGGAAGGAGACCCGCCGGTTGATCGGGATCCGCTGGTCGAGTATGCTCCCGTTTCCGTCGATAAGCCCGAGGTTGCTGACGGCGTTGAGGGGGGCAGAACCCGTGAGTGTGATCGTGAGAGAGCTCAGTCGAACGTTTTCTCCGAACGCGGAGAGGTCGAGTCGGAGGAGCTGGATGTTTACGCCCGCGATCGTCGCTGCGACGACCGGCGTTTGCGACACCGCAAGGCTCCCGCCCCCAGAGTTGAGCGCGTAGTCCGCGAGATCTGTAGAGCCATCGAATCCCTGGGAGTGCAGGGCCACGAACACGGGGGTCTTCGAGGGGACGAGCGCGAGCCAATCCACCTCCGCCTCGACGCGGCCTTCCGAGACCGCAGCCGTGACTGGGGTTGCCTTAATCCAGCCCCTCCAGTCCGTGTGGTTCCGGCCCGTGTCCCATTCGTACAGGTTGCTTCCGTTGACGGCGCCCCTCCAGCCGGAGACCCCCACGAGGCGGTCTGCTCCTAGCCCGCCGGCGGAGTATCCGGTCGACGCATCTCGGTCCGTGTCGAGGAAGAACCAAAAGGAGTCCAGCGTCGGAGGGGAGTCCCCGCCCCGAAGGGCGGTCCCGTTCACCTCCGCGAAGAACGCGAGGTAGTCGATGTTGTCGGCGACCCCGAACCGGAGGATCTCCACGTTCGGATTCAGGACTTTCTTCGGTGTCTGCACCGCCATCGCGGCGGGCTGCCAGTCCGCGACGCTTCCGTCGATTATGATTGGGAACGTCGGGCCCGCGGAGTTCCCGGCCCCGAGGAGCGGGGCGAGGAGGAGGGCGACGGAGAGGAGCGGGATGACATAGACTTTCAAGCGGGCCCTCGCCGCTTCGTGACGGAATCGAGCGGACCCGAGTCCGTTCGTGAACCCGTTGCCGTTCGTGAGCCCGTTCGTCATCCCCCGCCGGAGGATCGCGAGCCCGTTCGTGAGACCGTTCGTCCGGCCCCCCGCCTGGAGGGAGCGTCCCCCGAGCGCGTTCATCATCCCCCGGCGGCCCGGGGGGTCCGTGGACGCCGTAACCTTCGGCGCGACGACGCGGTCCACGGGCTTCTGCTCCGAGGGTTTTCCCGTGCCGGGTTCGACGGAGAGCTCCTCACGGGCCCTGCCCCGGCCGAGTGCCAGCTGGGCGGTCGGTCTCTTCCCCAGTTCCCGGAAGTCGTCCACTTCCTCTGCGCGGAGCTGGCACTCTTCCGCTTTCTCGCGCTCCCCAAGCCCTCCGTGGATTTTCGCTTTCAGTCTCCA
>VBML01000106.1 GCA_005878915.1 Methanobacteriota archaeon | reverse complement strand
GGCGACCTGAACGACGACGGTGTCCCGGACATCGCCGCCGCGATGCACGACCGCGTCACCGCAACGGACACGGTCGCGGTGTTTCTTCAACGGTTCCCCGGGGGTTTTGACGCGACCGCGTCCTTCCAGCTCTCCTTGGAGACCTTCGGGACTCCCGACGCAATCGCGATCGGGGACCTGAGCGGTCGGCCCTTCGGCGACCTCGTCGCCCGCGCGCAGGGGACCCTCCTCCTGTTCGAGCAAGAAGACCTCCCGCCCGTGTTGATTCGAGCGATTCCCTCGGAATTCTTCTTTAACGAAGGCTCGCCGGGGACGGGACTCATCGACCTCCGAAACTATTTCGCGGACGATCACGGAATCCTTCGGTTCCGAGTCGAATTCGAGCAACCCGCGCCCAACGTCCTTCGCGCGGCGGTCAACGCCGACGGAAACCGCCTCGATTTCACCGCGCCGGTGGGCTGGTACGGGCGAGCGATGTTCCAGGTCGCCGCTACGGACGGCGCGCCGGGCCACGTCTGGGTCCTCAGCAATACGTTCTACGTGATGGTGAACGCGCTCCCGAGGTTCACGAGCGCCGCGCCGACTCAGGTCCGCGCGGGTGAGAAATTCCTCTATCAGATGACGATCTCGGACCCGTTCCCCGGGGATGACTCCCACGCCTTCACCCTCCTCGAAGCCCCCGCCGGGATGACCATCGATCCGACAACCGGGCTCATCGAGTGGACGCCGAAGGAGTCCGACGCGGGACCCCACGCGGTGAGGGCCAAAGTCTCCGATGCCCACGCGGGGGTTGCGGAACAGGACTTCACTGTCGAGGTCGTCGTGGGTCCAGCGCCCCCGCCGACGACGACGGTCGTCGCGGCATCGTGCCTGGGCGCCCTCGTCGCCCTCGGGGCGGGCGCGCTCGCGAGCGAGAACGTGAAGTACAGCCTGATGATGATCTTCATCCCGCTGTACTCGAAGATCAAGCGGGAGCAGGTGCTCGACCACTTCGTGCGCGGGCAAATCTACGGATACGTCCTCGCGAACCCCGGGGAGCACTACAACGCGATCAAGCTCGCGCTGAACCTGACGAACGGCTCCCTGGCCCACCACCTGAAGACGCTCGAGCGGGAGCGGTTCATCAAGTCGAAGCGGTTCGGGCTGTACCGCCGCTTCTACCCGATGAACATGAAGGTCCCGGAAGACGGCTTCTTCACCCCGAACGAGATCCAGAAGACGATCGTCGACCTGATCCGCGCGACCCCCGCCATCACGCAGAAAGAGATCGCGGAGCGACTCGGGCTGACACCGCCGACGGTGAACTACCATATCGGAATCCTGAGCCAGCATCAAGCAATTCGTGTGGAGCGGGCGGGCCGCAAGACGCATTGCTTCGTCATCGAGGGCGAGACATCCACAGGGACCTCGACGCCGTCCGGGGGCCCCGCGACTCCGGGACCGTCGGCCCCCAGGCCTCCCGTCTGACTGTAAGCGCCACATCTATGGGGGCGGAGTGAACACGATTTCGCGCGGGCTCCACCCCGGCCCGACATAGTCGTGGAGAAGCCAGTAGTGGATGCCCAGCCGAATTTCGACTCCCCCCGCCGCGGAGCCGTAGGCCCAGACTTCCGCGCGGAAGTTCGTGAGGTTCTCCGCCATCGATGGCAGGTACTCGCTCCTCGGGTAGGATGGAGGGAGACCGGGGACCGACGCTTCAATCGTCGCCGGCCCCGCGAAGGCGAGGTAGAGCCCGCGACCGTGGGCCGTGCTCACGAGGCTCCAGTTCGCGTCCCCGGAAACGACATGAAGATCCCTTATGAGGTCCTCATTGCTGGGTACCGGGACAACGACGGCTTCCGACGCGGTCCCGTTCGGCGTGGCCTCCACCCGGTAGGAGAATGTCCACGTTTGGGCTCGGGCGTAATCCGTGTACGTGAGGGACCCGCACCCCACCGCCATCATGACAAGTAAGACCGCTCCCACGGCAATTCCGAGAGATCGTCGCGGAGAAAGCGCTCGTGTTGCCGTGGCAAGGATCAAGCCAACGGTTCCGAGAGATGCGAGAAGAACGGTAAACGCTAACCACAATTCCCAAGGCTGGAACACCGCGACCGGCGGCATCTATTCGGGCATAAGGACGACCGGGACAGATAAGCCCACTGCGAAACCGTGGGGCCGTTCTCCGACCGGCCACCGCCGCACGCCAATCTATCGTGACGTGCAGCTACACCCGCAAAGGTATAACGCCGGCGCCGGATGGTCATCCGATGCGGGACTGGGACGTCGCCCTCCACTGGACCATCCGGAGCCTCGCGGTCGCCTGCCTCGTTTTGTTTGTGACCGCGGTCCTCGCGCTGAACTTCCCCGCGTTCATCGGGGCCCTCGAAGCGGGGATCATCGGGTACATTCTCCTCCGACTGGACGTGGAGCGGCACCCGGTGGATCAGGGAACCTCCGACATGCGGGTGGACGACGACGTGGAACCCCCCAGGGAGGCGGACGCGCAAGCGATGTATCCGCTCCAGGCGGCGGGAATCCCCCTCAGCATCGAGACGAGGAACCGTCCGGCCCGGCGACGGGGATGAGGGGGATCACTTCCCGACGCCACGGCCATACATCTTCGTGTACCACTCCATGACCTCGGCGTCGCTGATCCTGTCAACGTGCTCCCCCACCTCGAGCTCGTTCTCCTCCTCGAACTCCTCGAGCACCTTGCGGGCTGCGGCATCGCCCTCGAATTTCACGATCGATAGGGAGGTCTTCCGGCGACGGGCCGTGAACGCCGCGACCATCTCCGCGCCTTGGAAGATCACGAAGACGTGGCCGCCCATGCGCCACCGTTGCCCGATGTCCGTCCGGAGGAACTGGATGAGATTGTCGAGCGGGGACAGGACGAAGGTCCGATCGAACGTGAGCCCCTCGATCACGTCCATGCCTTCCTTCAGCATCCAGTACACGGTCCTCTCCCCGCGGGCGAAGAACCCCTTGACGAGGCGTCCCTCCCGCTCCAGCTCTCGGAGCAGCCTCCGGGTCTCCGCCATCGTGAACTCGAAGCGCAGGAAGTTCGCGAGGGCCTCCGCCGTGAAGACCCCGAGGCTCTCCGCAGTCCTCCGGAGGACCGCCTTGCGGGCCTCGTCCACAGGGACGCGGAGATCGCGCACCGTGCGGTAGCGGTTGTCCGGGGTCCGGATTATGTAGCAGCCCTCGTACAGCTTCTTCAGCGCCCGTGTCGTGGCGGTGAACCCGAGCGGAGACAGGGCGAGGACGCGCGGGCGGGAGATCGGCTCGTTGTCGCGGACTACGGAGAGGACCTGGCGCATCTCCTTCGCGAGGGGCACGTTCTTCGCCCGCTTGAACAGCATCAGGTCGGACTCCGTGCAGTACGTGTAGTAGTCCGGAATCCCGAGGCCCTTCGATAGCGCGCCGCGGCGGTGCAGCTGCTCGAGGGGCGCGAAGTCTCGCACTCGAAGGCGGGCCGCGAAGTCGGACCGAAGGCCGAGGAGCGCCTTCGCCGCCGACTCCGGGTCCTCGAAGGCGTGGTCGGGATGGATCCCTTGGCACCGGAACACGTACGCGAGGAGCTGGGACTTGTCGAAGTCTCGCGGGACAATCTCCCCCTTCGCGAGGAAGTCGCCGAGGCGGGCGTACCCCGCGGCGAGGAAGGGCTTCACCGTCTCGAGGGCGGGGACCTCGGTGTTGAATGCCCGCGTAAGCCGGACGATCTCGTAGCCGCGGTCGCGGTAGAACTCCATCATCCGGTCCACCGCCCGGAGGGTCTCCGGCAGGAGGTCGGGCGTGTTCAGGTCCAGCTCCCGAATCTCTAAGCACCCGCTCATCTCCCAAATCTCGGCCATCCCGATGAGGCCCCCGTCCTTCACGATCGGGAAGTACCAGCCCTCGCCCCACCGCGCGACGTACTGCGCCCAGAGCTGCTGGGCCCACGGGTCGAGGATGGAGAGGATCCGGACGCGGTCCGTCGCGCCCGCGACGGGCGTCTCTCGGAGAGCGGGGAGGTCGTCCGCGAGGACGTACATCTCGCCCTCGCCCTTTCCGCTCACCAGGATCCGCTGGACGGTCCCGGCCTCCTCGAGGCCATCCATGAGGGACTGGGCCTCGTCCCAGTAGAACCGCGCGTACTCCTTGATGCTCGCGAGGGGCGCGGGGCCGTAGGCTCGGAGGAACGCGAGGACGATTTTCTCCCCCGCGCCCTCGACGAGGTCGTCCTTCATGTCGAACGGGATGTACAGGTTGCGGGTCGACCACCCGTCCCCCTGGAACTTCCGGATCACGTAGCAGTCGTAGTCGAGCTTCTCGAGGGCCTCCTTCACCCGCTCGCGTTCATCGCGGAGCTGGCGGGCGATCCCGTACAGATCGATCCCTTCCGGGTGCGTCTTCACGGTCCCGAGGACCTTCTCCTCGAGCTCGGTGAGCTCGGACCGGGGGAACGCGGAGAGGAAGAGGGGTGCGTCCTTGGCCCGGACGTACCGCACGCGCCCGTTCAGGAACCTCCCCTCGAGGATGTCGCCGCCCTCCCGCCGGCGGATCCATTCCGCGTAATCGAACGCCTCGAGGTGGTTGAACACATCGAGGGCCATCCCCGCCTCGAGGAAGCGGTCGAAGTAGTCGTCGATCGTCCGCAGGCCCCCGAACTGTTTCTTCAGGAGGAACCCCTGCACCTGTCCCTCCTCGAAGACCTCCCGCGTGTCCCCCCGCCGCCGGAGCCGTTGGAGGTCGTGGACGAGCATGTACTGATATTCCCCGCCGAGGACGAAGTGCCCGGACGCGACGACCCCCTCCTGCTCGAGGTCCCGCAGCGCCTCTTTCAAGAGGTCCTCCTCGAGGTCGAGGATGTATGCGAGCTCGTGCGCGGTCGAGGGCCCGTGGACGTCGAGGTGCCGCGTGATGAGACGGTCGAGGGCGGTCTCGAAGCTCTCCCTCTTGACGGGCCGAAGGGAGAACACCGTCTCCTCGAGCCCGCGGCGGTGGACCGTGTACGCCCGCTCGAGCCTCCGGAGGACCTCGCTCACCTCCTTTGATTCGCGCTTCAGGGCTCTCGCGACGGACTTCAGGCTCGCCGGGCCGCCCTCGAGCACGCGCGCGACGGCGTCCTCCTCTGGCTTCAGGCGGGACTTCTGCGCATACACGGCCGCATACACCGGGACCTCCTCCGTGGCGGCCCACAGGATGCCGCGCGGGGTCCAGACGCTCTGGACCTTGCCCGCGTCCATGAGCTCCGCGCCCCACGCGCGGAGATCGGAACCCGTCACACGGGAGTACTCGAACACGCTCGGCGGCTTCTGCTGGAGCAGGTTCAGGGCGCCCACCCGCCCGAGGAGAGCGAGGATGTCGTCCTTCCGTTCCACGGCGGGGAGCTTCTTCTTGAAGTACCCCTTCACCTCGTCCTCCTTGAACTGGGCGGCCTCCAGCTCCTGCTCGGGCACGATCCGCTTGAGGATCTGCTTGTGGAGCTCGCGCAGGAGGGCGGACCGATCCTCCATGAGGACGAGGTCGCCTACGCCCGCCAGAACGACGCTGTGCGCGAAGGGCGAGGGCAGGTTCGAGAAGCCCGCGACCTTCACCTCGATCCTCTTACCCTCGATCCCCTCCAGGACCTCCCGCGCGTGGCCGAGGTCCATCACGTCGTTCAGGATTTCCCGGTACGCCTCCTTCACGACGGGGAAGTCCTCGAGCTCGTGGAGCCAGTCGAGCACCCGCTGGGACCGGAGCTGCTGGCGGCCGATGGACACCTCGCGGCCCTTGTAGTTGCGGAGGATCATGAAGGCCCGCGTCGCGCAGTGGCGGAACCGCTGCTTGAACAACTCCGTCGTCCGCACGGCCCGGCGGAGCTGGTCCTCCAGGTTCTCCGAGGTGACGAGCTTCTCGATCCCCTCGAGCTCGATCCGCTTGGGGATCGTGAGCATGAAGCAGTCGTCCGTGACGCCCACCCGCACGTTCGTCTTGTACTTCTCCGTGACCGCGTGGGCGTACGCGCGGGAGAGGGCGTCGTTCACCCGGCGACCGAAGCAGTAGTGGAAGATCACGTTCCGCGTGCCCTTCTCGTCGATATACCCCTCGATTACGGCCTGCTTGTCGGAGGGCAGGTGCGGGAGGACCGCACGCTGCTCCTGGACATGGCTGACGAGGCTCCGGGCGGATCCCTCATCGAGGCGGAAGCTCTGGAGGAGCCACTCCATCGCGGCCCGGTCGCCGAGCTCGTCGATCTTCCCCGCTAGGAGGCGGCGGAACTCCCCCACGGCGATGGAGAGGTCGAAGGAGCGCGGGAGCATCTCCCCGGTCCACGAGGGGACCGTGGGCCGCCGCCCCGACGCGTCCTTCACGTACACGGTCATCCCGCGGACCCGAAGGAACTGGTGCGTCCGTCCGCCGAGCACGAAGATGTCGCTGGGTTTCAGGTATTCCACGAACTTCTCGCTCAGGTCCCCGAGGGGCGTCCCCCGCTCGGAGATCACGTGGTACGAGCCCTCCTCCGGAATCGTTCCGACGTTCGTGTAGTAGATCAGCCGCGTGCCCCGCTTCTTCCCGAACCGCTTCTCGTCCGCATCGAACCACACCTTCGCGAACACCTTCACGTCCGGGTTGCGGCTCGACAGGTATTCGAGGACGCTCAGGAAGTCCTTCTTCGTCAGGTCGTGGTAGGCGTACGAGCGCTTGATGATCTCGAACGCTTCCTCGAGGTCCCACCGCTTCTCCAGGGACATCCCGATGACCGCCTGGGCGAGGACGTCGAGGGCGTCCCGAACGATGTCCACGCGGTCGATCCGGTTCTCGTACGCGCTCTTGACGAGGGTCGCGCACTCCATGAGGTCCCACGGCTCGAAGACAATCATCCGGCCCACGGACGTGTCCCCGTAGTTGTGGCCCGCCCGGCCGATTCGCTGGAGGGCTTTCGCGATCGACTTCGGCGACCCAATCTGGCAGACGAGGTCGATGTACCCGATGTCGATCCCGAGCTCGAGGGAGGTGGAGGAGACGACGGCCTTCAGGGCGCCGCGCTTCAACTTGTCCTCGACATCGAGGCGAGTCTCCTTCGACAGGCTCCCGTGGTGGGCCTCGAGGTCCTCGACGCCCTGCTCCTTCAGCTTGAACGAGACGTGTTCCGTCCCGCTCCGTGTGTTCGTGAAGATCAACGTCGTGCGGTGCTTCGCGATCAGGTCGGTGAGGAGGTCGTACATCTTCGCGTTCGCCTCCTGCATCGCGTACTCGGAGAGGTCCCGCACGGGGCACAGCACGGCGATGTCGAGGGACTTCCGGCTCTCCACCTCGACGGTGTGGATCTCCCGAAGCTTTCCCTTCACGTACCCCGCCAGGTACTTCGCGACCTCGTCGACCGGCGCGATCGTCGCGGAGAGCCCGATGCGCGTGAGGTCCGCGCCCACATGGTCCTGGAGCCTCTCCAGGGAAAGCGAGAGAAGGGCCCCTCGCTTGTTCCCACAGATTTCGTGAATCTCATCGACGACGATCCACTTCACGTCGGAAAAGCGCTCCCGGAACTTGGGCGCGGAGAGGACGAGGGACAGCGACTCGGGGGTCGTGATGAAGATGTGCGGCGGCGTGCGGGCTTGCTTCTGCCGTTCCTGGGGGGAGGTGTCCCCCGAGCGGACCCCCACGCGGACCTCCGGCGGGGGCAATCCTGCCTTCGCGGCGAGCTCGCGGATCTCCTGCAGAGGCTCGACGAGGTTCCGGTTGATGTCGTTGGCGAGGGCCTTCAGCGGGGACACGTAGACGGCGTAGATCTTGTCCTCCAGCTCATCGCGGAGCTGCATCGAGTACAGTTCGTTGAGGACGGAGAGGAACGCGGTGAGGGTCTTCCCGGAGCCCGTCGGGGAGGAGATGAGGACGCTCTTCCGCTCGTGGATCAGCGGCACCGCGTAGGCCTGCGGCTCCGTCAAGGTCGGAAACTTCGCTGCGAACCAGTCCCGGACGAGGGGTTGGAGGAGGGAGAGCACCTCATCCCGTGTGGACTGTCTCGTTACACGGTGTATCAATCTTCGGCCTCGTCGGAAATCGTGAAGCATAGCAGTCTGGCCTAAAAGAGCTTTCGGGCAAGGAGGCCGAAACGCGCCGCAAATTCGGAATCAGGATTTCACGTCAGGACAAATAATCATTTAAGCCGCTTGCATGATAAAATTCCTCGTGAGTGGGTCTCCGGTGCCCCGAGGCCGGCGACGACTTCTTGCCGCCCTCGTCATCCTCGCTGCTCTTGCCCTCATCCCTCTCCCCGCGCACGGTGCGGATGTTACAAGTCGATGGCCCGAGGGCTGCGCCGCGGCTGGCCTGGGCGTGCCGATGGATGGCTCGGCCCCGATCGTCGTTTGGATTACGCCCCCGAACGGCGGCGCGGCCACGACGGACGCTCCGATTCGGATCCGGTTCTCGGAGACGATGAACACACGGTCCGTCGAGGACGCGTTCAGTTATGGAGACGGCTACTCCGTGTACACCGTCGGGGACGGGGGCGTAAGCTGGATCGCAACGGAGTCCGCGGACGACACCCTCCGGTTCGACCCCCGCCTGGAGTTCGCGACGGGCGGGACCGTCACCGTGCATCTCCAGGGGCAGGTCGCCAAGGACGCGGAAGGGAACTTGCTCGATGGAAACCGAGACGGCACCGGGGGCGACGATTACGCGTGGTCCTTCCCGGTCGCCTCCGATGGGATACCTCCCAAGGTCCTCTCCACGACGCCCGCCATGGGAAACGCGACCGTGTCCGTCTCCACGACGCTGCGAGTTCTCTTCAGCAAAGCGATGGACCGCACCGGGGTCGAGGACGCGTTGTCCCTCGCGGGAACCGGGGCCCCGACCCTCCGGATCGCGGATGGGTCTGCCGGGTGGACCGGCTCCCGGTTCCCGGACGACACGCTCGTCTTCGATCCCTCTCCGAACCTCATGAGCGGAACTCAATACCGGTTCGTCCTCTCCGGGGATCTGGCGGTGGACCGGTCGGCCGTCCATCTGGATGGAAACGGGAACGGCACCGCCACGGGCTCGCCCGCGGACGATTTCGTTCTGCGGTTCACCACGGAGATGCAGGACCTCACTCCACCCGCCGTCGTCAACCGGACACCCGCGGCTGACGTCGAGGGCGTGCCTCCGTCTACCCAGATCGCGGCAGCATTCAGTGAACCGATGGATCGGAGCTCTGTGGAGGCAAGCTTCTCCTATACGGACGGTACGTCCGTCTATGGCGCCACAGATGGTACCGTCACGTGGAACCCGCCCTCCGACCTCTTCTCCTTCCGGGCGAGCCGAATCCTGAGCTTCGAAGGCCGCTACACAGTAACCCTGAACGGCTCCATCGCTCGCGATAACGCCGGGAACTTGCTGAGCGACGGGGCGGGCGAGACCTGGAGCTTCACGGTCGCGGCCCAGCCGGACACGACCCCGCCATACATCCGAGGTTCCTCGCCGTACAACGCTCAGAAGAACGTGAGCCGGACCGCGCGCGTTTCCATCGTCTTCAGCGAAGCGATGGACAAGGAAAGCGTCGTTGCCGCGATGGGGATCACGGCCGGGGCGGCGCTTGGGGACTTCCGATGGCCGAACGACGCGACCGTGGACGCGATGACGGTCATCCCCATGGAGTATCACGCATCATACACCGTCTATGTCCTCACGAGCGCGACGGATCTCGCGGGGAACCCCCTCCACGAGCCCGACGAGATCGCGTTCACGACGGCGGCGTGGAGGGGACCTGTCACCGGCCGCGTCGCGGACGAGAGGGGCACCGGAATCCCCGGGGCCCGCGTGCAGCTCAACGGGTTCTCGAGGCTTACGAACGAGACGGGCGGGTTCGCGTTCGAGAGCGTGGAGCAGGGAACGTACACCCTCACGATCTCCGATTCGGGCTACGACGCGTACACGGAACCCGTGACGATCTCTCCCGGACAGGGGTCGCTCGGGACGATCGCCCTCCGACACTCATCGGTCTCGACGATCAATCCGATACCGGGTGTGTTTGTCGCGACCGCGATCATCGCCGCCTTGGTCATTGGCGTCTGGCTCGTCCGCCGCCGGCGGTCTCGGCCGACGGAGCGCGACGAAACCTGGAAGGCCGCCGAGGTCGTTCCCGTGGAGCCGACCGAACCCGGGCCGGAGAAGAAGCCGTAGGGCCTACGTATACTCGTAGAACCCGCGGCCCGCCTTCCTCCCGAGAAGACCCGCGGAGACCATCTTCCTCAGGAGGGGTGCCGCTCGGTACTTCGAGTCCCGGAAGCCGTGATACAGGACCTCCATGATCTGAAGGCATGTGTCGAGGCCGATGAAATCCGCGAGCTCCAGCGGGCCCATCGGATGATTCATCCCGAGCTTCATCACGGCGTCGATCCCTTCCTTCGACGCGACCCCCTCCTGGAGCGCGAACACCGCTTCGTTGATCATCGGCATCAGGACTCGGTTCGACACGAACCCCGGGAAGTCGTGGACCTCGACCGGCGTCTTCCCGAGGCGGTCGCACAGTTCCAGGCCCGCCTTCAGGGTGGCGTCGCTCGTGTTGAGCCCTCGAACGACCTCGACGAGCTTCATCACGGGGACGGGGTTGAAGAAATGAAGGCCGATGAACCGGTCCGCCCTCGAGGTCGCTCCCGCGAGCTCCGTGATTGAGATCGCGGAGGTGTTCGTCGCGAAGATGACGTGGCCCGCGGATTTCTTGTCGAGCTCCGCAAAGACCTGCTTCTTCAGGGCCGCGTCCTCCGGCACCGCCTCGATGACGAGGTCCGCGTGTGCGACGTCGTCGAGCCGCGTCGTTGGCCGGATCCGACCGCGGGCCGTCCGCCGGGCATCCTCCGAGACCTTCCCCTTCTCCACGGACTTCGCCAGGCCCTGATCGATCGCGGCGAGGCCCTTCACAAGGAAGCGGTCCTCGACATCTCGGAGGACGACCTCGAACCCCGCGACGGCGGCGACCTGCGCGATCCCTGCCCCCATTTGGCCCGCCCCGAGGACACCGATTTTCTGGATGGGCATGGCCCAAGGATGGGCCCGAACGCTATATCAGTTGGCCGGAGGGACTGCGATGACGGGTGCGGGGGCGCCCGCCGGGGCGGTCTTCGGGAGAATGTTCCTGCTCGCGAGGTAGTAGAGGTACGCGAGCCACGCGAACCCTGGTCCCTCCGCGAGTCTGGCAACGGAGATCCGGTTCAGAACTCCGAGCACGGAAGACATCCGCACGAACTCGTCTCCAATCCCGGCGGCAACGCCGAGATGCGCGATGACCGTTGCGACGAGGACGAGCGAGACTAGGGCGGCACTCGCCCCCCACCACTGCCAGCGCTCTTTCGGACGAAGAAGAAACCGAACCTGGAGCGCGAGGGCCACGACGACGAGCTCGGTGGGGAGCGTGGAATCCCAGACGAAGAGGACTACCGCGGGACGGAGGAAGTCCAGGGTGGCGCCCCTGAGCCAGGCGGAGTACGCGGCCCCGACGAACACGAGGAACAGAATCACATAGATCGAGGCCGCAACCCAAAGGAGGCTGTAGGCGGCCGTCATCGCCGACCGGTGGGGACGGCTGAAGGGCTGACGATCCCAGAACATCAACGTGGAGCCGATCGACAGGAGGGCGGCCCCAATCACGGTGAGGCCGGGGACCCAAAGGAGAAAGAAGGAAACCGCTGAGAGAATCAGGCCCCGCTTCGTCCGAACCCCCCAAATGACCTGTGCGGTCTCTGCCGGTGTCCTCGGTTGCGCGGGCGCGTACACCATGTGGGAAGGCGGGACGGGGGTGTAGAGGAGGGGGGATCCGCACCAATGACAATACACGAAGTCCGGGGCGACGGTAGCCCCGCACGCGCGACACCGTGAGCCGGGATACCCCCACATAAGCCCGGGGAGCGTCCGCGCGGAGAAAAGGGTTCCGAGCGGACAGGCTACATCCGTTCGATGATCATCGCCATCGCGTTGCCGCCGCCAAGGCACAACGTCGCCAGGCCACGCTTCGCGCGGCGATCCTGCAGGGCGTAGATGAGGGTCGTGAGGATCCGCGCTCCCGAGCATCCGAGCGGGTGGCCGAGGGCGACGGCGCCGCCGTGAACGTTCAACTTGTCGAAGGGGATGCCGAGCTCCTTCGCAACGGCGACGCTCGCCGCGGCGTACGCCTCGTTGTGCTCGACGAGGTCGAAGTCCTCCATGGCGAGGCCCGTCTTCTTCAGCAGCTTTCGCACGGTGGGGATCGGCGCCTCCATCACCCACTCCGGCTTCGTGCCGCTCGTCGCGTAGTCCACGATCCGGGCAAGGGGCCTCACGCCGTGCTTCTCCGCGGCCTTGTCCGACATGACGATGAGTGCGGACGCGCCGTCACTGAGCTGGCTCGCGTTCCCCGCAGTGACGAGCCCGCCCTCCTTGAAAACGGGAGGGAGCTTCGCAAGCTTGTCGAGGGACGTGTCCGGGCGGACTCCCTCGTCCGTGTCGAACGCACCGTGGCCCGGGACGTCGACGGGGACGACCTCCGCCTTGAACCTGCCCTCGTTGATCGCCTTCAGGGCGCGGTGATGGCTCTCGAGCGCGAAGCGGTCCTGCTCCTCCCGCGTGACCTTGAACCGCTCCGAGACGACCTCGCCCGTGACGCCCATGTGGAACTGGTTGTACACGTCCCAGAGGCCATCGTGGATCATCGCGTCCGTGAACTGCACGTGGTTGTACCCGATGCCCCAGCGGGCCTCCTTCACCAGGTACGGCGCACGGCTCATCGACTCCATGCCGCCCGCGACGATGACCTCTCCGGACCCGGCGAGGATCGCGTCCCGCGCGATCGCGACCGCCTTCATCCCGCTCGCACACACCTTGTTCACGGTGACCGCGCCGATCCGGTCGGGCAGCCCCGCGAGGAGCATCGCCTGGCGGGCGGGGGCCTGCCCGAGGCCTGCGCTGATCACGTTCCCCATGATCACCTCGTCGACATCGCTCCCGTGAAGCCCCGCGCGGCTCACCGCCTCCGCGATCGCGATGGACCCGAGCTTCACGGCCTCGACGTTACGGAGCGCCCGCCCGTACTTTCCAATCGGCGTCCGACACGCGCTCGCTATCACGACGTCTGTCACGGACCCCACCAACGAAAGGGAATCACGCCCAGGGGAATAATAAGCGTGTGCCCGTCGAGCGGGAGGACTACATCCGTCCGCAGACTCCAATAGGAAGGCCGCCGATGAACCCGCATGGCGTACCCAGGACCCCCGTATGGACCCGGCCCGAGCGTCCCGCCCCCCGCACCACCGACCCCGTATCCGATGCCCGCGTATCCGCCGTGGGGGCACGTTCCCCCGCCACCGCATCCGGGCATCGCGACTGTGAACACCGGCGGGACTCTCGCGGTCCTGGGCGGGCTCGTGATCGGGATCGGCTGGTTCCTCCCGATCTTAGGCTGGGAAATCGTTGTCGGGATTGGCTGGCTCATGTTCGGATCTGGGGTCGGCCTCTCCCTGATTGGAATCGGGAAGGCGCTGGCCTCCCGGTGAAGACGGACGGGCACGCGGGGATTCGAACCCCGGTCGGAGGCTCCGAAGGCCTCCAGCCTAATCCTGACTAGCCGACGTGCCCGCGGGTCGAACCTTCGTTCTGCTAATAGGCCTTCCGGAACCCGTTGTGCTGTGAGCAACCTTTTCTCTTCAATCTCCGTCTCGCACCCATGGTCGGAGAAGGACCGTTTCTCTGGTTGTCGAAGGACGCCCCACCGGCGGGCTTTCGCGATGTCCCGCCTGGAGGCATGTGCTTGAGCGCATTCCTGTTCGTACGACAGGGTCACACGATCCTCTTAGGCAAGTACCGCGACGATCCGAGGTGGGAAACACTGGCGGGCCTCGATGAATCGCGAAGGCGGATCCACGGGCGAGGGTGGACGATCCCCGCCAGCCAGCTCCGATACGGGGAGGACCCGCGGGCCGCTGCCAGGAGGATTGCGGAGGATATCCTCCAGATTCGCGGGATGACGCTCTCCGAGCCGCGGTCGGAGGTCGACCTGTATGAGCCGAAACGGTTCCCCGGCCAGGCGCACTACGATATTTGGTTCCTCGTCGACGGCGCGCCGCCGAAGGGCTGGACGATGACACCCCCACCCTGGTACGCGGATCTCGCGTGGCGGGACCCGAAGACGACCCCGGCATCGGAGTACGCACGCGGCCATGAGGACGTCGTCGCCCGATGGCTCGAGCCCCGTCCGGGGCATTGACGGCACTTTCGGACACCCCTCCCCCCGATAGCCTTGTGGACTCCTCGCTGCATCCCAGCGTCCCTACAGGGGGAGTGGAAGATGTCAGAACAACAGAAACCCGGCAGCATCGTGCACGTCGAGATACCGACGAACAATCCTGCGAGGACGAAGAAGTTCTACGGAGAGGTCTTCGGATGGACGTTCCAGGACCTGCCGGAGGTGAAGTACACTCTGTTCTCCGCCCCGAGCGGGCCCGCGGGCGGGCTTCGCGAACCGCTGAGCACTGCGGAGAACCGGCCCCTGAACTACATCCTCGTGAACTCGGTCGAGGACGCCACGAAGAAAATCAGGAAGGCTGGCGGAAAGATCCTAAGAGGCAA
>VBML01000077.1 GCA_005878915.1 Methanobacteriota archaeon | reverse complement strand
CCTCATGGTGAAACGAGGCGGGCCCCCGCAGTCCGGGCGATGGAGCATTCCCGGCGGCTCGATCGAGGAGGGAGAGAGGGCGGAGGCGGCGGCCGCGCGCGAGGTCCTTGAGGAGACGGGTGTGACCGTCCGCCCAACCAAGGTCGTCCTCGTCCATGACCTGATCGAACGAGATCCACGAGGTCGCGTGCGGTTCCATTACGCGATCGTCGATGTCCTTTGCCAGCACGTCCGGGGCGAGCCGTTGTCGGCGTCCGACGCGGCGGACGCTCGATGGATTCCCGTCCGGGAGCTCCGTGAGTACGACGTGTCGGAAGGAGCGTTAAAGGGGATTGCGGCGGGGCTCCGCGACATCAGGCCTCACAGAGTGCAAGGTTCTCACCCGCGATAATCCTTGAGAACTCTTTTAACGGGGGCTCTTTCATTGGAAAGAGGATGGCGGGAAAGCAGAGCGTAGGCTATGCCTTCCGACGGGCGTTGGGAGAACCCGTCCTTCCGGACGTCGTGCCCCGACAGCCCGGCGTCTCCGTCCTCTTGAACGAGAGGCGGCGGAAGGTCTTCCTCACCGTCCTGGACCGGCCAGGGGTCCACCTGCGCGAGCTGGCGCGGTCGCTGGACATCCCCCTCCAAAGCCTGAGCTGGCACGTCGAGATCCTGAAGAAATCGGGCCTCCTCGTCTCGAGCCGGATTGGCAAGTTCGCCGCCCTCACCGTGAAGGGCCAAGTCGATCCGGAGGCCCTGCGGGACCTCGCCCTCCTCGACATCGTGAAGAACGCGGCGATCATCCGTGTGCTCCAGCGGCGTGCCCGCTCGCGATCCCAGGTCTCCGGGGACCTGAAGGTGTATCCCCAGGCCCTCGACCCCTCCCTGAGATCCCTGTTCACGCGGGGCCTTATCGCGCGGGATCCTGGTCGCGTGGAGTTCGAGATCGGCCCGCGGATGCAGGAGATCCTCGAAGGGTTCCGGAGTTCAGTATCCGAACGCGAGGGCCTGCTCCTCGAGCTCCTCGCCCGCGACGGCCTCCAGCCGACCCTCGTCGGCCGGGACGGCACGAAGCTAGAGATCGAGATCAACGGCGCCCGGAAGCGGATGAAGATCGTCGCCCAAGTCGTGCCCCACGTCGTCCGCGTCCTGAGCAAGTGAGCGCCGAGTAGTAGCGACACGTTTATCCCCCGGCCTCCGGTTGCGCGGGGCCATGGCATTGCCCGCGGGCTACCCCTATGCTCCGGGCCCCATGCCGTACATGCCCGCCGTGCTCGTCAAGCCAGAGACGATCTCCGGGATCCGTACGTACCAGATCGGCCTCGTCCTCGACATCGTGTTCGGCGTGTTCGCGCTCCTGATCGGTCTCCCCGCCATCCTCGTGACGACCTCAAACGGTGAGAGCGCGATCAGCCTCGCGGCGATCATTGGCGCGGCCGCGTGCGGGCTCGTCATCGTGTTCGTCATCAACTTCATCGTCAGCCTGACGTCCGTCCTGAAGATGCACCACGGGGCCGACGAGTACGGTGCCGAGCACGCTCGAAACGCGACCCGCGGTGTCCTCTTCAAGTGGATCGGCACGGGCCTGTCGACCATCGCGACCGTCCTCGTCGTGTACCTCCTGATCACGGGGAGCTTCTTCCTCATCGGCGGCGGAGGGGGCGTCCCGTCGACCGCCTTCATCCCCCTGCTCGTGACGGCGTTCTGGACGGGTGGCGTGACCTGCAAGGGCCAGATGTATCGACACATGGTGCGGGCCCTCCAGCCCCCGGAACTCCGCTTCCGAGCCGACCTCGCGAGCATCCTGATTCCCGCCCTCGGGCTCGTCGGGCTTGGGGTCATCGGCTACGCCACGGCGCGCCTCGTTGCGGCGTTCCAGAACCCTGGGTCCCTTACCGGCCCGGAGGGGACCCAGCTTGTCGTGGCCCTGATCGGCGGGACATTCCTCCCTCCGGGGTTCGCCCTCGTCGGGTACATCCTCTTCCTCTCTGTGTATCTGAGGACCTCGGACCGGCTCTCCCAGGGACTCGCCCAGGTCCACGCCGCGATGCCGATGTGGCCGGGGTACCCACCCGCGATGGCGCCTCCGCCTCCCGCTCCCTACTTCCAGTATCCGCCGCCCGCCCCGCCCGCAGGGAATCCTGTTTCAACCCCCGCCATACCGACCGCATCGGGAACGTGTCCGGAATGCCGCCGACCGGTCGCGCCCGAGGCAACGTTCTGCATGAACTGCGGCGCCCGCCTACGCGCGCAGTAATGGCTGCAGCCTCCTAACCCAGGGGCCGAGCTTGCGCTACGGCGAGTGCCTGATGTGGACGATGAGGACAACGCAGAGCGAGAACGAGGCCGCGACCAGGCGCGTCTCAGGCAGACGACACCCGTGCGTCGCAATCGGGGCCCCCTGGGGAAACGCAGATAACCCTCTGCCGCTTCGGCCGCCCCGGGTTGGAGAATGACCACGTCCACGAAGGCACGGGGGGCGCGGAACGTCAGCCCCGCGCGGATGACGACGCCGAAGCTCGCCCTTGCGACCTCGCCGGCGGCCGTGGATCGAATTGCGAAAGCTGGGCTCTCCCGCGGGAAGACGTTCCTGTCGAGAATCCTCCGGGTGAAGGGGCGCCGATCCATCGAGAACACCCTCGATCCATACAACGAGATACTTCGGGCAGCGTACGAGGTCGTGCAGCAGGGCGAACTCGTGTTCAACGTCCACCCAAACGCGAAGGTGAGAGACGCGGGGAACCGCGCGTATCAGGCTGGGATGAGTTTCCTGACAGAACTCACCCTGAACCGCGATCTCTACGAGGCGTTCGAAAAGCTGGACGTGCGCTCGCGGGACGCCGAGACGCGGTTTGCCGTGTTCAAAATCCATCGGGACTTCAAGCGGGCGGGCGTCGACAAGGACGAAGCGACGCGGGGGCGAATCAAGGCGCTCAACGAGGAAATCACCGCCATCGGGTCCGAGTTCGACAGGAACATCAACGAGGACGTGCGGTCGATTGAACTCGACAGCCCGAAACTCCTCGAGGGCTTGCCCGCGGACTACATCGCGGCCCGCCCCGCCAAGGAAGGCAAGATCACGATCACAACGAACTACCCTGATGCCCTCCCCGTGTTCCAGTACGCGAGGAACGCCGAGGTACGCCGGCGGATGCAGTGGGAGTTTCTGAACCGCGGATACCCGAAGAACATGGCGGTGCTCGACCGACTCCTCGTGAAGCGCAACGAACTCGCGCGCCTGCTCGGATACGGGAACTACGCGGAGTACGTGACGGAGGACAAGATGATCGGCTCCGCGAAGGCCGCCGCCGATTTCGTCGGGAAGATCGAGAAGGCGTCTGGACCGCGCACGGACAAGGACTACAAGGTCCTCGTCGAGAGAAAGCGGAAGGAGTCGCCGTTCGCTGAGGCACTCGATTCCTGGGATCCGTCGTACCTCATCGAGCGCGTGCGGGCGGAGCAGTACAGCTTCAGCTCCCAGGAGGTCCGGCCCTTCTTCCAGTTCGAGAAGGTGCGGGACGGGATCTTCGCCATCACCGGCAAGCTGTTCGGCGTCCGGTACGCGCGGGTGACGAGCCCGACGTGGCACGAGTCGGTGGAGGCGTACGACGTGTTCGATGATGGCTCCCGCCTCGGAAGGTTCTACCTGGACCTCCACCCCCGCCCCGGGAAGTTCAATCACGCCGCCGCTTTCCCCTTGATCGTAGGCCTTCGCGGGACCCAGCTCCCGCAGGCCGCCCTCGTCTGCAACTTCCCCGACCCGCGGACGACGAAGGGCCCCGCATTGATGGAACACAACGACGTGGTGACGTTCTTCCACGAATTCGGACATCTCCTTCACGATATCTTCTCGGGGGGCTCGAAGTGGCTGAAGACTTCGATGGGGGACATCGAGTGGGACTTCGTCGAGGCCCCCTCCCAGATGCTGGAGGAGTGGGCCCGTCGGCCCGAGGGCCTCCAGGGCTTCGCGACCCACCACGAGACCGGCGAACCGATCCCGAAGGAACTCGTGGAACGGATGGAGCGGGCGCAGGCCTTCGCGCGGGGACTCCTGGTCCGGCGCCAGATCTTCTTCGCCGCGCTCTCCCTCGCGTACTACAACCGGGATCCGAAGGACATCGACACGACGGCCCTCGCGAAGGAGCTGAACGCGGCATACTACCCGGTCCCCTGGTACGAGGGCACGCACTTCCAATGCAATTTCGGGCACCTGAACGGATACTCCGCCGTGTACTACACCTACATGTGGTCCCTCGTGATCGCGAAGGACCTTTTCACCCCGTTCCAGAAGAAGGGCGTGATCCTGGACCCGGTCCAGGCAGGCAAATACCGCCGGCTCATCTTGGAACCTGGAAGCGCGAAGCCCGCCGCGGCGATGGTCCGGGAATACCTGGGGCGGCCCCCGAGGTTCGACGCGTTCCGCCGGTGGTTGGACCAGGGAGCGAGCTGAAGCGGGAATTGATTCGTTTGCAAGCCGTGCCCCGAGCGAGCCCTATTCCTTTCCGAATAATTCCGACCGAAGGATATGAATACTCACGCCCCTTGCGACGGTCAGGAGCGTGACTGGCTGAGGCTCATCATTCGTCCCTTGATCGCGGAAGGTGCACACGCCCGGTATCCCGAGACGGCTCGATCGATCCCCGGGGACCTAGTCGTGAACATCGTCCGATTCGATGAGGCCGC
>VBML01000076.1 GCA_005878915.1 Methanobacteriota archaeon | reverse complement strand
GACAGGGAATTCCCCCTACCGCCGTCCTCGTCCAAGCCCCCTAACCACTGAGATCCGTCCAACTGTCAGGCTTTTCTGACGAACCACACGAGCCTCGTCGGCTGTCATACCTTTCTGACAAGAGCATTTGCCCCTAGCGCCCAGGGCCCTGAGCGTCCAGGCGAAGATTAGGAGATCGATGGACCCGTCAGATTTTTCTGACGGGTCAAACAGGCCCGCGGCTCCGTCATACTTTTCTGACAATCGTTTCAGGCGAGAGCCACTTTCGTGGGATCGGGGCCGCCGGGCGATGTGCATTGAGCGCATCTAGGTTTGCGCGGCCAGGGAACCAGGGAGTTCGATACATCGCACGATTCGCCGCCTTTTGTTGCAAAACCGTCTCTGGGGAGGTGGAAGAATCCCTAATGAACAGCGCGATCGATTACGATATCGACGAAGTCATCTTTCCGTGATTGCCCCGGTCAGCAGTCAGACTTTTCTGACACGGAACAATCCTCGATTTCAGATCCGCTACGATCTATCTGGGCTACTTTCAGGAGGCCCCTCCCTCGTGTCAGACTTTTCTGACAGACAAGCGGAGTCCCTCGGGAGCGTCATACTATTCTGACAGCAGACAACCTCTCATGGGCGAGGGATCCTCAAACTGTCAAACGATTCTGACGGACAGGCCTCGGCAGGAGCTTGTCTAGCCCTCCGGCTTCCCCCGATCGTAGACCGGCTTGTGCTCGCCCTTCGCGTACTCACGTCGCTCCTCGCGCTGCTCCCGGAGCCAGTTGAACAGTCGCGCGGCGGCGCCGAACGGCTTGTACTCCCAGAGGAACTTCCCCTCGTCCCCCGCCGTCGTCACCGTCACGTCCTTATTGTGCCACACGACATCGACGACCTCCATGAACCCGTACTCGTGGACGCGCTTGCCCTTCACCCCCGCCGGCGAGGTCTCCCACTTGTCGTCGAGGTGGAGGACCCGCTTCGTCGTCTGCCACACCCACCCGCCGCGCTCGTCGGTCACGGGGGATCGGAGGATGCCCCTGCGGTACACGCGATACTCGAGCTGCCGGAAGCCGATCACCCGCTCGTCCGGTCGCAGGATCGGCTCGTTCGCCGCAGTGAGGTACTTGTCGACCTCCCCGAACTCGTCGACCTTCATCGAAGCCATCCACGGAACGAGACTGGGCGATTAAGCCTTGCCGAAGGAACCCTCGAAGGGGTCCCTACTCTGCGAACTCGTCGAGGCCGATCCGTGGATTGATCTCCCCGGAGACATCCGTCGTCATGATCCGCGCGACCTCCGCGGGGTCCTTCGTCCTCCCCAGGGTCCACATCAGCTTGACGAACGCGACCTCCGGGAGCATGTCCTGCCCGTCGATCACGCCCGCCTGCAACAGGTCGCGGCCGGTGGCGTACACCCGCATCCCGACGCGGCCCTGGAGGGTCTGCGTCGTCATCACGATCGGCTTCCCCGCCTTGGACGCCGCCGCAATCACGGGGAGGAGGTCGTGGGCGACGTGCCCGAGCCCGGTTCCCGCGATCACCGCGCCATGGACGCCCTCGAGGGCCCGGGCGACGGCCTGTGGCGGCATCCCCGGGTAGAACCACACGAGCCCGACCTCCGGGTCGAGGCGCGTGTCCGCGACGACGGGTCCCTTCGAGCGCTTGCGAACATCACTCGATAGTTCGACCCGTCCGTCAACGTGGGCCTTCCCGAGGGGCGTCGCGTTCATCGAGCGGAACGCGTCCCGCCGGGAGGCGTGCATCTTCCGGACTTTCGTGCCTCGGTGGACGAGGCAGAACGTGTCCCCGGTCTCCCCGTGCATCACCGCCACGACCTCTCCGAGGTCCGCTCCGGCGATCCGCGCGGCGCAGGTCAAGTTCATCGCCGCGTCCGAGCTCGGCCGGTCGCTCGACCGCTGGGCTCCCACGACGATTACGGGCCCCGTGAGGTCCCGGAGCATGAACGACAGGGCCGCTGTCGTGTAGTGTAGCGTGTCCGTCCCGTGGGGAATCAACACGGCCTCCGCTCCCCCGTTCAGCTCCTTCGCCGCTTCGTCCGCGAGGTGTTGCCAGTTCGCGGGCTTGAGGTTCTCGGAGAGCACGGAGTACACGACGCGGGCCCGCACGTCGGCGATCTCCATGAGCTCCGGCACACTGAACACGAGGTCCTCTGCAGTGACCGCGGGATGGACGGCCCCCGTGCGGTAGTCCACATACGACGCAATCGTGCCGCCCGTACCGAGCACGCTGAGGATCGGAAGGCGGGGGTTCCTCGGCACGACCCGTGCCTTCTTCGTCGCGGGGGCGTGCTTCGACACCAGGTCGATCCCTGTGATGTCCTTCAGGTCGATGCCAACGTTGTACCCGCTCCCGAGCTTCAGGGTGAGAATGTCGGAGCCGCTGAACGCGTGATGAGGCATCACGACGCCCTCGAGGCGATCCCCGCGGGCCGTCACTGCGACGGTGTCCCCGACATCCGCCCTCGACCCGTCCAGGAGCCTCCGGACTGCGGGCGGGTAGTCCATGGGCCGCCGAACCGCGGGGTCGCGATATGGCCTTTCCGGTAGCAGCCGGCCGCCGATCAACAAAACGAATCTACTCAAATCACTATTTATCTCACAGAGCCGCTCGGCCGCCGACACCTCGAAGGGTGGGGCCAAGGAGGAATCGATGGTGCGCGGCGTCGTCGGGGCGGGGGGAGCGGCCGCCACCCTTCTTTTCCTTTTCATTGTGTCCACGGTCGCGCTTCCCCTGACCGTCCGCGGGGCGCCGACGGTGGACTTCATTGTGATTACGAACGGACCGAACGGCACCGGTTCGTGGGTCGCCGGTCGCAATTACATTTTCGCTGACACGGAAACGTTCTGGGCCGCGGGGTACAATCGGACCTCCGGGTGGGTCGAGGATGTTGAGGCGTACTGGTATGTGCCCTCCGACCCCGGCAACGGGTCCGCCTTCGTTGTGGCCCTGAACGAGTCCTATGGATCGAGCGTGGCCGTCCGCGCCGTCGGATATGGCACCGCATTCGTCCGCGCCACCTATTACGAGGGCGGTTACAACTACACGCTTCTCCAGAACACCACGGGTCCGCTCCATGTCTCCGTGGACAACGTCGACAGCGTCGTGATCCGGACGGACTACGATGGCGGGGGATCGTGGGTCGGAGCGACGGCGTACCGCCTCTACGCATCGGACGATTTCCACGCCGCCGCGTACAACGCCACGCAGGGATACCTGGGAGACATCGCGGCGAACTGGACATCCTCCGCCCCCTCAGTCGGGCTCGTCTACCTGGAGGCAGGGAACGGAACGGGACACGCGGGGATCCCTTTCGGCTACTTCGTCACGGTCGGTGAGGGCTTCACCTACGTGACCGCAATGCCGATTGGGACGTCGCTGTCCAACACGACGGGGAGGTTGACCGTGATGGGGATCGACGCGATCGCGATCGTCGACGCTCCGAACGGGGCGGGCTCATGGGTCGCGTCGCGAGATTACCTGTTCGGTGACTCGGACCGCTTCTGGGCGGCCGCGTACAACGCGACGTTTGGCTGGATCGCGGATGTGTCCGTGTATTGGACAACGGGGACGGACCCCACCGGAGGGTCGAGCGGCGGGCGGGTGATCCGGGGGGACACCTCCTACGGGACGACCGTCCGGGTGGACACGAACGGATACGGGGTCGCGAGCCTCAATGCGACGTTTTACGAGGGGGGAGGGGAGCGATACTCCAACACCACCGGCCCCCTCCGGGTGTCCGTGGACAACGTCGACAGCGTCGTGATTCGATCGGACCGGGGCGGGTTCGGGCGGTGGGTCGGGGACACCCGGTACGACGTCGGCGACACGGACCCCTTCTATGCCGCGGCGTACAACGCAACGCAGGGCTTTCTCGGGGACATCGTCGCGAACTGGACCTCCCGGGACCCATCCGTCGGGTACGTGGTCCCGGCGAACGGGGATACCACCATTTGCAACCCCGCGGGGACGATCGTGTGCTACCCATTCGTCACGTTCCACGCGGTCGGGGCGGGCGTCACGTACGTGAACGCGACCCCCGTCGGCGCGACGGTCACGAACAGTACCGGCCGGCTCATCGTCACGACGATCACCGTCGACTACGTCCAGATCCGCGACGCCCCCAATGGCGGGGGGACCGTCCTCGGATCCCGCACGTACTACCCGGGCGAGCAGGACACATTCTATGCGGCCGGCTACAGCCGAATCGCCGGGTTCCTCGGGGACACGGTGGCGGATTGGACCTCGAACAACACCTCGGCGTGCAAGGTCAACAGCTTCTACGGGGGACCGGCCCATGGGAGCTCGGTCCAGCTCCTCCTTCGGGCTCTGGGCGGGTGCGCGGTCACCGTCGTCGCCTCGACGCCGAGCGGGACCGTGACGAACACGACGGGACCCCTGACCGTGAAGCCTCGGACCCTCGTCACCGTGGATGACAGCGGAGGAGCGGACTTCACCAAAATCCAGGACGCGGTGGACTTCGCCCAGGATGGATACAAGATCTTCGTGTACGCAGGGTCATACGACGAGAATGTCGTCGTTCGGAAGGAGCTCGAGATTGTCGGCCAATCCCGCACGTCCGTGCTCTTGGACGGCGGTGGCCTGGACGGTGTGCTCATCGCCGCGGACCGTGTTGTCCTCCACAATTTCACAATCCTGAACGCCCATTACGGAGTCTACCAGGACCGGACGAACAACACCCGCATCTACGACAACACGATCAAGGACTACTCGACGGGGCTCTTCAACGAGCACACCCTGAACGCGTGGGTGGCGTTCAACCTCATCACGCAGGGCCACATCGGCATCGTCACGAACGTGTCGTTCGACGACGCGATCCGGTTCAACGAGATCTCGTACAACGACGTGTACGGCGCGAAGTCGTACAACACCCGCCTACGGAACTGCTTCAACTGGAACTCGTTCCATGACAACAAGGTCGCGTACTTCCACGATCCAACGACGGAATACCCGCCGATGGAGTTCGACGGGAACGTCTTCACGGACAACGAGGTCGGCGTGAAGGTCGAGAACGCGTCCTCCATCCGCCTGACGAACAACACGTTCACGGGCGGGCTCGAGGGCGTGCTGCTCCTGAACTCCTCCGCCGAAGTCCATGCGAACACCTTCGCAAGCGTCGGGACCGCGATCCGTTGCCGTGCCTCGGGGTCGAACCTGACGGACAACAGGATCTGGGCATCGGACGCGGGGATCGTGTGCGACGGCGGGTCGCCGAGAATCGAGGGGAATGATGTCCAGGTCGCCTCCGGAGAGGCCCTGGTCCTCTCGAACCTCGAGGGGGCCCTCGTCGCAGGGAACAACCTCCATGGAGGGACGTTGCGGGTCTCTACCTCCCGCCTCACGCGGCTCGCGCCCGTGGACTCCGTCGTCCTCCTCACCGACACCGTCGTCGACACCCTCGTCCTGGACGCGACCTCGCGCGTCGAGGTTCGATGGACGATCGCCGTTCGGGCCGTCGACGAGACGGGGGCGGGCCTCCGGGACTACGACATCGTTGTGAGGGATGCGAACGGCGCCCTCGCGTTCCAGGGCGCCACCGGAACCGACGGGTCGGTTTCCGGGATCCTCCTGCTCACGGAGACCCGCACGCTTGCCAGCACGGAATCCCGGAACCCCTTCACGGTGTCCGTGTCGGGTCCCTTGGGGGTCGCGAGCCGGACCCTCGTCGTGTCGGGACCTCAGGACGTCGTCGTCACCGTTCTCGCGGTCCGCCTCCCACCGACCGCGCCCCCGCCCCAGCCCGATGTCGTTCGGATCGCCCTGATCGGTGTGATGACGATTGCCTCCGCCGCGATTGCCGCGGCGTTCGCGGTGGAACGGTCCCGGTACGCGCTCCTCGCCCTCTTCGTCCCCTTGTACACGCGAGTGAGCCGGGACAAGGTCCTGGAGAGCTACAACCGAGGGCGCGTGTACCAGTACGTCGCGATGAATCCGGGCGCGCACTTCAACGCCATCCGGGCGGCGCTCGACATGAACAACGGGGCCCTCGTGTACCACCTCGAAGTCCTCCAGCGGGAAGGCCTCCTGCGGTCCCGCCAGGAGGGAATGTACCGCCGGTTCTATACGGCGGACACCCGACCGCCACCGCTCTTGGAGAACGGGACCACCGAGGCGCAGCTGCGCGTGCTGAAGGCGATCCAAGAGATGCCCGGGATCACGCAGAAGGAGCTGGCGCGATTCCTCGGGCTCCGCCAGTCGACCCTCGCCTACCAGATCGAGCGGCTCACCGCGACGGGGACAATTGCGGGGAACAGGACGGGGCGAAAGGTCCAGTACTTCGTGAGGAAGCCCGGGGCCTGACCCGAACGCCAAGGTCGAAATCCCCGGGCGCATTCGCGCCGCTGTGAAGACCGCGCGGGACGTCCTCAACGAGCTCCGGTGGCGAGCGGGAGATCGACTGGGCGAGGCGGTCCTGTTTTACCGCGATCGCGCGCGTCCGGAGGGCCACCGGCTGATCCGCGGGCCGGAGATTATCGAGCTGGAACGGCGGTACTTTACGGTCGCCGCGGGCCGGCTCCCGTACTACAAGATCGAACGGATCGAGGTCGCGGGCGAGGTCGTCTTCGAGCGCCCCTCGGGGCGCTAGGGATTTACCGCCACCGCGCATCGCCGGGGCATGGCCCGGACGGAGGTCCCCCGCAAACCCCTCGAGATCCTCACACAGGGGTACCAGCACTTCCGTGTCCTCGCAACAGCGCTCGAGTTCCGGCTCTTCACGCTCCTCCCCGCAAATGGCGCGACGATACCCGAGATTGCGCGTCTCGTCGAACTCAAGGAGCGCCCGACGCGAATATTAGCGAAGGCGGTCGCGGCCCTCGGCCTGATCGAGAAGCGGGGAAATCGGTTCCGCAACACGCGGCTCGCCTCGACGTACCTCGTCGAGGGCCGTCCCCAGTTCTATGGGGACTTCATCCGGATGATGGACCGGCGGCTGTACCACGCGTACGAGAGGCTCGGGTGGGCCCTCCGCGAGGACAAGCCGGTGACTGCGGACCCCGCGGTGGGCGATGTGTTCCGAACGATGTCCCGGGACCCCGAGGTGACCCGCCTGTTCACGATGGGGATGGACGCGGCGGGGCGGTACTGGGCAGACTGCCTGGCGCGGTCCTTGGAACTCTCCGGCACCCGCCTCCTCCTGGATGTCGGCGGCGGCTCCGGCGTGTACTCGATCGCCTTGGCGAGGCGATACCGAAGGCTGCGGGCAATCATCTTCGACCTCCCCGCGGTCCTCCCGGTGACGCGCGAGCGGATCCACGCTGCGGGCCTCGGGGATCGCGTCGAGACGGCGGCGGGCGACTTCTTTGCGGACCCCTGGCCACCGGGCGCCGACGCCGTCCTGTTCAGCTCCGTCCTTCACGACTGGTCGCCCGAGACGTGCCGGCTCCTCCTCGGAAAGGCGGCTCGCGCGCTGCCTGCAGGTGGCATCGTCGTCATTCGCGAGTCGTTCTCCGACGACGACGGCCCGGGCCCGCTGTACGCCGCGATGTCGAGCGTGACGATGCTCCTCGAGACGCAGGGGGAGAACTACCGGTGGAGCGAGTACGAGTTGTGGCTCAAGGAGACGGGCTTCGTGGGCTTCCGCCGGATCCGATTTCCAACGACCGCGGCGAGCGGGGCTCTTGTCGCGAGGAGACGGTGAGGCTCACTTCTTCTGGACGCCCTGGAGGACGCCCTGCTGCTGGAACCACCGCGCGATCGTGTCCGAGAGCTCCTCGAACTGCTTGCTCACCTTCATCATCCCCCAGATCCCACCGGCGAGCCCCGTGTTCGACTTCAGGAGCCGGAGCACGGCGGCGTCCTGACCCGGGTAGATCTCGAAGTCCACCCCGTAGTACTGGGCGAAGGCCCCGAGGGCGAGGTTCAACCCCCTGCTCCCCTTCTCCGCCTTTCCCTTCGTCGCGCTCTCCCACTTCACGGTGAACCCGTTCGCGGCGAACGCAGTCTGCGCAAGGTTCTGGACGTTCTGGACGGATCCCTTCACTGCGATGTCGGCGTATGAGACCATGAATTCCTCCCCGCAGGCATACCGTCCCACGGTCTCATATCGGTTTCGGAGCGGAGCGACACCTTGAAATAGACCCGGCCTCCTGGGATCGAACACCATGACCCGCATCGCCACGAAGAATCCGAAACGGCCCGTGGCGGGCTTTCCAGCGTATTGAGAGCGAGAGCTCTCCGTGTTCTGCGGCTCCGACGTTTGGCGGGGCGTGGTGTAACGGCAGCATTCGGGACTGTAGATCCTGCGGTGGGCGTTCGACTCGCTCTGCCCCGAATTACGGACCAAGGACAACGGAGGTGATTTGATTCCGGACGAAACGGACCCTCGGGGTCCGGCGCCGCGTGCGCTGGCTCCTCGAGAACCTGAAGGCCGCGGCGCGCGGCCACCAGTGGTGAGGGCGTCGCCCAGACGGCGATTGCCCGCGCGGATCAGCGAGCCGCCAAAACCGCGAAACGCGACCACCGGGCCCTTGGTGTAACCTGGAAGCACCCATCGCCTGGGACGATGATGTGCCCGTTCAAATCGGGTGGGGCCCATTGAGCCGGTCGCCTAGCACGGTCGGGCAGCTCGCCTTTAACGAGCCCTGCGTCGGTTCAAATCCCACCCGGCTCACTCCGGACGCGTAGCCAAGCGGTCCACGGCACCACACTCTTAACGTGGCGGCGCAAGCCGATCGCAGGTTCGAATCCTGCCGCGTCCACGGACCCGTAGCTCAGCGGGCGAGCGGGGCATTGAAGACGCCCTGATCCCGGTCCGACTCCGGGCGGGTCCATCGCAGGCGTAGCAGGAGAGTCCCTGCCCC
>VBML01000075.1 GCA_005878915.1 Methanobacteriota archaeon | reverse complement strand
CAGCGGGGCTTCCCGCACAGCAGCTTCGCCGCGCGACACCGGACGCATAACCCGTTCGCGATCGCCTTGCGGGTATCGTCGTCGAAGAGCCGTCTCACCTCCCCGACAGAGAGCATTGAAACGACGCAAGCACCAACCGCTAATCAACTCGACCGGGGGAATTGCGAAAGTGCACGCTAGCAGGACGGACGCCTTATTACGTCAGCGCCTCTACAGAGACGCCCGGGGAGGCCGTATCTGACCCCTGGAAAACAGGCCAAGTCGACCGATGGCGATTTGGGGCTTCTCGCCTGGGATCGTTTCGCCTACGTCAGCGCAGGTGCCCTGGTCGTGACGTTCCTTGGCCTCGTGCTATCCCTCCTCACAAGCCGGATTGACCTCATTCTCCTTGCGCTGGAGAGTTTGCTCCTGGCCCTGTCGTTCGTGATATGTGCCGCGGTGCATCGTCGTTACCTCGCTTTCCGGGGTCTCTTGCCTCCCTTTTATTCCTACGACCGAATCGGCGACAGCCCGGTATCCGACCTGTTCCGATATCTCCTGCTGTTCGGACTTGGCTTCCTCGCAACTTTGTTTTGGCCGTTTCCCCCAATCCCCTTGCTGTTGCTCTCCTTGGTCTATGCCGCGGCTATCGGGTTTGGGCGGGCGGCGATCGGGCGGGCGGCATACCCGCGGCCTCTCCCCATCTCGACCCGGGAGATGACCTGGATCGGTCTGGTGGTGTCGCAACCGATTGCTTACCTCCCGCTCGCTCTCCAGACCGTTCTTCCGTCTTCGTCATACCTGGTTAGTCCCCCAGTTTTCTGGCTACTTTTCTTTGCATGGTTCTTTGCACTGCTCGCATTGCATGCTGTGAGTCGGCGCCCTCCCGATGCTGTAGGGGCTCAGCCCCGCTAGTGACGGATTGCGACGCGTCCTCCATAAATACCCGAACTCGGATGGCGGGGTTCGTGAAGGAGGCCAGCCCGCTCGCGCTTACCACGGAGGAACGTATTCTCCTCTACCTCGGCGACTTCCGCGGAATGGAGGACCGCTTCGAGCTGCCGGAGGCCCTCACCCAACGAGCGATCGCGTATGCGGCAGGAACCCAGCGGAAGCACCTCTCTCGTTATCTCGACGACCTCGTCAAAGAGGGAATGCTCGAGCAACGGAAGGCGCACGTCGAGGGGCAGCGACAGCGCATGCTCGCGTACTATCTGACCCCGAAGGGGTGGGCCCGCGCGATGGAGATCAAGCAGGAGCTCGCGGCGCTCCATGTCCCGATTCGAGTGGGGACAGGGATCAAGGAGATGACCCTCGAGGAGATCGACGGTGCGACGAGCGTCCGGCTCACGTTCTCCGACATCGTGCGGGAGGCCCTGCGGACGGACATGCTCGACCTCGCCGACCTGGAGAAGATCGACGAGCGACGGCGCGAGGACATGGACGAGAGGGTGAAGAAGCTCGAGGCGTACACACGGGCCCTGATGACTGCGTGGAAGGACGGCCGCGTCACCGCGACGGAGCGTCTCCTCCTCGACCAGCTGCGGGAACACCTTGGCGTGTCGTTCGAGGAACACGAGCGGATGGAGGCGGAGGCGATCTCGAGGGCGGAAGACGCGATCGAGGATCGCATCGAGCTGTACAAGGTCGTCGCGTCCGAGGCGTCGGAGCACGGCGCGGTGACGCCTCGCGAGCGGGAGCTCATGGAGGCCCTCCGGAAGGCGCTCCAGATACCGAGGGCGGATGCGACCCGGGTTGAAGAGGCCGTCAAAGAGGGCTCCGACGACTAGCGCGAGTGCACCCTCTCGACGTTGTCACCGCAGTAGTTTGCGACAGCGGATTGGTAAGGACATGGTACGAACATGGTTCCAATGTGGCAATATTCTACAAATACGGACCCAGAAATGCGCGAATCATGACGGGGTTGGTAGCAGGCGGGTCGCGGGGACGTGTTCTGGGTTCAGCCATCGGGTGCGGCTCTCCCCAGGAGAGAACGCTCAAGAATCCTCAGAAGCCTAGGTCCACGCAGGGCAACACCCGTCGAGGGGTCCACGAGGCAAGGCGCGGCGCGGTTATCGAAGTACCGCGAGGCCGTGGCCCCTGGCGAGTGCACAGGGTGGCGATCTCGCTGCTTGCCATCGTCGTGCTGGCGCTCACCGCGTTCTCGGCTCGAGCCGACCCGCACGCCGACGTCGTGGCGAACGCAAGTTTGGATCCCGCGGGGAGCGTGACATCGACGGACGTCCTCGTCGGGGACTCCGTAGGGTTTTACGGATCCTCTTCCTCGGGGCCGTCACCTCTTCAGTACACCTGGTACTTCCGGGATGGGGAGACATCGACCCTCGCGGATGCAACCCACGCATTCAGGAGCCCGGGGAGCTACGAGGTTGCCCTCGTTGTCCGGGACGCATGGGGCCGGATGGACCTGGACCGGGTCACCGTGAACGTACGACAGCCCCTCCCGGGGATCGATTTCATTGGCGCAGACGCCGGGCCCAATCGGGCGGTAGACGAGGATCAGGCGATTCCATTTGACGCGAGCCACTCCATGGAATCCTGGCCCCACACGACGGACGCCGCGACGCTCCGACTCGAATGGGACTTCGGGGACGGCACCTCGGGAGCGCGGACCAACGAGGCTCACGCGTACGCCAACGCGGGAACGTACCTGGTTCGTCTTACGGTGACGGACCCCGCCACGGGCGCGTTCGGCGCGGACACGGCGGTCGTGAGTGTTACGAACGTGCCCCCGGTCGCGGACGCGGGCCCCCCGTTCCGTACCGTCTGGGAGGACGATGCGATGACGTTCGACGCGCGTGAGAGCACGGACACGCCGAGCGACCTGACGGATCTCGCGTACGCCTGGGACTTCGGGGACGGTAGCCGAGGGTCGGGCGCCGTCGTTACCCACGCGTACGCGAACGAAGGGACGTACCTCCTTCGGCTCAAGGTCACAGACGACAACGCAGCGTGGTCGACCGCCGAGGTCTCCGTCAACGTGCTGAACCGGCCGCCGACCGCGGATGCCGGGGCGGACATCACGGTCCTGGAGGGGAATCCCGCGTTCTTCGATGGTCGGGCGAGCACGGACACGGTCTCCGACACCCCGGTCTTGACGTACGCGTGGACGCCCGATCCCGGCGTCGCCCCCCTTCCGGGCTGGGGCCCTACGTACACCTGGTTCGACGATCGCGGGCCCGACCTCGCCCGCGACTCGGTAGCCCTCCTCGTCGCTGACGATGACGGAGCGTCCTCAACCGCGACCACGAACGTCACGGTCGTGAACGTCCCACCAAGGGTGGGGATCACCGGTGTCTGGTGGTTCTCGGACAAGATTCTGTTCGAAGGGACGGCGTTCGACCCCGGGGCGGACGACCTCACGTTCATCTGGAAGGTCGGAGGCGTGTCGGGCTCCGACTGGTACCGCTCGACATCGTTCGCGAACGGCCTACACCCTCGGGAACAAGTCGCGTACGCCTCCTATCCCACGGGACCGCGTCTCAATGCGTTGCTGCCGCTCACCTTCGCGCTCGTGGTCAACGACGACGAAGGTGCGGGGGGTTTCGACACCGTCACGCTCGTCTCTAGCAAGACCTCAGCCTTCCCGGCGCCCCTGTGCGCGATCCCGCCGGACGTAGCGGTGCAGTGCGCCCTCCCACCGCGCGACGACCGGCTTGTCGACGGCCTCGCGCCTCGGTTCGACGCGGGGCCCGCCGTCACTGTCTCGGAGGAGGCCGTATCCCCGACCTTCGCTCCATCGTCGTTCGCAGATTCCAGCTCTGCGTCCTGGACGCTCGTTTGGGAGTGGGGGGATGGATCGGTCACGCAATTGAATGGGGTGGTGGACCCCGTTCACACGTACGTTGAACACCCGTTCGCGAAGGCGGGCACGTACACCGTCGCACTCACGATTATCGGAAACGGCGGGCTGACCATGGACGGGTTCCTCGCGACCGTCGAGAACGTCGCTCCCGTCGCAGACTTCTCCGTGCCCGCGGAACCTCGGGAGGACGAAGGTCTCGACGTCTCAGGGCTCTTGAGCACGGACACCGCTTCGGACAAAGCGGACCTCCGATACCTTTGGAC
>VBML01000074.1 GCA_005878915.1 Methanobacteriota archaeon | reverse complement strand
CCCCGGAACACCGACGCGTGGTCCTGGACGAACTGGGCGAGGCTTCGGGGCGGCCGACTCAGGAGCTCCTCGACAGCCCTCGAAACCTCGGACGTGGGACCACCTGCTCGCTGATAGGCGGCGAGGGCGAGCGCGCTCTCGATCATCCAGGGAGGGCTCCCCGCGCGGACGAGCCGTTCCCGAGCTTCCTCCGGCGACTCAGCAATATACTCCACGGGTCTTCCCACCGCCTTCCCAATGATCCGGGCGACGTCTCGGTAGCTCAACGCCTGTGGGCCCGTGAGGACGTACTTCTTGCCTTCATGGCCGGGTGCCGTGAGGGCGACCGCTGCGACCGCGGCGATATCCCGGGTGTCGATGAAGGGAATTCTTCCTTCGCCGGACGCGGCACGGATCCGGCCTTCACGGGCGATCGTCGGAGCCACGTCGAGGAAGTTCTGCATGAAGACATGAGGTCGGAGGATTGTCCACGGGATGCCGGACTCCTGGAGCGCCCTCTCCACCTCGTAGTGCGCCTTCCCGATGGGGGATTTCGAATGGTCCGACGCCCCCAAGGCCGACGCTTTCACGACATGCGCAATGCCGGAGGCCCGCGCGGCCTCGATTGCATTCACTTGAAGGGAGCGCATGTCTTCCGAATTTGACGTCAGAAGGAACATCCGATTGGCTCCGCGGAGGAGGCCTTGGAGCGATTGGACGTCCCGGAGATCCCCTCGCACCCAATCGACTCCGGGTAGCGGCGGGGCTCGGCGAGGATCCCGAGTTAGCGCCTGCACGGACACGTTTTGCTTCGAGAGAAGTCGAAGGAGCTCGCTGCCGATGTGTCCGGTTGCGCCCGTCACGACGATCATGTGAGGTCAGAGAGACCCGAGTATGTGTTAAGAAGCTTCCTCGTAAGAATCGGGCGATCCACGATTCGGGTTCCGAGTCGCGGAAGAGAAATCGTTGAACTCGTATCTGCGCCTTTCCTGGGCGAGGACCGGAAGCGGGCAGTTCAGCCGGACCGTGGGTGGCAGCCTTCCTCCAAAGCCTGCTCGATCGATGGGCCTTCGGGAAACGCATTTCCGGAAGCGAGAAGCAGCCCCCTGCACTCCGCATGCAATCGCTCTGCCCGCTGGAGAAGCTCTTGGGCGGGACCCTCCGCCGCCAAGAGTCGAGCGAAGTCCTCCCAGAAGTGCTCAGGCAAGCTCCTGAACTCTCGCGGCTTCGTGAGCAGGTTCCGGATGCCGTTGAAATACTGGCGGTTGAGCAAACCCAAGAATCGGGCGACGCCGTATAGAGCGAATCCCATAGACATCAGGCGGAGCAGAGGTTCGTCTCCGGAGATCGCGAAGTTTCGAATCTTGCACAAGTCTTCATACATTCCCGTGAAGGCCGAGATGAGAGCTCGGGACATTTTTGCAGGATCCGGATTCTGTGCCCGGGAAGCCAGTCGCGGCACGAGCCCCTCCGGGTCATAGGTCGCGAGGGCGTGGACGAAGCCGTCCGCCCACATCGGCCAATTCGCGTCGACCGCGGAAGCGCGACGAAGCGCGTCCTCCTGGGACTTTACGTCGACCTCCACGACGATGCCCTCAAAGATGCACTGATAGGACCGGACGTCTGACTCCCCCCGAGTTGCCATGCCCATCTCAAGGTCGGAGTGGTCGCGATCCTCTCCCTTGGCCGTCGATCCCTCAATCCAGACGGCCGCGACCTCAGGATGACGACGGATCAGAAAATCGGTCACCTGCTTCGCGAGCAAGACGCGGGCCGTGTGTTCCATAATCAACCCAAACTCCCTAGCCTATTACTTCTTCTGCGGAGACATCTGTCGATGTTGGACCAACGGGGCGAGGTCTTGGCTGCGGCAAAACCTGAGAGCCACAAGGGGGAATTGAACCTACGACCTGCGCCCTACCGAAGCGCCGGAATCGATTGCCTACATTATCGGTGTAGGCGTCGGGCCCGCCGTCGACCGGCTTGCGTGAGCATGATTGCTTTCGACGCCATGGATTCGAGGACGATCCCAGGGCGGCCCGACGTGGCAGGCCCTGCCGCCTCGTGTCCCCGGAGTCTCGGGGACGGCGCCACGCGCGTGTCGAGTCCGGAAGGGTGATAGAGGGAATCGTCCGGCCGAGGGTCCGCTCAGTCTCGCGGACGTGCGCCTCGTCCTCGGGCTTTACGAAGGTAAGCGCCGCTCCGTGCGCAGCCATAGTTGCAAATCGTGGTGTTCCGCGAGCGGGCGCCTCGGGGTCACGAGTGCCGTCGAACGTATTCCCGAATGCCCGCCTTCGCCAAGGCGTAGAGGCTGATCCGTTTCCGTTTGCAGTAGGCCGCGATCGCCTCGAACTCCTCGTTGTTCAAGACCGTGACAATTCGGTGCACGCAATCTGGTGCAACAACAGGACGGCAGGGTACTTAACGATTATGGCATATGCCAGTGTGCGATATAGCCACCATAAGCACCTATCGCATACACACCGTCATATAGTACGCTCGTCTGGGAACGCCCAGACGTGAATGAAATGCAAACCGAACTGAGTGGAACCAGCGTCATCTTCGTCAAGGTGGCGCCAGGCTATGTGGAGAGAACGCTGACGACCCTCCGGGGCAAGCCATTCGTGGCGAGCGCCGAGGCCGTCTTCGGGCGACACGACATCGCGGTCGCGGGTAACTTCCGGGACTCGGACGCCCTACGGGGCTTCCAGTCCGAGGTCCAGCTTCTGGACCACGTCCGGGGCTTCCGGTCCTATCCGGCGCTCTGGAACTGGGCACAGTCGAAGACCAACGGGCACCCGATCAGCGCGTATGTGCTCATCCGCTCGTCGAACCCGAAGCAGGCGATCAGCGAGCTGGAGAAGCTGCCCATGATCCAGGAGATCATCGGCACGACTGGGGACTCGGACATCGTTGCCCGCATCGGCGCGGCAACGAACGAGGAGCTTCGCCAGACGATCGTCAACAAGGTCCAGACCATGCCGGGCGTCCTCTCAACGGAGACGTTCCTGGCGTTCCCGAAGCTGTGAACCTAGCCTAAGACGGGCCCGACGGGTCCGTCCATTTTTCTTTTCTTGTCCCCAGCCTGACACGCTCCAGGGGACCCGGGCTACAGCGACCTGTGGCAGGTCGTGAGGTTGTCGTCGGACCGACGTACATGGCGAACCACCTGAAGGCCGCGGCCGCCATCGTAGCCGCCGAGGCCGCGGGAGAGCTCACTCTCGAGACCACGCAGATTTACGTGAACTGCCTGTCGTCGGTTGAAGGCGCGCCTCAAAGGGCCCGACCCGCGGGCGGTTGACTCGCGCGCGGCATGCCTGATGTGACGGAGGCACGAAGATCCGGTCGTGGACTTCCAGGAACGGAGTGGCGGATTTCGGCTCGCAAGATCTGCACAACACCCGTCTCAGACCGCGGACTCCGGCTAGAGCGAAAGCCCGAGCTGCTTGAAGATCGACAGGCTGTCCCCGTATACTATGAGGCTCCGCACCTTACCTTCCCGGTTGAAGTCATAGACGACGGCGTATTCGCCCGTAAATTTCTTGTTCGTCGGCTGGAGCGTCTTCCCCTCCCCCGTCGTCATTGACCGCTTGAACGTGCCGCCCGCCTGATTGATCAAGACTCCGTAGTTCCCTTCGATGACCATCGCTCTGGCGCTCACCTTGAAGTCCGGAAACGAGTTGTAGAACGCCGCCAAATACTGCCTCACCGCCTCCTTGCCCGAGACAGGTCCCGGAAGAAATGGGTCTTGGTACGACCCATCATTCGCGAAGTTCTTCGCCATCGTGTCCGCATTCTTCGAGTTGAACGCCCGATTCATGCCCTCTAACGTCGCCTTCGTTACGGTTGCCATTCCCTACCCCTGTCGGGGAACTAGGTCCGCCGGATAAATTCTCGGGCGGTGAACGGGCTCATGTCGCGCGGAAATTGGTAAGGCGCTTCGTAGAGCCGCAGGGGGGATTGAACCTCCGACCTGCGCCCTGCCAAGGCGTTATGAGGGGTTATATAGTTGCAACTGTTATAACTGGCCGTGTACAAGAGCGTAGCCGTGAAGCGAGACACATATCGAAAGCTAAAGGACTACAAGATGGCGGGCGCCTCCTTTGACGACGTTCTGAACGAACTCATGCGCAGCGTCCCGGTCGAAGCCGTCGCCGAGCGAGTGATCCAGGAACATTACGAACGGATGCAGGAACGAGAGGGCCGCCCGTGGCGAGAGGTACTGCGCCGCCGGCGGGCGTGATGCCCTCGTGCCACGCTACACGGTATTCATCCATCGGCGGGCTGAAAGGGAGCTACTGAGCCTGCCGAAGCATGTTATCGAGCGATTCCGGAAGGTGTTTGAGATGCTCGAGGAAGATCCGTATCGGCCCCGTCCGGGGTGCGACATCCGGCTCATTAGGGGCCATCCGCACGTCCGCGCAGTCCGAGTCGGGAGCTACCGCGGGATCTACGAAGTTCTTGAGGACGAGAAGGCGGTCTGGTTCACGAAATTCGGAGCTCGAGGATCCGTATACGGCTAATGTCGGGGTGGAGCAGAGCCGCAGGGGGGAGTTGAACCCCCGACCTGCGCCTGTCTAGACCGCCTTCTTGGCGACTTACCAAGCCGCCGCTCTACCCTTAAGCTACCGCGGCAGCGCGGCGGCCTTAGGCGCGTAATGAAGATTCCTGGGTCGAGGGCTGCTCGAC
>VBML01000073.1 GCA_005878915.1 Methanobacteriota archaeon | reverse complement strand
CTCGATTGAGAGCCCGTATCGACGGAAATATTTCCCGAGGGCGTTGAGCCCGTGTTCGAGCATCGCCGACGCTTCCGTGAGGCGAATCCACGGCGCGGTCCCCGTGCGGTCCACCCTCAGCGCCTCGGAGAAATCAATGAAGAACGGATGTCCGTCGTAGACGAGGATGTTGAACGCACTGAAGTCCGTGTGGACCACTCCCGCGCGGGCCATTGTTTCAATCCCTGCCAGGATCTCTTGAAGCAGGGGCTCAGGATCCTCCAATCGTACGTCGACGAGCCGAGGCGCCGGGCCGTCCTCGTCCCCGAGATACCGCATCGAGAACATCGCCTCCACCCGCCGCGCGGGCGTCGGGACCGGAACGCCACCTTTCCACGCGCGGTGCATCGCCTCGAACTCCTCCGCGGCCCGCCAGCCCATCGCGTCCGCCTTCACGGGCCCGTCCCCCTTGTGGGAAGTGCGGTACAGGCGATACATCTTCACCGCGATTGGCGCGCCGTTGTACCCGCAGAGGAGGACCTCCGCCTCCTTGCCCGCGCTAATCGGGCGCACGACCTCCGTCGCGAGCCCCGCGGAGAGGATCGCCGCGACCCGGTCGTCGTATCCGGGCTCTTCCATCTCGAGCCTCCCCGCGCGGATCCGCCAGCGGACGCTGGCGTCCAGGTACGGACTGTTCGGCATCTCGTGGTTCTTGGATCGGCCATGAAGCGTTCGCACTCTCGGACACATATCGCCGGGAGAAATCCGCGAATCGGCTCACGGGGCTCCCGGCACTGATCGGAAAATCAGAGTCGTGTTCATCGCCGGGAACCTCCTGGTCCTACGGACCGTCTCAGCCCATGGAAGCGGGGGTAGATGAAAGTACTGTTGGCCTTGGATGAGGGTAACCGACGAGCCTGGGCCTCGCGGCGTCACGAAACCGCGGTCCCTCGCGTGTCGGCGATCATCGCGTCGGCGGCCAAGCCTTCGAGGAGCTCCTTCTGAGAGTCGAGGTTCGAGAGGACCTCGGCGGGGGATGGAAAGCGACGCTCCGTTTCGAACGTGAGGACGGCATCCCGAGGAGGCGCATCCGGGGCCCTCCCCGTAGGCTTTCGCGGTCTGAGGGAGACCTCGGCAGTGGTTGCCTGGTACGCGAGCCGCAATCGGAGAAGTTCCTGGGACCCCAGGAGCGTGCGCTCGGAGGGTCCCGACGCGACCCGCTCGAAGCGGACATTCGGGCCGTAAGCCTCGGACGTGAATAGGTAACCCCGTCGTTGCGCATCCGTCGTCCAGAGAACGGCGGCCTCCGCATCGGGGTGCACGATGGCCCCGGATGCGCTCAGGAAGATCCAGAACGAGTACGAGCTCCATCTGTGTCCTAGGTTCCGGTTGCCCCCTACACGCAGGACCATTCCGTTGTCAAACACCACACGCGCGATGCCGCGGGAATCCGCGATCTGCGCGATTCTCGGCAGCAGGCGGGGCAGTAGATCGGCGACCCACGAGACCTGTGGCCGGTACATCCGCCAGTCGTTCAACCCAATGAAAGCCCCGACCCCGAGTGCGAAAACAGTCTCGAAGATCTCGAACAAGGAGTCCACCCGTCCGGACAACCTGGTGGCAAGCAATAGAGATCCGGAAAAGAGAGCCCAGTAGACGGCGGCCTCGATGAGGAGGCCCCGGCGAACGTGCCACGCCGCCTCCTCGATGTCTTCGGTGCGGACCCCCACGCCGACGTCATCCCTCGGGCGGACAAGAACCATTCGCCACGGTATCATGCGGAGCGCCGGATCCGGCGTCCCGGCGTCCCGGACTTTTCTGATCGGCGGGGCCTCGTTCGCCTCGGTTCTTCCGAGACGGCCAACGTATTTACGACGGCCCACCGTATTGCGACCCGGGCGCGGGCGACCCAGGGGCGTGCGGGATGAAGGGGGCCGTACCGAGGCGGGTGAACATCACGACTGCCGAGGCCGTCCTCCTCTCCATGGGCTACAAGGTCTTCCGCGAGACGTTCGACCTCGTCGCCGTGAGGCACCTCGAGAACGGGAAGCGCTTCCACACTCGCATCGAGGCCCATGGAGAGCCCGTCGTCCCGAAGGGCGCGGAGATTGACGTCCACATCGATTACCTCGGGGAGCGGAGCCACAGCCACGGGTCCCGGGCAGAGGGCGAGACGATCCGGATCGAGATGGACACGCTCCAGGACTTCCTCGCGAGCGCGAAGCCCTCGAGGGGCGCGCCAGGGTTCATCGCATGTCCGATGTGCGGGAAGGAGATGGCGGCGGCCCTCTTCGAGACGCACCGGAAGATCTCCCATCGCTAGGCTCACAGTGCGTTGAGAATCTTCTGACGGAGCAGCGGATCTGCCGCGATCGATATCGCATCCGTCGCCCGCACGGTGATCGCCCCCCACGGGCGGGCTTCAATCCTTGGCGCGGGCAGTGACCTCAGCCTTCCCTCCCCGACGGCGGAGACCATCGCGGGACCGTAGACGCTCACCGCGAAGACCTCCTGCGTGAGGTCGGTCCCCTTCCGGTTCATGAACTCGTCATAGAGGTCGAGGGCCATGAAGTCCGGCTGCAGGATGTCCCCGAGCTCCAGGAGGAAGCGGGTCCACGACTCCCGAGCGGGCGCGTCCCTCACCGGCGTGTCGTCAATCCCGACGTGGAACCCGAGCACGAGGAGATCGTCCCGCCACCGGAAATCGTGCTGGTCCCGCCGGTCGTACCGCCACACCGCCACGCTGGCGAACGCCCTCGGGCCCCCGGCGGGAAGGCGGTGCCAGAGGGTGATGTCCCAGCCGTCCGCGAGGGTGCGGGCGTCGTGGGTCCGCTTGTCCGTGGATACCGCGCCTTTGTCCACGAGCGCGAGGGACTTCTCGAACGTGAGCGCGGCGGGGGGCATGCACGCTAAGGCGGTGAGCCCGTACCGCCACTTGTTCTTGGGTGAGAGCGGGAGCATGGGTGGGACTCGCATCGCCACCACTGCGTAGATTGAATACGTTTTCGAGTCGACGGGTTGGCCCTACGAAAGCTCCTTCGTGAAAACCGCGCGGCCCGTGTTCGCGAAGCCAATCTTCCTCCAGAACGCCGCCGCGTCCCGGTTCGTCGGCAGGATCTCCAGGTCGATCCGATCCACATGCATCGCTTTTGCCTCCCGGAGGAGGCGGGCCGCGAGGGCGCGCCCCACGCCCTTCTTCCGATGCAACGGGTCCACGAAGAAGTCGTTCACTGTGAGGACCCGCCCGAGCTCGGCGGACGGCGAGGATACCGCAAGTGCGACGCCGACGACCCCCGCCTTATCCTTGGCGACAAGGAGGACGCCAGGGAATCGATTCTTGATGGCCTGCTCAACCGCCCAGGAGATGCGGTCCGGCTTGGGGCGGAGACCCTCGGACGCGATGTACGCCCCGATCAGCCGCTCGACCGCGTCCCGATCCGCAGGTGACGCCCGCTCGATGAGAACCATCGAGTGGGAGGACACAATTGCATCGGTATGAAAATTGCGGGCTCACTCGGGCGGCCACAGGCCATCCTTGTGGCGGTCGAAGGGCTCGTACGGCACCTTCCCCTTCAGCAGACCCAGTGCCTTCCGGACCTTGCGAGTCCAGTCGACGGAACGGCGAGGCATCGACGGGCGATGGCAGCTCCTTGTAGTTAATCCCTGCCATCTCCAACGCCCGGGTGTGCCGGCGGGACGACCGAGCATTTGAAAATCAGAACAGGACGACCCGCACGCGCTCGCCTTTCTCCACGAGGTCCACGTTCGCGGGGATCTCGATGTACCCGTTGGCGTGCGCCATCGAGGTGATCGCCCCGCTCTCCTTGTACGCGGGCACCGCCATCCCGTCCTCAACCCGCACGGTGTGGAACTCGACCCGCCCCATCGAAGAGACGATCCGCTTTGAGAGCGGGAGCTCGACAACCTTCTCCAGAGCGGGGGGCAATCGCGCGATCTTCCGGAGCATCGGGACGAGCATCATGTAGCAGTTCGAGAGGCACGACGTCGGATATCCGGGCATCCCGAGCACCGCCCTCCCGTTCACGACGCCGAGGACCGTGGGCTTCCCGGGCTTGACGGCGACCCCGTGGAAGCGGACCTCCCCCATCGCCTGGAGGACGTCGATGATCATGTCCTTCTCCCCGACGCTCGAGCCGCCGCTGAACATGACGAGGTCGTTTGCGGTTGCTTTACGAATCGCGGCCTTCAGGGCCTCGAGCTTGTCCGGCACGCGGCCCAGGAGGACGGGTTCTCCACCCGCCTCCAGGGTGACCGAGGCCATCGTGTGGGCGTTGATGTCGTAGACCTGCCCCGGCCGGATCTTCTCGCCCGGCGGGATCACCTCGTCGCCTGTCGTGAGAATCGCGACGCGGGGCTTTGCATACACATCGACGTCCTTCTCCCCGACCGCCGCGATGGCACCGATCTTCGCGGGGGTGAGGAACTCTCCCGCGTGCACGACGCCCTCGCCCTTCCGGATGTCCTCCCCACGTCGTGAAATATTCTCGCCGGGGTGGACGGGCGAGT
>VBML01000105.1 GCA_005878915.1 Methanobacteriota archaeon | reverse complement strand
GTCCGCGGATAATGTTGTCGAATGTACGCTTGGAAAGATTCGTGTGGCAATCCCCGGCGGGTGACCACCGAACGAGGTCTCCGAGCGAGTCCTAGGCGATCGCCGTCCCTGCACGTCCCGAGACGGCGTCGAGGACGTGCTCGAGATTCGTGATCACGACTCGCCGTCCGCCGCCTTCGAGGAACTGGAGGGCGGCCTCGACCTTCGGACCCATGGAGCCCGGCGGGAACTCGCCCGCCAGCAGGTGGTGGCGGGCCTCTGCGGGCGTGAGGCGCTCCAGGTCGACCTGGTCCGCCTTCCCGTAGTGGAGCGCGACCTTCGGCACGTCCGTGATGATCACCAGGAGGTCGGCCCCGATTCCGTTGCCGAGGACCGCGGACGCGAGGTCCTTGTCGACGACGGCCTCGACCCCTTGGAAGGCGTGGAGTCGACGAACCACGGGCACGCCGCCCCCGCCCGCTACGATCAGGATGTGGCTGTCCCCCGCACTCAGGATCGCCTTGATCAGGTCCCTCTCAACGATCTCCAGGGGCCTCGGCGAGGGCACGACCCGCCGCCACCCGCCGCGGGGATCCTGCGCCATCTTCCACCCCTTCGCCCGTCGCACGATGAGCTCCTGCTCGCTGTCGTACGTCGGGCCGATCGGCTTTGAGGGCTCCTGGAACGCGGGGTCCGCGGGGTCCACGACGACCTGCGTGACGATGCTCGCGACGGTCCGGGGCGTCCCCCGCGCGGCGAACTCGTTCTGCAACGCCTGCTGGAGCAGGTATCCGATCTGCGCCTGCGATTCCGCGACGAGGACGTCGAGGGGCATCGCGGGCACCTTCGCCCGGGCCTCCTCGTTCTGCAGGAGGATGTTCCCGACCTGGGGCCCGTTCCCGTGCGTGACGACGATCTCGTACCCCGTCTCAACAAGGTCCGCGAGGCGGGCGGCGGTCTTCGCGATGCGGGACTTCATCGCCCCCGGGCCCGCGTCCTTCGGCGAGGAAATCGCGTTGCCGCCGATCGCGATGACAGCGAGGGTCATGGGCTCACGGGGGGAACCGTTCTATCCCCGGCCATCGTATCTAAACCCTTGCCCGTCCGTATCTCGATACGTATTTAGCCCGAGGCCGGATGAGATGGGGACGTGAACTTCCTCGAGGCGATTGTCGCCTTCCGGAAGAGTGTGTTCTTCCGAATCTTCTACGTGTCCATCCTCAGTCTGATGGTCGCCGCCCTCACCCTTTACGGGTTCGCCCTCGGCTGCCTCTCGATCCTCTTGTCGTCGATCGTCATGTTTGCCCTGCCGTATTGGCTGAAGGAACGGAAGACCCGCACGTTCGCGCTGAACGGGCTCGTCATCTTCATCGTCGCCACGCTCATCTTCGGAGCTCTGTTCGCGCAGACGCTGTCGGCGAACGACCCGATCCCCGTCGCCGCGTCCGGCTTCAACGCGTCCCTGACGAACGCGACGGTCACGCCGGGACGCGGTTCGCCCGGCGCGACCTACAACTTCACCGCGATCCTCACCGTCCCCGGGGCCGTGAACGTGTCGAGGTACGCGGTCTGGGTGAACCTCACGACCGTGGACGGGCTTGAGACCCCGATCCAGTTGCAACCCGTCCAGGGGAGCGATACGAATCTCTCGAACGGGAAGGCGTATTTTGCGACCGTCCCCGTGGAGGAACACATCTACCTGTTCTGGTTCTCCGTGGCGGTCGACAGCGGCACCTCGACATCCTGGTTCGTGACCCGCTGGCAGATCGGCCCGATCACCGCGGGCTACGGGACGTTCTTCGGTTTCTCGCTCTACTACGGTGCGATCTCGTTGATCCTCCCGATTTCCTTCTTCTTCATCATCCTGATGCTCTACTGGTGGACCCAGCGCGCGCGGGCGGAGCGCAAGCGCCTCGGGATGGCTGTCGAGACGGAGTCGACGGACTCGGGCTTCATGTGCACGAACTGCGGAGCGGACGTCCCCGCGGACGCGAAGAACTGCCCGAAGTGCGGCGCCGTGTTCGAGGAGCCCCCGGCCGCATCGCCCGCCGCAGAACCGGCGGAGGCGGGCGAGGGCGCCGATGAGAAGCCGTAAGTCCGCGGCCCTCTGGATCCTCGTCGGTGCGTACGCGGGTTTGATCTTCTTTCTATCGAGTCAACCCGTCCCCGCCGCCGCGGAGGGCGCCGTCGTGTCTGTCGGAGACAAGAGCCTACACGGAATCGAGTATGCGGGCCTAACGTTCCTTCTCGCCTTCGCAATCGCCTCGTCGCCATGGTCTCGTCTCCGTTCGTTGGCCGCCGTCATCGCCCTGGCGGGCGCGATCGCGTTTGCAGCGACGGACGAGCTCCACCAAACGTTCGTCCCGGGGCGGGTGGGCGATGTCGTGGACTTCGTCGCGGACTCCCTCGGGGCACTCGTTGCGGCGGTGGCGTTCGAGGGATGGCGGCGTTGGTCCGCGCGTCGCATCGCCGTTTCGGGGACCTCCCCTCGATAGCCCCATATCCCCGAATGATAACCGGGAGAAAAGGCCCATAACCCCCATGGCGGGTTGGAGGGCGCTATGCTTAAATTCGGCCCCCTGGTTAGCGCGGCCGAAGGGATGGGATAGCGTGCCGTCGATTTCGATTGCGGAAGAGCTCGCGAAAAAGCAGCGCGAGATCTCCGTCTCTGAGTTCTTCGAGCGGAACAAGCAGATCCTCGGGTACGACTCGCCCACGCGGGCGTTGCTCACCGCGGTCAAGGAGGCTGTGGACAACGGACTCGACGCCGCTGGGGATGCGGATATACTGCCTGAAATTGGCGTCGAAATCCGCCGCACGGAGAAAGATGAATACGTCGTGGTAATCGAGGACAACGGACCCGGCATCGTGAAGCGGGAAGTCGCCAACGTCTTTGGGCGTCTTCTTTACGGATCCCGGTTTCATACGCTCGCTCAGAGCCTGCACCCCGACGAGCCGGTCTGCGTGATTCGCAACGGGCGATTCGAGCTCCTCCCGATTGGGACCTTGGGAGATCGCATCTTCGAGGAGGGCGAAGAGGGTTCACTACCCCTTTCAGACGACATGCTAGCCCCGTGCTTTAGCCGGCGGACCGGGAAAATTCGATGGGCTTCTGTGACCCATGTGATTCGTCACAAGTCTAGTCACGACATGGTGAAAGTAGGCCTCAGTCGGGGAAACCAGATTCGGGTCACTGCTAACCACAGCCTCTTCTCCTATTCACCTGAACGAGGGGTTCACGAAATCGAGGCTGGTGGGCTGAGGCCGGGCGACTTTGTTCTCGTCCCACGGCGACTTCCGGAGGTACCGGAAGCGCTGAGAGTGCGGACGTTAAACCTCTTCGAGCATATCCCTCAAGGACTCGTCCGTAGACATCGATGGTATGTGTATGGTGTCCCCGATCGCGTCATTAAGGAAATTGAGTCGAGCCCAAAGACTCGTTTCCGCATTGGTGGTCGGTCCAAGAAAGCTCAGTACCACTATGTCTATCGCAACGTTGCGATTCCCGTCGAGAACTTCAGGGCCTCGTATCGAACCGGCAGGTTTCTCCCGCTATGGTTCGTTCTCTCGGCCGGCCTCGGGCCTGAGCTCCGCGGGGGGCGGCTGAGGACCTATCAGTCCGGTACGGGAAAGCCGCAGGATTTGCCCTTTGATGTGGAGCTAACGGAGGATTTGGCTTGGTTCCTCGGGCTCTATGGGGCGGAAGGGCATGCTGGTGCGAGACAGTTCGCATTGACATTGGGTCTGCACGAGCGGGGCGTGGCCGACCGCGCCCTACAGGTCCTTCGTGACGTTTTTGGGCTCCAGGGCCGAGTTCGGGTCCGAAGAAACTCCCTGCGCGTGTGCGGTTTCAGCAATGTCCTCGCCGTCGTGTTGCCAAGGTGGTGTGGATCTGGGGCGTTCTACAAGCGGGTCCCCGAGTTCATCTTCCGCGCATCTTCGCGTGTCCGCCGCGCATTCCTTGAGGGCATCTACCTCGGGGATGGCAGCGTTGCCCATCCGCAAAACCAGCTGGACTATTCGACTGTCAGCCCGCGGTTGGCAAACGAGCTTGCCTACCTGTGGAGACTCGAGGGGGCCGTGGCGAGCGTGAAGGAGGCTGCTGGAGGCACGTTGGGGAGACATCCTCGAAGATCTTACCGAGTGCAAATCTTCGGGGGTGACATTGGCCTCTTGCCAACGTTTCCCATAAAACGACCGACGAGACAGAACAGATACCGAAGCTTGCCAGCGGCGATTCTCGGTCCTTTCGCCGTACCAGGCCGAAAACACGTAGAAATGTCCAAGGCGGGTCTAGTCGCCGCGGTGGTCGGATCGAAACCTCCGTTCAGCGATGCATATCTCGCGCAGCTCGAGGGCGCGGCCCCACCGAAGCGGCACAGCCTTCTTGGCTTTCGCCTGAGGGAGAGGGGCCTCACCGAAGGAACAGGGCGATTGACCCCGCTCGGAGCACAAGTACTGCAACTCGCATCCTCCGTAGACTGGTTCGCCTCAACCGATCTCGCTCTCGCTCGAGTCGAGTCTATCGAAATGGAAGAATCCTCTCCGTGGGTCTACGACCTCTCCGTGCCGGGGGACGGAGAAGACGAAAATTTCATCGCGGGCTCACGGGGACCGATCTGCGTCAAGAATAGTCGAGGTCAGCAAGGACTCGGGATCTCCGGCGCGATCATGTACGGTCAGATTACGACGGGCAAACCCGCGACGATTCGGACGAAGACGGCGGAGATGGATGTCGCGTACGAGGTCGACCTCATCGTGGACACCCGCCGCAACAAGCCCTCCGTCCAGCGGGAGGAGTTCAAGGTCTGGGACAAGCCGCACGGCACGCGGGTGGAGATCCCACTGAAAGCGCGCTACATCACCGGCAAGCAGTCCGTGTATGAATATCTCAAGAGTACGGCGATCGTGAACCCGCACGCCCGAATCATTTTCCAGCCCCCCGAGGGCGAGGCGAGCGGATTCGAGCGGGGGACGAACGAGCTTCCGTCGAAGACGGTCCCCATCAAGCCCCATCCGTATGGAATCCAGATCGGCACCCTCCTCGGCATGGCGAAGGAGACGAAGTCATACAAGCTGAGCGCCTTCTTGGAAGAGGAGTTCTCCCGCATCTCGCCGCGAGTGTCGAAGGAGATCTGCGAGGTCGCCGGAGTCGCGGCGGACATGCGCCCGAAGACGCTGTCGTTGGAGCAGGCGAAGGCGATCGTCGACGCGATCCCGAAGGTGAAGGTCATGGCCCCGCCGACGGACTGTCTCTCGCCGATCGGTGAGCGGCTGATCAAGCGGGGATTGAAGAACGTGCTGGGCTCCGTGCGCCCCGAATTCTATTCCCCGCCCGTGAGCCGCGATCCCGGCGTGTGGCAGGGCAACCCCTTCCAGGTCGAGGTCGGCATCGTCTTTGGCGGGGACCTGCCGGCGGACCAACCTGTGGAGATTCTCCGGTTCGCAAACCGTGTGCCGCTCCTGTATCAGGGTGGCGCGTGCGCGACCGTGCAGGCGGTCCAGGCCGTGGACTGGCGCCGGTATGGGCTCGAACAGCGGGGCGGCGAGGGAATCCCGTACGGGGCCGCGATCATCCTCGTCCACGTGTGTTCCACGAAAATCCCGTACACGAACGAGGCGAAGGAGGCGATCGCTCCGATGCCCGAAATCCTAGAGGAGCTCGATCTCGCGCTCAAGGAGTCGGGGCGTCGGCTCAACACGCATCTGGAGAAGAAGGCGCGGCGAGTGAAGACGAGTGAGAAGTTCGAGATCGTCCAGAAGGTCCTCCCGCTCATCGCGAAGAAGAGCGCTTCTGTCGTGAACAAAAAAATTCCCAACCTGGATGCGACGGTGACGAAGATCATGGGCGTCGTGTGGATCGAGGAGGCGGTGACGTTCAAGGACGGAACGCACACGGTCACGATCGACGTCCACAACTTCACACCGACAGGGAAGAAGCTGAACCTCCACGCGCTCCTGCCGGGGAAGGAGGGCAAGCTCGGAAAGGTCACGCCAAAGCCCGCGGACATCCGGGAGGACGGGAAAATTACGTGGGAGTTGAAGCGGATCGGGAGCGTCGAGAAGGAAACGGTCACGTTCGAGGTGACCGGGCTCGACAAAGGCGAGTATGACGAGACGGACCTGTACGTTTCTGGTATCTCCCCCGATCTCGTCATTGGCGCAGAGCCGTTGCCCGGGGACTGGGAGCTGAACTACAAGGAGTTCGAGGCCGAGGAAGAGGCCCCGCCGCCCGAGGAGGAAGAGGGCGAGGTCGACTACGACGAGGCGGAGGAGAAGTTGGGCGATGAGTAAGCCGAAGCCCGAGGCGAAACCCAGCGGCGGCGCGCAGGGCGGAGACAAGGCCGTGCGGGAGCTGTACCAGATCGCGTCCCAGATCTACGACCAGCTGAACGGGGGCCAGATTCCGAAGATGAGCCTCCCGCTGCGCACGAAGGCGAACATCCGGTTCGACCAGCGCAGCGCCGTGTGGAAGTACGGGAGCCTGAAGGGCGTACGGTCCGCCAAGAAGCTCAAGGGGGCCCTGATGCTGCTGCGCACGATGTACGTGCTCGACTTCATCCGCGAGATGATCGCAGAGACGAAGTCGTCGACCCTGCGAGAGATGTACTACATCAGCGAAGGCTGGGACCTCGCGAAGTTCCACAGCCAGGACGAGTCGGACCTCCTCGCCGAGGACCTGGAGATCATCACGGAGTGCCTGCGGGAGGACTTCCGACTGCGGCCGGAGGAGTCCGGGGCCTCCGTGATTGGGAACATCACGATCGAGGAGATCACGCGGAACGGCGAGCGGCGGCGGATCAACTGCCGCGACGACATCGGCGATGCGGGCTACACGATCCCGTACAACGTGGAACGGGAGAAGGTCAAGTTCGTGGACCACGACGCGAAGCTGATCATCGCGATCGAGAGCGGCGGCATGTTCGACCGACTCGTCGAGAACGGCTTCGACGAGGATGGGAAGTCGATCCTCGTCCACATCAAGGGACAGCCGTCGCGGAGCACCCGGAGGCTGCTGAAGCGAATGAACGAGGAACTGAAGGTCCCCGTGTGCAGCTTCCTGGATTGTGACCCGTGGTCCTTCCGTATCCACGCATCCCTCGCATTCGGGGCGATTAAGACCGCCCACATTTCGGAATATCTCGCCACGCCGACGGCGGAGTGGATTGGCATCACCCCGAGCGACATCGAGAACTACCAGTTGCCGACGGACACCCTGACGCCCAGGGATGTCGCGGCCCTCAACGCGGAGCTGTCCGACCCACGGTTCTCCGGCGAGATGTGGAAGAACGAGATCGAACTCATGCTCCGGCTGAACAAGAAGGCCGAGCAGCAGTCGCTGGCAAAGTACGGCCTCGACTTCGTGACCGACCGATACCTGCCAGAGAAACTCGGGGCGCTGGGCCTCGCAACCTAGACCCTTTGTCCAGGACTCTGGACTTCGTCCTCGATGACAGATAGGGTTAAGCGAGCGGCGGTTTTCTTGCCGCCCGCGCCCTCGTAGTCTAGTTTGGATAGGACAGAGGCCTGCGGAGCCTCGAACTGGGGTTCAAATCCCCACGAGGGCGTCTTCCATGTCGGGCCGGTGGGGGTTGTGCTGGACGGAGACTTAGACCTTGTCGAGGCCCGCTTTCGACTGCTGACTCGCAATCCGATCTTGGTACGCCTTCAGCCGGCGCTCGTACTCCCCGCGAACCTCCATCGAGCCCTTCTCTGTGATCGAGACGAGGAACCGGCTGTCCGCGAGCCACTCCAGGCCGATGTACCCCTCCTTCTCTAAGGAGAGGATCGCCTTTTCCAGGTCGTTGTAGATGACCCCGCGGATCTCGCGAAAGAAGTCCTCGCGGGTCGCCCCGATGTATCCCCGCTTCGCGACGAGGGTGAGGATGCGCCAGTGGAGGTCGTCCATCCCCGTCGGAGGCTCGTCCATCGGTGCCAGTGCATGCATCCGGCTGCCCGATATTAAGGGTTCCCGCTACTTCGGAAGAACCTCGAGGATTCGGTGCTGGACCTCCACGATATGCCCGCTCGCGTAGACGTCCCGCAGGATGCCCTTGCCCTTGTAGTGGGCGACGAGGGGCGCCGTGATTTCGTCGTACGTGGCGATGCGAGTCCGCACGACGTCCTCCTTGTCGTCCTCGCGCTGGATCAACGCGGACCCGCAGTTGTCGCAGATGTCCCTCTTCTTCGGGGGGTTCGTGAGGAAGTGGTACACCGCGTCGCAGTTGGGGCACACCCGCCGCCCCGTGGACCGCTTGACGAGGTCCTCGGGGTCTAGGAAGAGATTGATGACGAGATCGATCTCCGTGAGCTTGTCCAGCGCCTTTGCCTGCTGGAGATCCCTGGGGAAGCCGTCGAGGATGAAGCCTTGCTTCGCGTCCGGCTCCTTGAGCCGCTTCGCGGTCATCTCAATTACGACGTCGTCTGGGACGAGCTTCCCCGCCGCCATGTATTTCTGCGCGAGCTGCCCGAGCTTCGTCCGCTTCGCGACGTTCCGGCGCAGGATGTCCCCCGTGGAGATGTGCGGGACTTTGAGGCGTTCCGCGAGCTTCACGGCCTGAGTGCCCTTGCCCGCCCCCGGGGGGCCGAACAGGATGATTCGCAACAACAGGACATCGCTGCGGCGCGTAAAAAGAGTTCGTTGTGCCCCCGGCAATCAGAACAGGTGGTCGTCCACCAACCGGGTCGGGCCGCCGACCGAGCACCGAATCGTCTGGATCCCGAGTTCCTTGATCCGTCCCTCGACCTCGTCCCCACGTTCGGGGACCGTGTTGACGTACACCGTGGCGCCCGTGTCGATGGAGAAGAACGCGGGCACACCCTCCTCCCGCATCTTCTTCACCGCGAGGATGACGCGCAGCGTGTCCGGTCGCCAGAGCACCATCTCGCCCGCCCCCGTCATCGTGATCCCATGGAGCATCAGGGTGTCCCGCTCCGCGAGAGCGCACACCCGCCCGATGTCCCTCGTCCGGATCGCGACCTCCATCTCCGCGATGAGCCGAGGCATCTCGGCGAGGCGGGCGTGGAAGAACGGGGACGTCGTCGCCTCTCGATGAGCGTCCTCCGTCTCCTTGAATGCGGGGACGAGGGCGATGATCATCGCGAGCTCAAGGTCGGTCCCCGCGAGCTGCACCGAATAGGAGTCCTCGTCGGCGACGCCCATCTTCCACTTGCTGAACCCGCCGGTCACGGCTCGGGCCGCGGACCCGGCGCCCCGCCGAGCGATGAGAGAGACCTCCTTCAGGTCGAGATCGAGACCCGCCGCGGCGGTGGCCGCAAGAGCGAGGGCGGCGAAACCCGACGCGCTCGCCCCAAGGCCGACATTCGAAGGGAAGTCGTTGACGGAGGCCATCCGAAACGGCAATCGGAGCCCCGCCCGAGAGCGAACGAGGTCCACGACGGAGTGGATCCGATCCATCTCGTGTCCACTCACGACCCGCTCGTCGATCGTGGCACCGTCCCTTGAGAAGGTCCCGAACTCGACTGTTGTGCGGGTCCGCAGAGGCGCGGTGCAGACGCTAATCGAGTCGTGATAGGGGAGGCGGAGGAGGGGGTCCGCGAGCCCATGGTACTTGATCAACCCCTGAATCGGGTGCGCGACCGCGGTCGCCTTCACGACCGCCACCTCGCGAGGAGACCGGGGAGCTCTCCCATTTCGTGAATCTCGCCATCCGCCTTGTCCGTCCTCGCATCCCGCCAGAAGCCCGTGTTGAACCAGATGGCCCGCATGCCGGAGGCCCTCGCTCCCGCGATATCGGCGTCGATGTCGTCGCCGACATGGACGACACGGTACGCCGGTAGGCCGAGCTTCTCGAGGGCGGTGCGGAAGATGGCCGGATCGGGCTTGCGGATGCCGACCTCGTCGCTGAAGACCCGCACGTCGAAGAACTTCCCGATCCCGAGGGAGTCCTGAACCCGCCGCAGGTAGTGGCCCCAGGTGCGTCCGGTGTTCGAGACGATCCCGACCGAGAGGCCTTCCTCTCGGAGCGTCGCCAACGTCTCTCGAACGTGGGGAAACAAGCTTGGGGGGATCTCCAACAGCGCCCCGCCGAGAGCCTCCGAGACCTTCTCCACGAGGGCCGCGTCCCGGGCGTCAAGCCCCGCGAGCCCAAGGAACCCTCGAACCTGTTCCTCGGGCGACGGGTCGATGTCGTGGCCCCACTTCTCCTGGAGGAGGGCCGTCTGGCGGTCGTACGCCCCGAGGAGGACCTCTCTGGAGCAGAGCCCGTCCGTTGCCTTCAGGAGCCGCTCGACTCTGAGCTCACGGAGCCTCCGGTCCTGGTCCTCCGTGGTCAAGGCAAGGGTGTTCCACCAGTCGAACGTCACGCCATCGATCATCGCGTCGCACCTAGATGTCGAAGATGACCTCCGCGATTCCCTTCGCGGGATCGATTCTGAGGTGGTGGTACGTCACCGCCTTGATTGCGAGCTTCAGCTCGTGGCGATGCTTGTCGATTTTCTCCCCTCGCGCCCGCCCCGTCAGCGAGGTGCCGTCAAGAGCCGCCTCGAACTCGCACAAGAGGAGGTGTTGCGTCTCATGGAGGAACAACAGTTCTTGGAGCCAGTTCACGAGGAGCCCACCGAGGTCGTCCCCCTTCACCTGGACCTGCACCTCGCCCCGCGGCCTCACGGTCTCCAGGTCCGCGATCAGGCTGAACATCCCCGCCGCGGCGTTCACGAACAGCTCTTCGAGGCTCGCGCCATACGCGCGGATTCCGACGTCCGCGGTGTGGTCGAGTTCCTCGTACCGCACGGGCCGCTCAAGATGGCGGGGGATAATGAAGGTGCCCTAGACGCCGCGCGTTTCTCCGGGCCAGATGTACTTGTGGACCTGCGGCTGAAGGCGGACGTTGAGGCGGTCGTCGAGGATCCACCGCGCAAGGGCAGCCGGGTCGAGACCCTGGGGGACCTTGTGCGCGGCCGTCACCGGGGAGAAGAGGATTGTGCCCGCGGCCGTCTCGTGCTTCATCAGCATCTCCTGCGCGAACTCATAGTCGCGTCGGTCGGCGAGGACGAACTTCACCTCGTCCTCCGGGCGGAGGAGGCGGAGGTTCTCGAACGCCCGGTTCGCCCGCATGCCGGATCCGGGACACTTCACGTCCATGATGTACCGCACGAGGCCGTCCTCGCGCTTTGGACGGACGGCGGCGTCGAACGGCGCGAGGTCCACCTCACCGTCCGTCTCCACCGTGTGGACGAAGCTCGGGGGCAGCGTGTCGACGACCTCCGCGATCGACCGCCACTGGAGGAGGGGCTCGCCCCCCGTCCAGCACACGTTTGAGATCCCGTGGCGGGGGCCGCGACCCTTCCCTCCCGCGAGGCGGCGCACCTCTGCGACGAGGTCGGCGATGGAAACCTCTCGGAACTCCCCGCCCTCAACGGCGTACATGGAATCGCACCAGACACACCGGAGGTTGCACGTGTACAGTCGGACGAAGATCGTCGGCACGCCGACGAAGCTGCTCTCCCCCTGGATGCTCGCATAGCATTCGCTGAGCAGGAACGTCTCCCCGGGTTTCGCGCGCGGGACCGCCTCGGCGACCATGGAGTGGATGCAATGCGGTTGCGGGCGTTATAAGGTCTGTGCTCGACGCCGGTATGGGAGCGGATCCCGGAGGCCCGCCTCACGGAACCCTTTCAGGCGGAGTTGGCATGAGTCGCACGCCCCGCAAGCGCGTTCCCCGCCGAGGTAGCAAGACCACGTGAGCTTCCACGGGACGCCAAGTTCCTCGCCCTTTCGGACGATGTCGGCCTTCGACATCGAAATCAGAGGGGTCATGACGCGGATTGGCCGTCCCTCGACGCCCCGCTTCGTCCCCAGGCGCGCGACCTCCTGGAAGGCGCGGTAGAATTCGGGGCGGCAGTCCGGGTACCCCGAATAGTCGACGGCATTTGCACCGACGACAATCTCGTCGGCACCCATTGACTCGGCGTAGCCGAGGGCCAGGCCCAGGAAGATCGTGTTTCGCGCAGGCACGTAGGTCACCGGGATTCCGCCGCTGATCTCCTCGAGTGTCCGTTGCTGGGGGACCTCGACCTTCGCGTCGGTCAGCGCGGAACCTCCGACTTCCCTCAGGTCAATCGTAAGCACCTTGTGAGACGACGCACGAAAGTGCTTCGCGACCTTGCGGGCGGCCTCGAGCTCCTTAGCGTGGCGCTGCCCATAGTCGATCGTCAGCGTATGGACGTCGCGACCCTCCTTGAGGGTCATCGCGAGGGCGGTGCTCGAATCGAGGCCGCCGGACAGGAGAACAACCGCTTGCGTCGACGTCACGATCGTGCGAAGGCGGAGGAAGGCATTAAGGCCGACGCCCACGCTGCATGGGGTCGTGGGCCCGCCCCCTCAGTATTCGGACTACGACGCATTCGCATGGGCGTACAACAAGCACTGGGGGTCCGCGTTCACCGAGAGTATTCTCCCCGTTATCGACAAGCTCGTGCTCCAGACGATTCCGCCGAAGGCCCGGATCCTCGACGTGTGCTGCGGCACGGGCCAGCTCGCGTCGGCGCTCGTGAAGCGGGGATACCGCGTCACGGGGGTCGACGGATCGAAGGAGATGATCCGGATCGCCCGCCGGAATGCCCCCAAGGCGACGTTCCATGTCGAGGACGCGCGGTCCTTCCGGATCGCGCCCCCCTGCGACGCAGCCCTGTCGACGTACGACAGCCTGAATCACATGATGGCCCTCGAGGACCTGACCGCGGTCTTCCGGAACGTGCACGACTCCCTTCGAGACGGCGGGTGGTTCCTCTTCGACCTGAACATGGAGGAGGGATACACAGCCCGTTGGCGGGGTGAGTCCGCGATTGTGGAGGACGACCACGTCGTCGCGTACCGGTCGAGCTATTCGCCCGATGACAAGGTGGGCCGCATGGAGTTCACGATCTTCCGAAAGGTTGCGAGGGGCTGGAAACGGACGGACCTCGCCCTCACGCAGCGATGCTACTCCGACATCGAGGTGCGATCGGCCTTGAAGCGGGCGGGTTTCGAGGCGGCCCGCGTATTCGACGGCGCGCGGGACCTCGAGCCGTTCCGGAACGTCGGCCGCTGGTTCTTCCTCTGCCGACGACCTGTTGCCGCGGGAGGCCGACGCTAGAGCTTCGGACGGGTCGCCCGCAATCTCGCCCCGTATTGCCGAAGGTACCGCCCGACGCGACTCCGCATTCGCCCCGCCCAGGCGAGCCCCTGCGGTGCGTTGCGCGCCGCGAGCTCGATGAGGTCCACGGCGGTCGCGAGATCCCTCGCGGCCACAACCTCCGGCTCCAGGCGATTCCGGGGGCCCATGTTGTGATAGTTCCCGAGGGGAATCGCGAGGCCCGTTGCGCGGTACCCATGGAGCGAGAAGGCAGTCGCCTCGCAGGTCCCCCCTGTCATCAAGGCCCGCTGAATGGGTTTCGATTTGGGGAAGCGGTCGCGGGCGGCGAGGAGAAGGTCCTCCGCCTGCGCGTCGAAGGTGCGTTGCCGATCCCCCGCCCGGATAATGGGACCCCCGCCAATCGTCACCCCGGGCAGCACCTTGCTCGCCTCGACGTTGATTACCAACGCATCGCGCGGGATCACGCCGGACTCAATCGCCCCCAACGTACCGACGAACCCGATTTCCTCCGCTCGCGTGAGTAGCGCACTCAGGTTTACGGAGCCCGAGCGGGCGACCCGACCCATCGCTGCGAGGGACACGGCGGACCCGGCGAGGTCGTCGAGTTGTCGCGCGTGGACGTTTCCGCCCCTCATGTGGAAGTCCTCGAGTTCCCACACGCCGAAGTCCCCGCGGCGGGCCTCCCGCCCCCCCTGGAACCGAATTCGGCGGCTTGACTTCGCGAATCGAGTGATCCTCGCAGGAATCGCCTCCCCTCTGTGATATACCCGCAGCTTCGTGCCCGCCCGGAGGAACTCCGGCCGGACGCCGCCCATCAGGCGGGCCTCTCCCCTCCCCATAATCTCGAATCCAGGGTGGTCCATGTGGGCGACGAGCCAGATCGCGGGACCTCGTCGTCTCCCCGGCGGGCGGAGGGTGAGGTTCCCGTGGGCATCTGCGCGGACATCCAACCCCGCTTCCCGCGCGATTCGCGCCGCCTCCGCAATCACCGCGTGTTCATGGAGGGGGGCCGTGGGCTGGCGGGCAATTCGTTCGAGTATCCGGAGGACGGGTTTCGTCGTGATGTCGGCAGAATCACGGCTCCGAGATTAACGTTCGTCCGTCACTCTTACACCGGGCGCACGACCCGAGCGGGAGCGAATTCCTCGAATCGCGGAATCAGCACGGGAATCGGGTCCTCAGCGGGGACGGGGGCGTGGTTGACGTTGATGACTTCGATTTGCCTCGCGGTCCGAATGACAATCCTTCCGGGCACTTCCGGCGAGGGGCGCAGGATTTCGATCCGCGACACGTCTTCCGCGGCGAGGTCGAATACCTTGGCCGCCTCGAGATCTTGCAAAACGTTCGCCAAATCAGAGAGTCGAGGGCCTATCACGGGCTGGCTGACGAGATGGGCGAGCTTCTCGCCGTCCGTCGGAAGCCCGCTGAGGTCGATGCCGAGCTGGGCCGCGATCCGTCGCGCCTCCTCCGGATCCGTCACCAAATATGTGCTCCGAGTTGCGACCTTGGCCTCCTCCAACATTCCAGGGTCAAGGGTCGTGTCCTTGTGGAAGAGGCGGGAACTCAGCCCGCTGCGCGGCTTCGCGCGTACGCGGGACTCCTCCAGGAAAACTATCGTCCCCGTTGTAGGCTTGGCGGCGCCGATCACGCGACCGGGGTGGAAGACGAATGCGAAGCCGGTCTCCGATCCCTGGCCAAGGAATTCGGACCAGACCACCTGGACACGCCCGTCGGTCCCCGCCGCGAACACTGCGACCGCGAGTGGTCCGACGAAAAATAAAGCTTCGCCGCAGCCCTAATACGCGCGGATCTCGTCGAAGACGTAGTCCTCCCACCGTCGCTCCCCGAGGACGATCTCGAACTCCTGGGGCGTGAGCATCGGTTGCTTGTCCGCCAGCCCCATCCGATCCTGTCCGATTTTCTTCGAGACGATGATGCCGAACGTCTGTGCGTCGTGGGCCCGGGCGATCGCGGCGTGTCGCTGCCTCACGATGCGGTCTCGCACTTCCTTCAGGTCCCTCGCTTCCCCGCGTTCGGGGTCCGCGATGATGATCGGCTTGTCCGGAAACAGGATCGCGACCCCGAGCGGATGAAAGTCCCCTGTCCCGATGTACAGGTACCCGTCAACGTCCGCTTGGATGACCGTCGCCGTGTGGTAGTCGCATCCGAGGAGCTGGCCCGCGTAGGCGACCCGCTTGTCCGGGGGGCCCACGTGGACCTCGTGTCCGTGCTTCTCGAGATACGCGATGACGACGGGAAGCCACTCTCGGAACTGATACGTCGTCAGGAGCCCCACCCGCCTCGGGAGCAGCGGGAGGGCAGCGTCGAGGAAACGGTAGTCCTCCAGCGCAGGGCTTCCGAGGTCGAAGAAGAACACGCGGTCATACCGCAAGTGTGGCATCGGAGCGTGGCCCAGGTGGACCGTGAGGTCGACGGGCATGTCCGCGACGTCGCACGCCCCGAAGGAAGGGTCCGCGGAGACGAGGCACATCACCCCCGCCTCGCGTTCCAAGTCCTGCGCGAGCTCGACCGCCTTCGTCCGGAGACCGACGGGGAACTGCAAGCCGACGGACTTCGCGTTCCGTCCTCGAATAACGTCCAGCAGTCTCGTGATGTCGCTCATGGAGGAAATCGCAAGGTGCGAGGGCTCGGATAAAACTGTGGCTCACTTCGCCTTCGGCGTCTCGATCACGATTCGCCATGGCGTGGGGAGCTTCACCCCGGCCTTCCGCAGCGCGATCTTCGCCTCCGCAACGTGGTCGGCCGTCGTCTCGATCGAGAGGATTTTCGTGCCCGGATGGACCCGCGCTGCCAGTCCGACGGCCCCGCCGAACGCCGCCCGCATCCCCTCGGAGATTCGGTCCGCCCCTGCTCCCGTCGCGATCTTGTTCTCCCGCAGGACGTTGTGCGGGAAGAGGCGGAGCTTGAGGTGGTACGCGTTCCCCACCTTCTTCGAGATGTACCGGTTCGCGGAGATCCGCGCGGCCTCGAGGGCGATGTGACGGATCTGGCACTGCTCCTCCGCGACGAGGTGGAGCTTCACGGGGAACTTCGTCCTCAGGTCCCCGATGTCCCACTGTCCGATCCGGACCTGCGGGATCCCGCCCATGTACTCCTTGCGGGTGTACGCCTGTCCGCGGATCTCCCGGTACATCGAGTTCGGTTTGCGGGGCATGGTCTGAAGGCGCCTTCGTAGAGGCGGCCGCTATTTAACGATTCGTCACGGGAGCCGCCCGCTGATCGGACCTGGCACGGCGAAGAGCCAGGGACCGGCCATGTACACCTCTTCTTCGCCCAAGTTTCTCAGATCGCACCACGCGGGATACGCGAAATCCCCGAACGATGCGATCCCGATGTAATCGCCGATGAACCACGTCCCGGGGTCAAACTGCGCACTCGCCCTCCGGTTCCGTCCGGTGGAGACCCCGAAGTCCATGCTCGTCGCTACGTAGACGGTGAGCTGGTGGTCCGCGGGGTCGTCCCGGCGGTCGTAGAACGACACGAACACCCAACCCTTTTGTGAGGCGGTCACCCACGGAAAGAACTGGGCATTCGCGCCGACATCGTCGTTCATGCGGATCGGCGCAGCCCACGTGCTTCCTCCGTCCGATGAGGTCGCCATCAGGATGTCGGCGTTGCCGTACCTCTCATCCGTCCAGACCACATGCACGCGATTCCCCGTCGGGGCGTCAATCGGGTTGACGGCGAGGCTCGGGAAGTGTGGCGTCCTGGGCGGCCCGTTGTACAGGTCCCCGGGAGGTCGCGCGGAGATTGTCGAGACCGCCCCCCAGGTCGTTCCGCCGTCCAAGGACCGTTCGACGGCGACACGCTGGCCTCCGAAGTAATAGTTCATCCAGGAGACATACAGCTCGCCCCCGGGGCCGACGGCAGGCTGTGACCCCTGGTTGCATCGGTATCCCGCCCCCGAGATGTCGACGGGCGGGGACCACCTCGCGCCGCCATCCGTCGAGCGCGACAGGACGATGGGCGCCGAGTACGATCCGCAGTCCGTTCCGGTCATGAACTTCGTCCATGTCACGTAGACGCTGCCCCGCGTGGGTGACTGGCTGGTGTCGACCCCGATGTACGACTTGTCGTGAAACTCCCCCGGAAGGTTTACCGTGACGAGGGCAACGGGGGCGCCCCACACCCGGCCTCCATCGATTGACTTCGAAACCGCAACCGTGTTGTCATCGGTCGTCCGGCTGAACCCAAGGCATGCGGCGTATGCGTTGCCGTCCGCATCGAACGCGACACTGGGGTCCCCGGAGACGGTGACGACGGACAACCCTCCCGTGCGGGGGACGAGCTGCTCCAGCCATGTCTTCCCGCCGTCCCAGGTCGCATACACCCCGCACCACACGTCCCCGGGGAGGCCCGGGTACCCGCGGTAGTCGTTCGCCGACGCGACGATGTTCGCGGGGTTTCTTGGATTGACCGCGATCGACACCTCATTCTGCGCGCCCGGGTTGTTCGTGACGCGGTACTGGGTCCCGAAGGGAATCGCGCCGAAATCCGCGACCGACCCCAGGACAATCGGCAGCGCACGGACGGCTACCGTTCCGGACACCGGGATTGAGTTTCGAAAAGAGACCCTGATTGGCGGCGGCTCTCGCACCGGGCCAAACGCGGCGGCTCCAGAGAGGGCGAGCAGCGAAAGGGCGATCAGAAGGGATGCACACGCGAGACCGAACCGAATCGCCCGCGTGGACCTCTCCCCAGTCCAATGAAGACCCGCTCGCATTTGAATGTAGCGACGCTCGGAGGGGCGTGCAAGCTCTTTTATCCGGCCCCCAATTCCGCTCGTCCCCCATGCTCATTGTGAAGCTCGGCGGCTCCGTGATTACGGTGAAATCGAAGTACCGCACGCTTCGCGGCCCGGACCTCTCCCGGCTCGCGCGGGAGATCGCCGCGGGCGCCGGCCCGGACACTATCGTCGTGCATGGAGCCGGGTCCTACGGCCATATCCTCGCAGCGAAGCACCGCCTCGCGGACGGATACCAGCGCCCAGACCAGCTGGCGGCGGTCGCGCAGGTCCAGCGGGATGTCCGGGCGCTCGACCTGAAGGTCCTGGATGCCCTCTTGCGGGCCCGCCTGCGGCCGATGGCGGTGCCGGCGAGTCTCGTCATGCGGTACCGCGATGGCGTCCTCGCCTCCTTCGATGGGGATCCCTTCCGCGACTACCTGACCCGGGATCTCCTCCCCGTCTCGTTCGGGGATGTCGTGATCGACACGGATCGGAAGTTCGCAATCGCTTCCGGGGACGACGTGGTCCTCGAACTCGCGAAGCTCTTCCGCCCAGACCGCGTCATCTTCGCGGCAGACGTGGACGGCGTCTTCACCGTGGACCCGAAGCGGGACAAGGACGCACGGCGGCTCGACTTGGTCGATGCCGCGGCCCTCGATGCGATCGCGTTCTCGGACGCCGGGGGATTCGA
>VBML01000091.1 GCA_005878915.1 Methanobacteriota archaeon | reverse complement strand
CGCTCCGCGCAGGGTGTCGCAACCGGAGACCTTGGGAAAACTCCAGGCGCCTTCGAGCCTCGAGCCGCCTCAGACGTGGGGCGGGGGTACGCCTCGACGCTACTCGCCGATGTGCTTGCGATACGCGGCTGCGTCCATGAGGGTCTTCGCCTCGTTCGCGTCCGTGACATCGAGGACGACCATCCAACCCTTCCCGTAGGGGTCCTGGTTCGCGACCTCCGGCCCGTCCTCGAGGGCCTTGTTCACCTCGATGACCTTCCCGCTCTGCGGCGCGAATATCTCCGAGACCGCCTTCACGCTCTCCACCGTGCCGACGACCTCGCCGGCCTTAACGGCCCTGCCGACCTTCGGGAGTTCGACAAACACGACGTCCGTGAGCTCGGACTGTGCGAAATCGGTGATCCCCACGGTCGCGCGCTTCCCTTCGACGCGGGCCCACTCGTGGTCCTTCGTGTACCGGAGGCCCTCAGGAGTTTTCGACACGGTCCGGGTTCCGGCGGGCGATGCCGCGTTCCGGATAAGAGGGTTTCGCGGGCGTGGTCATCGGCCCTTCCACTTCGCGCCCCACGCCTGGTGGACCCATATTTCTTGGTTGCGAATCTTCCGAATGTGGTGGACGACGAGAGCAATGATCAGGAGGAGGATGAACCCCAGAAACAGGAACAGGTACGCCGGATTCCTGCCGATCTGGTCCAGGAACCCTGCGATGGACTCCCAGACGCTAGCCACGACGCCCCACGACCGCCACGTAGTTGTCCGTGCTTCGGAAATACTTTCCGACATGGAGACCCGCGGCACCCGCGAGGCGGGGTAGCTCACCCTCGGCGAAGAGATGGTAGAACCGTAGGACCTCCTTGCCGCCCGCCCGCCACGGCACCCAGACGTCGCCCGGCCCCAATCCCGCGGAATGGGCGTCGTGCTCGGTCCCGATGTCTGAATCATCGAGGGACCAGGCGGTGATCAGCGCTCTCCCCGTGGGCCGGAGGACACGAGCGATCTCTCGCATCGCGGTGACGCGTTCCGATTCGGACGGCAAGTGATGAATCGCCGCCACGGCGATCAGTGCGGGGAACGCGGCGTCGCGGAAGGGGAGGGCGCAGAGATCCCCGAGGACGAACGCCGCCCGCGGAAGCTTGCGCCGGGCGATGGAGAGGAGCCGCGGAGAGGCGTCGAGGCCGACGACGTCGTGGCCTCCTTCGACGAGGACCTTCGCGTGTCGTCCGCTCCCGCACCCCAAGTCCGCGATCAGCGTGCGCGAGGACAGCGAGTCCGCGAACTCGAGGACCTCGGGCCACGGCCGCCTCCGGAGGCGGTCGTAGTCCGTCGCGATCTCGTCGTAGATTCGAGCGATCTCGCCGCGGGTGGGGAGGGGCATCAGCGGGCCCCCATGGCCGCGCCGGCTGTAAAGCCCGCGTCAAATCTTCCGGCCCTTGAGCTGGTCGAGGACGTATGCACGGATCGCGTCGGCGCTCGGAAGGTCGGCGACGGGCTTCCCGCGGTCGAGATACTGCACGAGGACCGGCGCCATCTTGCCGCCGCACGACGGGCATTTGCGCGCGTCGACCTCGAAGGTCCCGCACGATTCGCACCGGAGGAGGTTCTTGCGGCCCCCGAGCTTCCCGCGCTTCGCGGCGGGCTTCCCCTCCCTCTCGACGATGTCCATCGCGAAGTCGACCGTGGGTGCGTTCGACAGGGAGGTGCCCACGCCGAAGCCATCGGCGCCTGCGGCCGCGAGGGCGGGGATCGAGAACTCGTCGAGGCCCCCGCTGACGTAGATCTTCACGTCCTTGTGTCCGCGGAGATCGAGCTCCCACCGGATCTCGCGCACGATCGACGCGAAGTCCCCGCGGCGAGAGGCGGGCGTGTCGAGTCGAACGCCCTCCAGATTCGTGATCTCCTCCGCCGCGAGGATCGACTCCGTCTTCTCGTCGTAGTACGTGTCCACGAGCGCGATCCGAGGCACGCGCGCCTCAAGATGTTTCTGGAGGGCGCGGAAGGCCTCCTCCGGCCCGCCCATCACGATCGTGAGGGCGTGGGGCATCGTGCCGACGGGCTCCTTCCCAAGCATCCCGGCCCCCAGCGGGGTCGTGACCGCGTCAAGACCGCCGGTGTAGACGCACCGTTCGATGAGGGGGGCAAGCGCGGGGTGCATTCGTCGAATCCCGAAGGAGATCACGCGTCGGTCGCCCGCGGCGAGCCGCACCCGCGCGGCCCTCGTCGTGATCCCGCTCGACTCGCAGAGGAAGCCAAGGATTGGCGTCTCGTAGATGCAGAACTCGCCGTAGGCCCCCGCGAGCATTAGGACCGGCACGGGGATCCCGCGGGGCGTCTTCGCGGTGAACAGCGTCCCTTCCGGGAGCGCCCATAGGTCGACGGCCTTTCCCCTGAGGAGGTTCACAGCCTCTTCGATGCCAGAGAGGACGGCCCAGGGCCACTCCTCCGGCAGGCTCTGCACGGTCGCCTCCATGAGGACCTTCGTGGCGTCCTTGCGGGCCTTCTTCAGCACCTCGAGGGTGCGAAAGAAATAGATGTCGGAGGTCTGCCCGGACCGGATCTCCTCCGGTGTCGCGACGTAGAACTCACGCCTCGGAGACTCCCCCGCCATGGAGAACCGGCGGCACTACCTCCTGGGCGTATTTAGACGTTTCCGGGAACGGACCTTCGTGGCAATGCGTCATCTCTGCGCCGGGCTGGCGACTATTGGACTATTCGCTCGGGCACTCCAATCTCGCCTCTTCACCCTGGTGGGGGTGGGGGTTCGAAGTACAAGACTGCCGACGGAGCGGGCTCCGGCCCGGCGGTCTCTCGGGACCTCGCCCTGAGCACGAAACCCACGACGGCTAAGGCCACCGCGGCAACCGTGCCGGTGGACATCGCCAAGAAGGGCCATGTAGACACCGCGGAGATTCGCAGGAAGGCGGACCCGCTTTGATTGAGTTCCTCACTTTCAGGCCCGTGGACGACCACGAGGAAATACTTCCCTCCGCCGGCGAGCGGTCCCGAGTAGTTTCCGGAGGACCCTTGGACGAACGCCAGAGCACTCGCCGGGTGGCCCAACACGAAGTCGTCGCGTTGGGCTTGAGTCATGATGTACACACCGACGACCCCGCCTGACGATGCCACGAAGTGCCCCGAAACGGCCCCGGTGGTCAGAACTTCAAAGCCCCACTGCACGAACCGGGTGGCCCCGGCGGGGATTGTGAAGACGACCGTCACACTCCTGGGTCCGACGGCCTCAGGTGCGAACGCGGCGCCGAGAAGGAGGGAGAAGATAGCCAAGGACGTGAAAATCCGATAGATTCTCAAGCAAATCTTACCTTCGACACGAGTTCCGGGGGCAACGCGCGCCTCAATGCCTGCCGGACGGACTCCACGTACTCGGAGACGGCCTCACGACCTTTCACGCCCGCGCGCACTCGGGATTGCAGCCATCGGGTCTCGGGGAGGAGCACGCCATAAAATTCACGCCGCATTCCGGCGGAGTCGAGGTACGTCATCAGCAATCGAGACGAAAATCGCCGACCCTTGTCTACTACTAGGGCTTGGATAGAAGCGTACGGGATCGCCAAGGCTCCCTTTCGACCTGCGAGCTGATCAGGGGTCAGCGTCGCGTAGTTCGGTATGCTCTCCCGCATCCCGGACCATGCCAAGGCCATACCGAAAAACGCACCAATCGAGAGGGCGAATACGGTCGTCGTAGACCCCATGTTGGCAAGCGTTGCCAGAATAGTGCCAGCGGCCCCGCCGACACCAGATGAAGCGTAGAAGACTGGAAGGCTTAGCGACCTTTGGAGCACGAAGATGGCCCGCGCATCAGTTAGCACCAACCCGTATCGCCGTTGTGTTAGCCCGGTGACGACCACCAACGGAACCAAGGCAATCTTCGTCTCCGCCACTACATCCCCCGGTAAGGCCACCGCCTCGATTGTTACTTAATCCTTGGGTCCGGATCCAACGCTTGAGCGCTGCGGGAGAAGCGGGTCCCTTAGCAATTCGAGCAGTAAATTCGAGTCAGAAGTTTCATCCCCCTTGCGCTAATCGGAGCCCGCAGTGAAGTTTCCGCCCTTCGAACACCTCCATTTCTATGAGAAGCTGCACGGTCGAGGCTTCGTGAACATCTCATACTCGGACATGACGCCGTTCACGATCGCCGAATTCGGCCGATCCATCCCCACAAATCTCGATATGAATTGGGGAGAGCCCGCGGGGATGCCCGCGCTGCGCACGAACCTCGCGAAGCTCCACGGGGTGCCCCGCGACCGAGTCCTCGTCACCTCCGGAGCCACGGAAGCGAACTTCCTCGTGAACGCGGCCCTCGTGGAACCGCGGAGTCGCGTCGTCGTCGACGCCCCGATGTACTCACCTTTGCGGGACTGCCCCCGCGGGTTCGCGTCGGATGTCGTCGAAATCCCACGGGACCCTCGCGACGGCTGGGCCCCTGACCTCGATCGAATTAGGAAGGCCGTGAACCGGAACACCCGCCTCCTGGTCCTCGCGAACCTCAACAACCCGACGTCCTCGATGCTTTCCAAGGGGGAATTGCGCGAAATCCTGGATATCGCAACCGAGCACGACGCGTTCGTCCTCGCGGACGAAACGTTCCGCGAGATGGCTTTCGGGCGCGCCCCGCCGAGCATTGCCACCCTCTCCCCCCGCGGGATCGCCGTGTCCACGGTCTCGAAGCTGTATGGGCTCGGGGTCCTTCGCGTCGGTTGGCTCGTCGCGTCCCGGGGCGTCCTCCAGAGGATCGCGGGAATCAAGGACTACACGACCGCGTCGGCATCCGCGCTCTCACAGGTGTTCGCGAACTGGGCGATCGAGAGACATCAATTCTTCTTGGACCGCGCTCGCACGATCGTGGAGGCGAACCGTACCATCCTCCGAGAGGAGCTGGGGAACATGCCCGCCATCGACCTGTCCGTGCCGGACATCGGGAACGTCGTGTTCCCCCGGTGCGCGGTCAACGTCGAGAAACTCGAACGGCTGTTAATCGAGAACTACCGGACCGTGATCGCCCACGGTCGGTTCTTCTCGGCCCGCGAGTTCCGGAACCACTTCCGCCTCGGGCTCGGGGGAAAGACATCCGAGTTCCGCAAGGGCCTGGCGAACCTGAAGCGGGCGCTCTCGGAGCTCACCTCGGGGCGAGCGCCTCCGCGTACTTCGCGTAAATCTCCGCCGCGCGGTCGACGTGGCTGAGGTCGACGTGCTCGTCCGGGACGTGGCACTGTTCCGGCGCCCCCGGCCCGAACACCAAGCACCGTGGGTTTGACTGCGCGTAGAACGCCATCTCCGTCCCGTAGGCCACGGTCCGGACCGCGGGCCCGGCGATCTCCTTCATCCTGCGGATGTGATCGGAGTTCTCGTTCACCTGGACGGCGGGGACCTCGTGCTTGATCTGGATGTCCGGAGCGCCGATGATACGGGTCGTCGACTCCACGAGACGCACCGCGTCCTCCTTCGACAGGTGGGGCGGGTACCGGACGTCAAGGTCGACCGCGCAGAGGTCCGCCACCACGTTCGGCTTCGACCCGCCATCGATCGCCCCGATGTTCACGGTCACCTCGTTGAGGAAGTCCCGTGGCCGCGTGTACGGCTCGAAGGCGGCGAGCATCTTCATCATCTTCAGAATCGCGTTCTCCCCGAGGTGCGGCATCGACCCGTGCGCGCTCTTCCCGAGGGTCGTCACCTCGAACCAGACAATCCCCTTCTCGCTCCCGACGATCGCCAGGTCCGTGGGCTCCCCGACGACGACCGCCGCGGCCTTCTTCACGAGGGCCGACCCCTCGAGCTTCTTCGCGGCGCGCATCGTCGTCTCCTCGTCCGTGGTGAAGAGGAGGGCGAAGGGGACGTCCCGGGACTTCAGGTCCTTCGCCGCCGCCAGCATCGCCGCGCAGCCCGCCTTCATGTCCGCGGTCCCTCGGCCGTAGAGGACGGATCCGTCCAGGTCGCCGGTCTTCCTCGTCCAGCCTTGTCCGGCCGGCACGGTGTCGAGATGGCCGTTGAACAGCACGCCCCCGCGGCCGTTCCTCGCGGACACCGCCATCAGCTCTTCGTTCAGCGTGGGCTCGAGGCCGATTGCCGCAATCTCGGCTCTCGCGATCTCGAGGATCGCGCGCATGTTCGCGTCCGGGCCGCTCCATGTAGAAACGAGGGTCTCCAACATCTCCACCGCGTACCCCTTGTCGATCAGCCGGGATACCTCCGATCCAGCTCGTTGTGGACGATCGCGATCGCGTCGCTCGCGTGCAAGGAACGGGGGCCCACGGAGCAGACCGCTACTCGCCTGCCGGCCACGATAGCCTCCTCGTCTTCTGATAGGTCAACGGAATCTGAAAGCACGAACGAGACGTCGTGAGGAAGCTCGACGCTTCTTATGTCTTTCCCGCCTTCCCGCAACTGGACAATCGGCTCCGTGGACGCCTCGAGCACCTCCGACAGCCCGCGGCGGGAGGCGAACACCCCGTGGGACGTCTCGCGCTCGAGGCGGGATCCATGGCGCAACGCTTTTCGGAT
>VBML01000068.1 GCA_005878915.1 Methanobacteriota archaeon | reverse complement strand
CATATGTAGCGGCGGACAGGATGTTCAGCGCGATGTCGAGTTTCATGTTAGTTAGCCTTCAGTGCCTGGTACCTGTTTCGTGGGTATCTGGCGGGTATCGATTCGGTCGCTTACGGTGCTTTTGAGTGCTTTTTGGTGCTTTTGAAGCCCTTTGAGGCCCTTTGTGCACCTACGGATAGTGGAGCCTATTTTATTATACTTTTGTGTATTAAATAACTCTTTCGACTCCCGCCACCGCCGGACATGCGGGGACTTCCGGGCCTCCGAATCCGCGGGATTCCCGCGGCGGGGGCGTGCAACGCTACTGGCGGCGGGCCCCGCACCATTGAGAGCCCCTTCAAGATCATCCCGCCAAGACGCTTGCCGGAGGGAGTCCCGCAATGGCGGGCTCATCTCGGAGTCTTCGGGACGAACCTCCGGTTCTCGCGGATGTATCTTCGCAGGAACCACTGGAGGAATATCGAATCCTCCCGGTGAATCTGGGCTCGCTCCAGGACGCCGTAGTAGCGGTTCCGTCCGGCGTACGGGATGTCGAGCATCGGGAACCCCCGGCGGTGCAGCACGAAATTCATGAGCAGGCGCGCGACCCGGCCGTTCCCGTCGGAGAAGGGGTGGACCGTCACGAACTTCAGGTGGACGAGCGCCGCGAGGTCGACAGGGTGCAACTTGGTCTTGGCGCGATCGTACCATCGGAAGAACTCGCGGAGGAGGGGGTACACCTCCACAGGAACCGGGGGGACGAACCTGCTTCCGGAGATCGCGACCTGATGCTCCCGGATGCGACCGGCGATGTCGGGACGACTCGCCCGGAACATGTCGTGGTGCGTGCGGAGCACGAGCGACATCGATAGGTCCTTCCGCTCGCTCAACAGGGACAGGAACACGGCGCGGTGCGCCTCGGCCTCCTGGACGTCCCGCAGAGGGCGCTCCGAAGGAGTCCTCCCGTGGAGGAGGAGGTTCGCGGTCTCGCGCAGGGTGAGCGTCGAGCCCTCGATCCGCTGGGTGTCGTAGGTGAACTGAACAGCAAAGGCGTCCAACTCTCGTTCCCGGGCGGACACAGGGGTTCGACGCATCTCCGCGGCGTACCCGCGCTTGATTGCCGAGAGGAGGGGATTCCACCGTTCGCGGTTGATTTCCTGGAGAAATCGCTCCTTGAGTTCCTCCACGTTGCGGGGGAGACGACCGCCCAGGTATTGCTCCCGCTTCTGCACCGCTCGGCCGATCCGAATCGAGTGCTCCAGGTAGTAGTACGTCCGGCTCCCGAGGGTGCGCTTCCTGACCCTGACCACGGGAGGGATTACCCCTACATCCTATTAAGGATTCGCATTTCTATGCAGAATGTAGGGGTAAGCCACCCGCCCCTCGCCTCGAACTCTTACAGCTTCGTCGCCCGCGTCATCAGGAAGTCCTGGTGGATCTGGTTCCCGTCGAAGTACTCGCCGACGAGCTCCTCGTATTCGCGGCGGAACCGGTCGAGCCTCGCGGGATCGCCCTTCAGAGCTTGGACGATGCGGGTGACCTGGCTCCCGGATTGCTCCATGAGATGCCGGTAGTGCTGCGGGCTCAGGGCGGAGAAGAGCATCGTGCCGCGGTCGAACGTGACCTCGCGGACGGCGGCCCCGAGCCGCTGGACCACGATGTTCGGGTCCCCCCACTGCCCGGGCGGCGCGGGCTTCGGATCCGCCGGCGGAAGGTACCTGCCGCCGAGTGCGAACAACCTCCCGACGAAGAGCTCCGGTGGCCACGTGCTGAACGCGATGCGGCCGCCGGGCTTGAGGACGCGGAGCATCTCCCGAATCGCGACCTCCGGACGCGGTGCAAAGATGTGCGCGAACTGGCTCAGCACCACGTCGAACTCGCTGTCGCGGAACGGCAGGGCCTCCACGTCCCCCTCCCTCCACACGATGTCCTCGACGCCGGCGATCACCGCATTCTCCCTCGCGACGACGAGGAGCTCCGGCGTGAGGTCGAGCCCGGTGGCGACAGCCCCCGCGCGGCGCGCGGTGATCGTCACGACGCCGGTCCCGCACCCGACATCGAGGATTCTCTGGCCTGGGCGAACGCCCGCGAACCTGACGAGCCGCGCAGCGGGAGGTGTCGTCATCGTCGCGATCGGAGCGAAGAGCTTCCAGCCCTCGCGTTGTTTCGCTTTGAACTCCGCGAATGGGTCCGACGTCATCGTCGCACTGCCCGCGGGGAATTCCTCGGAAGGGATAACGGTTGGGACGCGCGAGTTGATCTGACGGAGTATTTAGATACGCCCGCCGGATGGAGGGCCCATGACGGCCGTCACTCTACACACGTCGATGGGCGACGTAACCATCGAGCTGTTCGATGCGAAGATGCCGATCACCACGGAGAACTTCCGGAAGCTCGTCGAGAAGAAGTTCTACGACGGCACAATCTTCCACCGGGTCATCAGCGGGTTCATGATCCAAGGCGGGGACCCTGAGGGCACGGGGTACGGCGGGCCCGGGTACTCAATCAAGGATGAACTCCCGACGGACAACCGGAACGCGCGGGGGACGATATCGATGGCGAACTCCGGCCCGAACACCGGCGGGAGCCAGTTCTTCATCAACGTCGCGGACAACAACCGCCTGGATCCGAAGCACCCGGCGTTCGGGAAGGTCGTGAGCGGGATGGACGTCGTTGATCAGATCTCCAAAATTCCCGTAGACCAGCTGGACCGGCCGCGGAAGGCGGTCTCGATTAAGAAAGCCCGCGTGATTTAGTAGGCCCGGGGATACGAGCGGCTCCGGCCATGCCGGGCGGTCGCGTCGAGGAACGTCGGATTTCTCTCGATAATAGCCTAAATTCGGCGTTCTGTTCATCTACAGAGCACGAAGGGACTTATAGCCTGCCCCCCTCTGACCGCATGCGCATTGGGAGGAGAATCATGACACACCATGTAGGAAAAGCGGGGATGCTCTCGGAAATGTTCATGGAAGCATCCAACCGACACGACGTCTCGAAAGTTAGCGAACTATTGGCCGACAATGTCACCTATTGGGAACCGACCCTGCCCGCGCCGATCAACGGCAGGGAAGCCGTGAGCAAGCACTTGAAGGACGGCTGGAAGGTCTTCCCCGACTCGAACCTGAAACTGCTGAACCGCGTCGAGAGCGGCGACTGGGTCGTGGACGAGGTCGAGTGGGCGGGGACACAGAAGGGGCCGATCGACATGCCGGGGCAGATGCCGATCCCTGCGACGAACAAGCGGGCGATGGGGCGAGCGGTCTCGGTGGCCAAGGTCTCGGGCGGCAAGATCACGAGCGTGAACGTCTATTACGACAACATGGGCATGCTTGCCCAGCTTGGCCTGATGGGAGCCCCTGGTTCCCGCTAGGCGACGGAATCGGTGCTAGCCGGTATCAAGCGTCTGTGTGACCAGCCGGAAGGCTGGCTCCTAAGAAGCTACAGGGAACGGCGATCGGGGACTTCCGGACAAGACCTAAGGTCACAGCCCGACGTCCTCGGCCAAGAAGTCCGTGAGTAGATTCGCCGTCTCCATCGAGCGTTCCACCATCGGGAAGTGGCCGCACCCGGACAGCACCGCGAACTGGGAAGTGGGCATCCGGCGCGACGCGGCCTCCCCCTCCCCCCACAGGAACTGCGGGTCCTCTCGTCCCCAGATGACGTACGTGGGGATCGTGATGTGTTCCAGGGCGCCCGCAACGGACGCGTCAGGGCGCCGGAGCGCGAAGCCCGTGGCGACGTAGGCCTTTCGACGGTCGGGCGGGGCCCAGTCCTCGACCATCGTCCGGACCCAGCCCTCGTCCGCGTACCGTAGGTCGTAGAACACCGCCCTCCGCAACAGGGCGTGGACTGCGGCGGGGCTGGGCGCCTGAACGGCGGCCGGCACCAGGAACGGGAGGTAGAGCCGGACGACCCGCCCGGGGACTTTCGGCGTCAGCCCGGCGGCGTCGAGGAGCACGAGCCTCGAGACGAGCTCGGGACGCTCGAGGGCGAGCATGACCGCGAGGGTCCCACCGAGGGAGCTCCCGACGACCGCGACGCGCTCGAACGGGAGGGTATCGAGGAACGCGAGGACGGCCTCCCGGTACGACGTGACGCTCCGGTCCTTCCCCGGCAGGGGCGAGGTCCGGTGGTGGCACGGGAGGTCCGGCGCGACCCAGGAATGGCGGCCGCCGAGGATCTGGGCGAGGGGGAGCCACACTTCGGCCCACGTCGGGTACCCGTGGAGGAAGAGGAGGGGGACGCCGGTCGTCGGCCCCGCGTGGGTGGGGCCCCCCTGCAGGTACCGGAACGTGACGCCGCCCGCCTCCACGAACTTCTCCTCGACCCCGGGCGGGATCGGCCCGCCAGGGCTCGTCGCGAGGGGGAGGGCGCTCGCCGCTCCGATCGTCATCGCCAAGGCCAAGAAACGCCCGCCGAAAAGAGCTTTCCTCCCCTGTTAGCCGAGTTTGATTCCCAGGCGCGTTCACTCCCCGCCGATTTGGGCGTAGGGAATCGGGTGCGGCACGCCCGAAGCGACATGCTTCTTTATGAGGGCGGACGTTCCCGCGACACGGATAGCAACGTGGCCGAGCCTAGCCCTGGCCCCGGAGTTCGCCCGCTCGCCAAGTGGATGCGATTGCTCCTCTACGCGGCGAGCGTCCTCGTTTTCCTCGCGGGCCTCCAGCTCACGGTGTTCTCCGAGCAGACCGCGACGTACTTTGCGTGGGAGATCAAGCCGTTCATCACGGCGGC
>VBML01000067.1 GCA_005878915.1 Methanobacteriota archaeon | reverse complement strand
GCCGAACGCGAAGTACTCCACGGCGAAGGACTACCTCCGGATGATCACGGGCCTGAAGCCGGACAACCGCGCGGCCCGCATCATGGACGTCGCTCTCATCCTGCACGCGGACCACTCGATGAACGCGGGGTCCTTCGCGGCCACCGTCGCGGCCTCGACCCTCCCGGACCTCTACTCGTGCATCGTCGCGGCCATCGCGACCCTCAAGGGGCCCCTCCATGGCGGCGCGAACGAGGAGGCGATCCGGGCCCTTCTCGCGATCGACTCGCCGGAGAAGGCGGAGGCGTTCGTCCGGGACACAATCGCGG
>VBML01000066.1 GCA_005878915.1 Methanobacteriota archaeon | reverse complement strand
AGGTCCTCGAGTCGTGGGAGGACAACCGAATCATGCGGCCCCTCGATTACTACGTAGGGCCCACGGATGCGGTCTACGCCCCGATCGACCAGCGGCCGTGACGCGGCCCGCCATCCTTAAACCGCCACCACCATTTGCGGACCCCGTGATGCGATGCCCACGGAACGGTTCCGGCTGAAACCGCCCACTGACGGACACAAGATCCTCATCGTCGATGGGCACCTGAAGGTCCCCGACGACCCGATCGTGCCGATCATCGAGGGAGACGGCATCGGGCCCGACGTCACGCGGGCCGCGCGGCGGGCGATCTCCGCGGCCGTGGACCGAACGTACAGCGGGCGGCGCAGAATCTCGTGGTGCGACGTGCCCGCCGGCGAGGTTGCGATGTTCAAGTACGGCGAGCTGCTGCCGCCTGCGACCCTCGACGCGCTTCGGGAATACGTCGTGGGCCTGAAGGGCCCGCTCACGACGCCGATCGGCGGGGGTTTCCGCTCCCTGAACGTCGCCCTTCGCCAGGCCCTCGACCTCTATTCAAACACACGACCCGTATACTGGATTCCCGGAGTGCCGAGCCCGATGGTGCATCCGGAGCGGATGAACATCGTGATCTTCCGCGAGGCGACGGAGGACGTGTACGCGGGGATTGAGTGGCAGCGGGGCTCGGAGGAGGCGAAGCGGCTCATCGGGATTCTCGCGAAAGATTTCGGTGTGAAGATCCCGGACGATGCGGGGATCGGGCTAAAGCCCATCTCGGAGTTCAAGACGAAGCGGCTCGTCCGGAAGGCGATCCGATATGCGATCGAGAACCACCGCCGAAGCGTGGCCCTCGTCCACAAGGGGAACATCATGAAGTACACCGAGGGGGCGTTCCGCGAATGGGGGTATGAGGTCGCCCGCCAGGAGTTCCCCAAGGAGACCGTGGCGCAATCGGAGGTCGACCGGAACTACGGTGGCGCTCCGCCGAAGGGGAAGGTCGTGATCAAGGACGTCGTCGCGGACAACATGTTCCAACAACTTCTCACCCGCACCGAGGACTACGACGTCCTCGCGACCCCGAACCTGAACGGCGACTATCTGAGCGATGCGGCCGCGGCGCAGGTCGGCGGGCTCGGCGTCGCCCCCGGCGGGAACATCGGGGATGCGCATGCGCTGTTCGAGCCGATCCACGGGACCGCGCCGAAGTACGCGGGGATGGACAAGGTCAACCCGACCGCGGAGATCCTCGCGGGCGTGATGATGCTCGAGTATCTCGGCTGGCGGGAGGCCGGTGACGCGCTTCGCAATGCCGTGAAGAAGACGATTGGACAGAAGATCGTCACCTACGATCTCGCCCGCCAGATGGAAGGGGCGAAGGAAGTGAAGTGCTCGGAATACGCAGAGGCCGTCGTTAGGAATCTATGATGCGGTTGACCGCGGGTTGAAAAGGGCGCCCGCCATCCTATCGATGTGGGCCTCGCTGCCTACGATATGTATGCGGTGACCGCGTTCCTAGTCGTTGCACTTTCAATCTTCGGCAGGAAGCTGTTCCTTCGACTGCGGTACCTATTCGCCGGGAAAGGGAAGGAGCGCCGCTGGGACCGCTTCCCCACGCGCTTGAAGAACTTCATCGTGTACGGAATCTTCCAGCGAAAGGTCGCGCGGGAGTGGTACGCGGGCGTCCTCCACTCGTTCATCTTCTGGGCCTTCGTAATCCTCGGCGCGAGCGTCGTCGAGATCACCGCCCAGGCGTACGCCCCTGGGTGGCGAATCCCGCTTCCGACGATCGCGGGCGTCCCGCTGAATGGCCCCCTATACCTAGCGCAGGACGTCATCGCGTTCCTCGCCGCCATCGGAGTCGGGATGGCTCTGTACCGCCGCTACGTGATTCGACCGAAGAAACTCATGCACGAAGGGATGCTGGACGCGACGATCGTCCTCTCCTTCATCCTTGGGATTGTGGTCTCTCTCCTTTTGTACAATGCCGCGGACATCGCCGGCGGGACTGCATGGCTCTCCGAGTGGAAACCGATCTCCGCGGCCCTCGTGAGCATCTCCGTGGTGCGGCTCGACCCCGCCACTTGGTGGCACGTCTTCTGGTGGACCCACGTCCTCCTCCTGTTCACATTCCTCGCCTACGTGCCGCACTCGAAGCACATGCACATCATCTTCGCCATCGTGAACACGTTCTTCATGGACCTCACGCCGAAAGGCGCGCTGAAGAAGGTCGACCTCGAGAAGACGGAGACGTTCGGCGTCAACCGAGTGGAACAGCTGCCTTGGCGGCAGCTCCTCGACGGATACGCGTGCACGGAGTGCGGGCGGTGCACGGACAGTTGCCCCGCGAACGCGACGGGGAAGCCGCTGGACCCGATGCGGATCATCACGAACATGCGCGACACCCTGGACGAGCAGGGCGCCGCGATCCTCGCGGGGAAGACGGAAGGCCTCCCGGACATGTTCACGACCGTCCACTCCGAGGACGGGATCTGGGCGTGCACGACATGCTACGCCTGCGTGTACGAGTGCCCCGTGATGAACGAGCACGTGCCGAAGATCATCGACATGCGACGGCACATGGTCCTCACCCAGGGGAAGATGCCCCCCGAGGCGATGGAGACGATGCGGAAGATCGAGCAGAACTACAACCCCTGGGGCATCGGCTGGGACCGCCGCGGGGACTGGGCCGAGGGGATGTGGATCCCGAAGCTCTCCGAGGGCGGGCGGTACCGGTACCTGTTCTGGGTCGGGTGCGCGGGGTCCTTCGACGACCGGAACCGCAAGGTCACGCTGGCGTTCGCCCGGATCCTCCAGCGCGCGCACGTGCCATTCGCGATCCTCGGATCCGAGGAGAAGTGCACCGGCGACCCCGCGCGGCGGATCGGGAACGAGTATCTCTTCCAGGCGATGGCGACGGCGAACGTGGAGACGCTGAACCGCTACGAGGTGACGAAGATCGTCACCTGCTGCCCTCACTGCTTCAACACGCTGAAGAACGAATACCCGCAGTTCGGCGGGAGGTACGAGGTCATTCACCACACGCAGCTCCTGAAGGAACTCCTCGATGACGGGAAGATCCAACCGACGAAGGAGGTCGCGGAGCTCGTCACGCACCACGACTCCTGCTACCTCGGGCGGTACAACAACATCTTCGACGAGCCGCGGGATGTCCTGATGAAGATCCCTGGCGTTCGCACCGTGGAGATGTCCCGGTGCCGGGACAAAGGGTTCTGCTGCGGGGCGGGCGGGGCCCGCATGTGGATGGAGGAGACGATCGGGGAGAAGGTGAACCACCGCCGACTGACCCATGTCGAGGAGACAGGGGCGGGCGTTGTCGCCACCGCTTGCCCGTACTGCCTCATCATGTTCGACGACGCCGCGAAGACGAAGAACAAAGAGTCCATCCGGCGGTTCGACATTGCGGAGCTCCTTGAGCGCGCGTTGTAGGCCACCAGACCCATTCTCAACGAGGCTTTAACAGGTCCACGTGCCCGAACCAGACGAGGTTCCGCGGGGCGACCTTTTCAGAACCCGACAGGAGCGCGTTCTTGAGCCCCCAAATCTCGGCAATGAAGTGCGGGGGCGTCGATCCGGTTACTCGGAGCGCGACGAATTCGTACTTCTTAAGTCGTGGCAGGACCCGAAGAGGTGTCGCCAGCCTAGCGACCCAGCGAATCCCGCCCTCCGAACCAATAACCTGTTCCACGATCTCTGCCCGACCCACGGTCAGCTGAACTGCGGACCGATCAGAGTCCATCTCCAACTGGAACTTCATTCCCGGTTCGAGCCCGTATGGCGGATCCATCCTCTCGTGGACACGTCATCCCCGGGCTTAAGGGCTCCCCGGCCTCCGTCTAGAGCGCGTCAATTTTCTTCGCGAGGTCGAAGTCGAACAAGGTGAGCCCTCCGCGGTCGTGGGTCGTCAGTGTCAGCGTGACCTTGCTCCACGAGTTCTCGATGTCGGGGTGGTGGTTCATCGCCTCCGCAAGCTCGCCGACCTTGTTGATGAACGCGAGGGCCTCCCGGAAGTCCCGAAACTTCCACGAGCGAGCGATGGCCTTCCCCGTGCGGGTCCAGCCCGGGACCTCCCCGAGTCGGGCCGCGATCTCCTCGTCCGTGAGCAGCGTCCTCCGGGCCATGGACGCTCAGCGGATGGCGGGCGGGGTCTAAAGGTTCGCGGTGAAATCAGCGTACGATGACAAGAGGCGTCTCTGCGACGAGGTCCGTCGCCCACGCGATGTCGAGGCCGATCCGCAGGAGGTAGCTGTAGTACGAGTAGGTTCCCTTGTAGCTCGACTGGATGTCCGCGGGGATCGGCACCTCGAACGTGAACGGCTGACCGACTCGGATCGCCTCCATGGGGATGTCGAGCTCCGAGATCGTTGTCGTCGTCGTCTCCT
>VBML01000104.1 GCA_005878915.1 Methanobacteriota archaeon | reverse complement strand
AAGCTCTTCCGGGCGGCGATGGAGCGGGACTACCGGCGAAGCCGACGCGGTCGGAGCAAGTAAGGCATCGGACCTCTCGCTCCGGACCAACCACGGCGATGCCTTCGTAAGCGGCAAAAGATTCTTACTCAGCGATGACTCCCGCAGTCGGTTCGTGTGACGGAAGCTGCATCGAGATTCGTGCGAGGTGCTGGGACGTTCGTCGAAGACGTGTCACTGCCCGGGATGCTCCACCTCCGCGTCGTCCGGAGCGTCTACGCCCGCGCCCGACTCCTCAGCGTCAAAGGCGGGATCACGCACGCCGACATCCCCGGGACCCTGAGCTCCGTGGGCGAGGGCGCGACCTCCGCGAAGGGCGTCGTCCCGCACCCCGTCCTCGCGTTCGCGTCCGTGAACTACGTGGGCCAGCCCGTCGCCGCGGTTGTCGGGAGGACTCCATATGAGGCCGCGGATCTCGCCGGGTCCGTCGACGTCGAGTATGAGCCGCTCAAGCCGGTCGTGGACCCCGAGACCGCGGAGGCCGCGAGCCCGATCCACGCCGGAACGACGTCGAACGTCCTCGCGAGGACGAAGATCGGCGCCGACTTCCGCCTTCCGAAGAACGCCGTCGAAGTCGAGGGCACGTTCGCGAACGAGCGCGTCGTCCCGAACCCGATGGAGCCGCGCGGGGTCGTCGTCGACTACGACGGGTCGATCCTCACGGTCCGCGCGTCAACGCAATCCGTGCACAGCTGGCAGGAGGGGTTCGCGGGGAGCCTCGGCCTCCCGTCGAAGCGGATCCGCGTGATCCAGATGGACACCGGCGGCGCGTTCGGGACGAAGGGCGGAATCTACCCGGAGTACGTGATCGCCGCGTACGTCGCGATGAAACAACGGAGACCCGTGAAGTGGATCGAGGCGCGGAGCGAGCATCTCGCCGCGACGTTCCAGGGACGCGGGGTTCGAGCCCGAATGAAACTGTTCGCGGATCGGCGCGGGCGGATCCTCGGCCTGAAGGGAGACATCCTCGTTGACGCGGGTGCCTACGGCCAAGGGATGGGGCGATGGGCCCCTGGGTGGATCGGGTATCAGCTCACGGGACCGTACGCAATCCGGAAGGCCCTCATCTCGGGGACCGCGGTGTACACGAACAAGGTCCCGCTCGGCCCCTATCGCGGCGCGGGTCGGCCGGAGGCCGCGTTCTTCCTGGAGCGTTCGATCGATCTCCTCGCGGACGAGCTCAAAATGGATCCGGTGGAACTGCGCAGACAGAACACGAGCGCGAGGCCCTTCGTCTCCCCGACCGAACTCGAAATCCCCGCCGCGAGGCCGTTCCTCGACGCCGCGGCGCGCGCGCTCGAGTACCGAAAGGCCGTGAAGTCTGGCGCCGCCGGGTTCTCGATGTTCGTCCTAATCCCCGAGACCTCGTCGGGGGAAGGCGCGCGCATTCGCGTGGACGGCGGACGGGTGAAGGTGTGGCTCGGCGGGAACGTCCACGGCCAGGGACACGAAACGTTCGTCCGAACCCTCCTTGCCGAGGAGCTGCGGGTCCCCGCGGATCTGGTAGACCTCGAGGCGGGCGACACGGCGATGCTCAAGGAGGGGATGGGCTCCTGGGGGAGCCGGTCCGCGATCATGGGCGGGGCCGCCCTCGTCGAGGTGGCGCGTCGCCTTCGATCGCAGGTGTCGAAGAAGGCGGGCAAGTACTCCGCGAAGGCTCTTCTCGCGGGAACGCACGACGCTCAGGTGTACCACCGCGAGACCGAGAACCTGAACTCCTTTGGCGCGAACCTCGTCTCCGCGGACGTCGATGCGACGGGGGCCGTGCGGGTGAGGGAGTGCCGGGCGTACTACGACGTCGGGCGGGCCCTCAACCCCGCCATGGTGGAGAGCCAGATCGTCGGCGGGTCTGCACAGGCGATCGGGCAGGTCCTGTACGAAGGGTCGATGTACGACGAGAACGGGCAGCCGCTCGCCGCGAGCCTCGCGGACGCGGGGGTCCCGACGGCCGTGGAGATGCCGCGGTTCACCGTGAAGCTCGCAAAGGGGCGGTCGTCCCTCCCTCACGGCGCGAAGGGCGTCGGGGAGAGCCCGACGATCGGCGTGCCGCCCGCCCTCGTTCGGGCCATCGAGCGGGCAACGGGGAAGCGGTTCACCCGAACGCCGGTCCTCGCGGAAGCGATCGCGGGCCTCCCTACGGCGATGAAGGACGGATCCCGGGGGAGGCCCGCGACTTAGATATCCGTGGATGTCTACTCTGGGACATGACCGCGCGAAAGCCTCGGGCCCGTGTGACAGGCATCGGAGGCATTTTCTTCAAGGCGAAGAATCCGAAAGCTCTCGTCCAGTGGTACCGCCAGCACTTGGGGATTCAGATCGAGGACACGGTGGCGCTCTTCACGTGGCGAGGCGGGAAAGATGGAAAAGCCAAGGGCCACACGGTCTGGTCCATCTTCCCCGCGAAGACGGATTACTTCGGCCCCGGCGGTTCGTCGTTCATGATCAACTACCGCGTGAAGGACCTCGACCGTGTGGTCGCGGCTCTCCGAAGGGAGGGACTCACGTTGGATCGGAAGGTCGAAGACACCGAGTATGGTCGCTTCGGATGGATCTCGGACCCGGAAGGGAACCGCATCGAACTCTGGGAACCGCCGAAGAAATACCAAGCGCCGGAGAGAGCCATCTCGATGGAATAGGTCCAGAGTCTCCATGGGGAAAGCTTGATGGGGGTTTCCGGGATGGCTTCAATCGATCGCATCGGGGAACTCGTCCATGGCTCGGTCTGACGTCCTCAGTTCTGTCGACGCCGTGCTCGCGGCGATGGAGGAACAGAGCTACGTGGCGGACCAGGGGCTCGCTACGGCGGTCTTCCTGGCGGCGAAGCTTGGCAAGCCGCTCCTCGTGGAGGGGGAGCCCGGCTGCGGGAAGACGGAGATCGCCAAGGTCCTCGCTGCAGCGACCGGAGGGGAGCTCGTCCGCCTCCAGTGCTACGAGGGCCTCGACGCGAATGCGTCCCTATATGAGTGGAATTACGCGAAGCAGCTCCTGACGATCCGCCTACACGAGCGAGACCGCGATGCCGGAGACCTTGAAACCGAGATCTTCGGCGAGCGGTTCCTCCTCCGCCGGCCACTCCTCCAGGTGCTGACCGCCGACGGCCCCGTACCGCCCGTCCTTCTCATCGACGAGGTCGACCGAGCCGACGAGGAATTCGAAGGCCTCCTCCTCGAAATCCTTTCGGAGTATCAGGTCACAATCCCGGAACTTGGAACGATCAAGGCGAAAGCGATACCACGTGTCGTGATCACGTCGAACCGCACACGCGAGCTCAGCGACGCGCTGAAGCGTCGTTGTCTGTACGTGTACTTGGGCTTCCCGAGCCTCGAGAAGGAGGTCGCGATCCTCCGGAGGAAGGTGCCCGCGCTCGAGGACGGATTCGCCCGGGACATCGCGACGTTCGTCCAGCGCGTCCGAGCGGAGGAGGACCTCGTGAAGCGCCCCGGGATTGCCGAGACCCTGGATTGGGCCGCTGCACTCCTAGCCCTCGGAGAGCACGGAGTCCGGCGGAATGTCGTCGAGCAAACCCTGGGCTTTCTGGTCAAGGACGCGCAGGACCTAAAGTCCCTGCGGCCCGCGCGGCTCGACGCCCTTCTGGGGACGACATGACCGAGGAGATTCCCAGTTCCCCCGCGATGCGCGACCTCGTGCACCGCTTGGCGGGGTTCGTCGATTTCCTGAGGGCCCGCGGCGTGCCCGTCGGCATCGGTTCCGAGCTCGACCTTGCGCGGGCGCTCGAACACGTGAACCCGCTGGACCGCGACGGGTTCCGTCACGCCTCCCGCTGCACGCTCGCGAAATCCCCCGCGGATCTTGCGACTCTCGACGAGGCGTTCAACGCGTACTGGTCGAGCGGACCGACCATCGACGCCTCCGCCGAGACGTCCGCGCGGGCGCCCGTGTCGCGACGTTCCGCGGATACGCACAGCGAATCCATCTCGACTCCAGTGATACCGGTGGGGACCATGGTCCCGATTGCGATTCGCGTCGGCGTCTACAGTCCCGATGCCCCGCCGGGAGGACACCCCCTCTCCGTCGTTGACCCGCGACAGCTATCAGCCCTGCGGGCGGGTGCCCGACGATTTCGGAGGTCCGTCGCGAGCCTCCCGGGTCGGCGCTCCCAAGCCTCGCATCGTGGGCGAATCGATCTCCACCGCACGCTCCGACGGGCCGGGCGCGCGTCCGGGGAGTGGATCGACCTTCAACACTCGAGAAAGCGTCACACCCGCGCCGAGCTTGTCGTCCTCTGGGACGTCAGCGGGTCGATGCGCGATCATGACGCATCGCTCGGAGCCCTCGTCTACACGATGCACCGACTCGTACGGAGCACTCGGGTGTTTGCGTTCAGCACGGAGGTCCGGGAGCTCACGCAGGTTCTCTCCGGGTTGTCGTACAAGCGGTCCCTGGTCCGAATGTCCCTCGCGCTCGGCCCAGCGGGGGGCGGGACTCGGATTGGACACAGTCTGCGGGAGTTCCGGCGAGGCTTCGGGCGGTTCGTTCATCCATGGACAACCGTCGTCGTCCTCAGCGATGGATGGGACCTCGGTGACGCAGAACTGCTTACCCGGGAAATCCACGGGTTCCACGACAAGGCCCACTGCGTCGTTTGGGTAAACCCGTACGTGCGCGACACGAACTTCCGGCCCGAAACGACTGGCATGCGAAGCGTTCTGCCCTTCATCGACCTCTTGCTCGGTCCGACTGATTTCGAGCACGCATCTCGTCGAGGGCCCTCCGGGGAGGCGCTGTGACGACCAGTCAACCACCTTAGGTCCTTTCGTTGTCGATGTCTCCACCGTCCACGGTCGCCGTCGTTTCGACAGGTGCGCGGGATGGCCGTTTCTGGTGGCGGCGGCGAATCAGATGGCTAGCACCGAAGGCAGCAGCGCCGAGAATTGCGATGCCAATCCCGTACTGAACTGGCAGGATGCGACCGGCGTACGTGCCGGTGGCGAGGGTCAGTAGACCCGTTGCGATCAGAGACGTTGCAAAGTGGGGCAACACGCTCACCCGCTCTCCTTTCGTCCTGTACTCGGTTGCCGTGTGAGAAGCGGCCTTCCAGCCGAAAGGGTTCGCGACCTCGGAGCCGAAATCGGTCGTGCGAGATGCCAGCGTTTCGTAAATAACTCGAACATCCTCGAAACCGACCGCCGGACCCGTCACCAGCTTGGTCCGTTCCTTCCCCGCACGATCGAAGATTCTGAGAATGGCTGTCTGTTCGGCAGGGGTGCCAAAGGACATCACGGAGGCTACGTCGCGAAGAGGAATCTCGTCCACGAGACGATCTCCGATGAGCTTCCTGAACGCAATGGAATCGATTTCCCATGAAACGCCCGTGTTTGTCATGTAGAGAACCCAAGCAAGTAGCAACACCGGGAGAAACAGCAAGAGGATAACCACGAAAGGCGGGCTGGTGTACCCTACTAGGTATGCGAAGAGGATAGACCACATAGCCAACGTGGCTGCGATCGCCACTCGCAAGGTGATTGTCGGCCGGTAGATGACTCGAACTGTCTCGTCAACCACTTGGACGGGAATGAAGGATGAGCGTCTTGCTTGTTTCGACCGTCGATCGCTCAACGTGCGGCGAGGCCGTCGTCCGCTCTTGGGAAACTGTTAAATCTGGTCCAGCAGTTCCCCGCGTGCCAAGTTTTGGCATGGGGAGGAGACGATGATTCCACCGCGATTCGAGTACTTCGCGCCCTCGACGTTGGACGAAGCTGTGGAGATCTTGGGCCGCTACGGCGGTGAGGCGAAGGTCCTCGCGGGCGGACAGAGCTTGCTGCCCGTGATGAAGCTCCGCCTCGCGGAGCCGAAGGCCCTCGTGGACATCAACCGCATTCCGGACCTCGCGTACATCCGCGAGGACGGCGGCTGGCTGCGGATCGGGGCGACGACCCGCATGAACGACGTCAACGATTCCAATCTTGCGAAACGACGGTACCCGATCCTCACGGACGCAGCGTCCGTCATCGCGGATCCCCTCGTGCGGAACATGGGGACCGTTGGCGGGAACATCTCCCACGGCGACCCCGCGAACGACCTCCCCGCGTGCATGCTCGCCCTTGGAGCGCAGTTCGCGGTGCGCGGGCCGAAGGGGACGCGGACGATCCCCGCCGCGTCGTTCTACCTAGACACGTTCACGACGGCGCTGGAGCCGGACGAGATCCTTACCGAGATCCAGATTCCAAAGCCCCGCACGGGCCAGGGCAACGCGTACGAGAAGCTCGAGAAGCGTGCGGGGGACTTCCCCATCGTTGGCGTTGCGATCAACCTCTTCGAATCGGGGCGGAAGATCGAGTCCGCCGGAATCGGCCTGACCGCTGTCGGGCCCACCGCCCTCCATGCGAAAGCGGCCGCAGACTCCCTCGTCGGGCAAGCACCCGGAGACGCCGCGTTCCGGCGAGCCGCGGAACTCGCCATGCAGATCGCACAGCCCGTGTCGGATCTCCGAGGGCCCGCCGAGTACAAGCGGGCGATGATCGGAGTCCTCGCTCAGCGGGCACTAAGAACCGCGTCGAAGCGAGCGGGAGGTGGGGCGTGATGGACGAGGCCGAAGCGATGCCGGCGGAGGCGGAGGTCGGGCCCTTCGCCCGCGTCCGCGTCACCGTCAATGGTGCCCCGCACGAGGCGGAGGTCGAGACCCGCACACTGCTCGTGCACTTCATCCGAGATGTCCTCCACCTCACGGGGACGCACATCGGGTGCGACACGACGAACTGCGGTGCGTGCACGGTCCTCCTCGATGGGAAGGCGGTGAAGTCGTGCACGATCCTCGCCGTGCAGGCGGAGGGCCGCCAGGTGCGGACCGTCGAGGGCCTCGCGGAGGATGGAAAGCTCCACCCGGTCCAGGAAGGATTCGTGGAAGAGCACGGCCTCCAGTGCGGATTCTGCACGCCCGGGATGATGATGACCACGGTCGCCCTCCTCGCGAAGAACCCGAATCCCTCGGAGGATGAGATCCGCCACGCGATCGCGGGGAACCTGTGCCGGTGCACGGGCTACGTCAACATCGTGAAGGCCGTACAATACGCCGCACAGAAGTCGCGGGGAGGCGGGTCGAAATGACCGTCCTCGGCGGGATCGGACAGCCGATCAAGCGGAAGGAGGACGCTCGGTTCATCCGCGGGAAGGGGAACTACGTCGACGACGTCCAGCTCCCGGGGATGCTGTACCTGGACATCGTGAGGAGCCCGTACGCGCACGCCCTGATCAAGTACATCGACATCGAGAAGGCGCTCAAGGTCCCCGGCGTCCTCGCGGTGATTCGAGGAAAGGACCTCGAGGCGGCGAAGCTCGCGTGGATGCCGACGCTGATGTCGGACAAGCAGATGGTCCTCCCGATCGAGCGGGTGATGTTCCAGGGCCAGGAGGTCGCGGCGGTCGTGGCGGATAGCCGGTACGCCGCGGCCGATGGCGTCGCAGCGGTGCAGGTGGAGTACGAGGCGATGGAGCCCGTCGTGAATCCGATGAAGGCCCTCGAGAAGGACGCGCCCGTGATTCGATGGGACAAGGAGAACAAGACGAACCACATCTGGCACTGGGAGGTCGGCGACCGGAAGGCGACGGACGCGGCGCTGAAGGCCTCCGACGTCACGGTCACTCAGGACCTGTACATCCCGCGGATCCACGTGTCGTCGATCGAGACATGCGGGTGCGTTGCTGCGTTCGATGCCATGGGCAAGCTCACGGTCTGGATGACGACGCAAGCGCCGCACGCGATCCGCACGGTGTTCGCGCTCGTCGCCGGATTGCCGGAGCAGAAGATCCGCATCATCTCTCCGGACATCGGCGGGGGCTTCGGCGGGAAGGTCCCTGTGTATCCCGGGTACGTCATCGCGGTCGTCGCGGCTCTGAAGACGGGGCACCCGGTGAAGTGGGTCGAGGACCGGACGGAGAACCTCCAGTCCGACTCGTTCGCGCGGGACTATCACATCACCGCGGAGATCGGGGCGACGAAGGGCGGGAAGCTCACCGCGTTGAAGGTGAAGACGATCGCGGACCACGGGTACACGGACGCCGCGGCGAACCCGTCGAAGTTCCCCGCGGGGCTGTTCCACATCGTCACAGGCTCCTACCCGTTCGAGAAGGCGTTCGTCGAGGTCGACGGCGTGTACACGAACAAGCCCCCGGGCGGGATCGCGTACCGTTGCTCGTTCCGCGTCACGGAGGCCGCGTACACGATCGAGCGCCTGATCGACATCCTCGCGGGGAAGCTCGGGATGGACCCTGCGGAATTCCGCATGAAGAATTTCATCCCGCAACAGGCGTTTCCCTACAAGTCCGCCCTCGGCTGGGAGTATGACAGCGGGAACTACGGACCTGCGCTGCGCAAAGCGATGGACATCATCGGGTACGAGTCCCTCCGGAAGGAGCAGGTGGAGAAGCGGAAGCGCGGCGAGCTCATGGGGATCGGGATCTCGAGCTTCACGGAGATCGTCGGCGCGGGCCCGTCCCACACGTTCGACATCCTCGGGCTGAAGATGTTCGACTCGTGCGAGGTCCGGATCCACCCCACGGGGAAGGCGATCGCGCGATTCGGGACGAAGTCACAGGGCCAGGGGCACGAGACGACGTACGCGCAGATCCTCGCGGAGGAGCTCGGCATCCCCGCGGAGGACATCGCGGTCGAGGAGGGGGACACGGACACCGCCCCCTATGGGCTCGGCACGTACGCGAGCCGGAGCACGCCGACCGCGGGCGCGGCCGCCGCGATGGCAGCGCGCAAGATCCGGGAGAAGGCGAAGCTCATCGCGGCCCATCTCCTCGAGGTAAGCCCGGGGGACCTGGAATGGAAGGACCACAAGTTCTCCGTGAAGGGCCTGCCGTCGAAGGGGAAGACGATGCAGGAGATCGCGTTCGCGGCGTACACGAACCACCCGCAGGGCATGGAGGCGGGACTCGAGGCGTCGGACTATTACGACCCGCCGAACCTGACGTTCCCGTTCGGGAGCTACATCTGCGTCGTGGACATCGACAAGGAGACGGGCGAGGTGAAGGTCCGTCGGTTCGTCGCCGTCGACGACTGCGGGACGATCATCAACCCGATGATCGTCGAGGGGCAGATCCACGGGGGCCTCACGATGGGCTTCGCGGCGGCGATGCTCGAGGAGATCCAGTACGACGAGAACGGGAACATCCAGGGTGGGACGTTCATGGATTATCTCCTACCGACCGCGGTCGAGACCCCGAAGTGGGAGACGGCGAAGACGACGACGCCGTCGCCGCACCACCCGATCGGAGCGAAGGGCGTCGGGGAGTCCGCCACCGTCGGGGCGCCCGCCGCGATCGTGAACGCGGTCGTGGACGCGCTGTCCCACCTCGGGGTGACGCACATCGACATCCCGATCACTCCGTGGAAAGTGTGGAGCCTCCTTCAGGAGAAGGGCGCGGCCTGAAGGCCTCGGCGGGATTCGATGGAACTCGAGGGCAGCTTCACGGTCCGGGCTCCGAGGGACCGCGTCTGGTCCTTCTTCATGGACCCGTACGCCCTCTCGAGCTGCATCAGCGATCCGCACGCGTTCGAGGTCGTGGACGAGAATCACTTCAAGGGCTGGGTGAAGGCGGGCGTCGCGTTCATCAAGGGGACGTTCAACGGGTCCGCGGCGATCGTCGAGCGGAAGCCTCCGGACCACGCGCGGATTACCGCCCACGGGGCCGGCATGGGGAGTGCGTTCGATGTGGAGTCAACGGTCGACCTCTCCGAGGCGGGCGGGGATACCACCGTGCGGTGGAAGGCGAACGTCGTGCTGAACGGGACGATCGCGACGGTGGGCGCCCGGCTCCTGAAGGGGACGATCGACAAGAAGTCGAACGAGTTCTTCGAGAATGCGCGGAAGAAACTCGAGACCGCGTAGGTCCCGCGCGGATGCCGAAGACCAACCGCGTGGTCGGCCTCGAGCAAACCTTTGATACCATCAGGGGACTTCGTCCCCTGCATGCGCGCGGACGTCGGTGGGGAGGGCGACCTCCAAGAGGGCGGGACGAAGTGCGTGGCGGTGAATCAGAAGGCGTACGCGTTGTTCAAGGTGGCGGGGCAGATCTATTGCCTCGACAATGCGTGCACGCACATGAACGGGCCGCTATGTAGGGGCAGGGTCAGCGGGTTCGTCGTGACGTGCCCGCTGCATGGGTCGCGCTTCGACGTCAGGACTGGACAGGTCGTCGGTGCCCCGGCACGAATTCCGGTGCACAGTTACCCCGTCGCGGTCCAAGGCGGGAGAATCTGGGCGGAGCTGCCCTGAGATCAAGCGAGCGCGTGCGCGATTACGAGAGGAACGCCCTCGGGTCCTCCCGGAACCGGTTCATGCAGCTCGAGGAGCAGAAGAAGTAGTCCTTGCCTTCGTGGTTGAGTCGGAGCGGGGACGTGACCTCCACCTCCATGCCACACACCGGATCGATTGCAATGGGCTCTGTCTTCGTCGGGGCGGATGCCGGAGCAAGGGGAATTTCCGTGGCGGATCTGCGCCGGACCTTCGTGATCTCGGCGATGATGCTGAGAGCGATTTCCCCCGGGGTCTCCCCCGAGAGGTCGAGCCCCGCGGGGCTACGGATCCGCGCGAGCGACCCCGCACTCACGCCCGCCTCTCGAAGGCTCTCGATGACCGCGGCTGCGCGCTTCTTGCTCGCGACGAGTCCGACGTACGCGGCTCGGGAGGCCGCGAGTTCGGTGAGGGCCCTCTCGTCGTACTTCCCCATCGTCGCAACGACCGCGTAGCTCCCCGGGGCAACGCGATCCCTGAATCCCTCCATGTCCGCGCCGAATTCATCGGCCTCTGGGAAGGCGGCGGGATCTCCGCCGGGCGCGACAACGACGACCCGGAAGTCGAGGAGGCGACCGTACGCCGCCAGCGCCGACGCAACGGGCGAGTCGCCCACGATCACGAGCTGGGGCTTCGGCAGGTGTGGTTCGATGTAGATGTCCATGGCACCACCGCTGTGGCATTCCATTACGTACTCGACCATCCCCTCCGGAACGGGGGCGAGGCCGATATCCCGCGCGAGTCGTAGCAGGCGCGGACGACCATCTCGGAGCGACGCGAGGGATTCCGCAAGGACCACGGATTCCGCGCAGCTCCCGCCGATCCATCCGACGACCTCCTTGTCCGCCCGGACGATCGCCTTGTTCCCCGGTCGGCCGGACGTCGGCTTGACAACGCGGACGACGGTCGCGATCGCGAAGGGCTCATTGCGGGAACTCAGATTGTGGGCAACGGCGAGTACATCCACCGCCCGCGGGAGGGGCCCACGCGTGAGAGGAGAGGCTTTGCTCTCGTGAAGGTGCACGCGGGCGGGGGCGATCCGGTCTGCGATCACCTCCAACGGCTCCCCGCTCTCGAGGGCTGCATCCACGCGGGCGACCTGCTCCTCCGTGTCGACATCGATCAGGACGCCGGGGTCCTCGACAGCGACCTCGGCGATTTCATCCGCGTGGTCCGGGAACATCGCGCGGCACCCCTGGTCCCCCGCAATCGCCTCGACCTCAGCTGCCAAGGACCGATCGAGAAGGACGGGGTTCCCGCGGGTCCCGTGAAATGTAGGGATTAGGATCTTTGCGCCCGTCACGGTCCATCGATCGATCAGCGCGTCCAGCGTCGCCGAGGCGACGAGGGGCTCGTCCCCGAGAACAAGGAGGAACGCACGCGATGCGGGCGCTGCCGCACGGACGCCCGCGCGAATCGAGGTGCTCATCCCCTCCGCAAAGCGAGGGTTCACGATGACCCGGGCGCCGTCGAGCGGGACCTCGCGTCGTACCCGTTCCGCCTCGTGGCCGAGGACGACGACGACCTCGGCGACGCGAGAACCGCGGACCGTAGACAGGACGTGCGAGAGGAGCGGGCGCCCCGCCAGCGGGACCAGGGGCTTCGGCCGGCCCATGCGGGCGGACTCGCCCGCCGCGAGGACAATCGCCGAGACTGCGGACTCCGCCCCCGTCATCCGTCTTCGTTCCCGCGAGACCGATCGGGTCTGGACTGGTGCCTACGGCGCGGCCGCCGTTAATAGTTTCCCCGGTGCTCGGGGACCTCGACCCTTTCAGCTTCGAGGGGCTTGTGGGGGACGTCCCTGTCGTATTTCGTTGCGATGACATCCGCGAGGATCGAGAGCGCGAGCTCTGCCGGGGTCTTCGCTCCGATATCGAGTCCCACCGGCGCGTGAAGCCGCGAGAGGAACGCCTCGGGTACCCCGCGGGACCGCAACTCCTCGAGGTTCTTCCGGAGTCGGGAGCGGCTCGCGAGGAAGCCAACGAACCGCGCCTCCGATCTCGACAGAGCTTCCAGCACCGTCGCGTCTCGTTCCCCCTTCGTGAGAACGACGACGGAATCCCTGCTGCCGATTCCGATGGCCTTCGGGTCGAGCACGTCGCTCTCCACGATTCGGTCCGGTGTCTCCTGGAGGACGGGGAGGGGGTCCACGACGACGACCTCGAACCCTAGGGCCTTTCCCATCCGGACGACGGCTTCCTCGATGTCGTCCTTCCCGCCCTGGCCAATCACGACGAGGCGCTCCGTGGGGAGCATCGGCTCGATGAACACCTCCAGGATCCCGCCGCAATCCGTCTCGACGTAAATGTCCTCTTCGCTCGTCGCTCTGACGTAGCCCGCAACCGCGGTGGGGGCGTCGACCAGGTGCACCCGGATGACCCGCGGTTGGCCATCCGTCATCGCGCGCTCTGCGACCTCGACGACGGGTCCCTCGGGACACCCGCCGCCCAGAGTTCCACCGACGACCTCGCCGGTGTTGGAAATCAGGATCTTGAAGCCCACCTTCGCGAGCGTCGATCCCTCCGTCTTTGTGACCGTGGCCACCGCGAAGGGCTCGTGGCGGGCGACAAGGTCGGCAATCCGCGTCGCGAATTCGGGAGCCCGCACAGCCGATGGAAGGGGGGCGGGGAATATCTGGCTTTCGCGTTCGAACCGGCCGGCCCTTCATCTCACGGCGCCCGATTCAACCGCGCAAAATCCGTCTCGGCGTTCCGACTCCGACCTCGCAGTGCAGGGGATCACCTGATTCGTTCGGGGTACGCTCACGGCGGGACTCGGGGGAATCAGACCGTCGAATCAGTCGTCCTCGTCCCGCGCCCCATCGTCGTCATCGTGATCCCCGTCGGAGTGGTGGATCCGGAAGATTTCGTAAATCGCGCCGTTCGAAAGCGACACGACGAACAGGTTCCCGTTCGGTCCCGTGTGGATGTCCGTGACGATCCCGAAGTTCCGGCCGATCAGCAGGCTCTCGCTCTCTGTGATGTCGAACTTGTTGTTGTTGTCGGCGACGCGGTCCTTCAGGCGGGGGTCGTGCGGGGAAACATTCTCGCGGTTTTTCGTGAGATCGAAGTGGAAGAGGTGGCCACCCTCTAGGAAGGTCCTCGCGCCTCCCACGAAGAGATCCCCCTTGAACGCCTTGCCCAGCCCATTCCCCTCGACAAACCCGATCCCTGCGGGCGAGACTTCGAACTTCCAACTGAACTCGGGATCGCTGTAGTGGTCGACAGGCTTCTTGTCGTCCACGACGACCTGGCCACGCGTCTCGCCCCCGGGGTGTGCGATCGTGTGCAAGTTCGCGTACGCCCGCCCCTGCTGAAGCCTCGCGACCAAGGTAGCGACCGTGCCGTCGAACCCCGGCCGTTCGATGACCGCAGCGTCGTCGAGCGTCCCCTTCGCGATCCGGTCTCCCTTCTCGAAATTCACTCCGGCGGGGTCGAATCCGAACAGGAACGCCACGATGGGTCCGTTCTGGCCTCGGGCTCCGAGGTGGATGTGCGCCTGTGTCGCCCCCGTGATGTCGCTCGTCGCCTTCAGCTTGAACCGGAGCGTGCCCTCGTCCGTGAGCTCGAATTCCGCCTTGGCCGATGCCGTCGTCGAGACCGTGGGCATCTCCTCCGCACCCGTGAGATGCGCCTCGAATTCGTCGCCGTCCCTGAACACGTGGAACAACCGAGATAGGGCCTCCTCCGGAGTGTCCGCGATGTTCTTGGGCGACCAACGCACCTGCTGGAGGCCGAAGTACGGAGTGTTCAGGAGCGGGTCCCGCCCATTCGGGGCGTTCGGGTCGCGGGTCTCGATCTCCTTGAACTGTGCGATCCGGCTGACGGGGCCCATGATCTGGGGCCAACCCAGGTTCGAGCCCGCATCGATCCGGTTCAGCTCCGAGAACGTGTCGTCCCCGTTCTGGGCCTCCCACAGGCCACCCGAGATTGGGTCGAACGCGAATCCGAAGCCATTACGGATTCCGTACGCGAACACCCGCTGGAGGTTGGCCCCCGCCTCGCCCCCACGCTTCGCCCCAGCCTTGAAGAACGGATTGCTTTTCGGCGTGGTCCCGTCGTCATTGAGACGGAGGATGACACCCGTAAGGTGTGCGTTGTCCGGCTCCGGTCCCCCGAACTGATCGTCCGGCAGGTTCCCCTGGGGGATCGCCGAACACGGGAGGGCGATGCAACCCGGCCCGTCAGGCAGGTTCTGCATCTGCCCTCGCCGCCCGTTGTCGCCGATGTAGATGTACAGCCTGTCGTCGGGTCCGAACCGGATCACGCCCCCGTTGTGATTGCCGCGCATGACCCCGTTCGTGGCGTCGTTCTGGAAGGCGTGGAGTCGGATGATGTTTCGATCGAACGTCAGGCTCGCGCCATCCCACGTGAAGCGGTCCACGCGGTTCCCCAGGAGGGGGACGTTGGCGAGGGCGGCGGAGTCAGCCCCCGTGGTGGATTCCGTCCAGTAGAGGTAGACCCACGGGTGGTTCGGAAATTTCGGATGCAATGCGATCCCCAGGAGGCCTCGCTCGGATGCGGAGTTCACGGCCAGGTCGAGGACGGTGCTGTGGATCGCCCCGTCCTTTACGCGTAGGACCTTCCCCGAGGCCTTCTCCAGGACAAGCAGGTCGCTGTCGCCGATGAACGCGAAGCTCGTCGGCTGGGACAGGCCGGACACGAACGTCCGGACATCGAGCCTCGGATCCAACATTTCAGGCCCTGTCCCCTGGGCTGTAACGGGCCGCGCAGGGAACGCAATCACCAGCGTTGACACGATCATCAAGGCGACGATACGACTCATCCAACGGACGACATGAGACAACTCTCCCCACCTCCCCACCGGTAGAGCTGGTCCCCGAATGTGCGGACAAGATAAAATCCTTACTATTCCGATAGTGATTGTTACTACCCGGCAGAAATTCCTCGGACTTCGCATCACATCACCAGAGACGCCGACCCGCTCGACGTCACCTCGGAGATACACAATCCGTCCTGGAGGTTGCTCCGCGACGAAACGCGCCCACCCATGTACGAGAAGCGTGAGGTTCGACGGAATTCTACAGAGCCCGCGAAGGCTCCGCGATGACCGCGGCGTGGTCCCGCTGGAACGGGTCGAGAGGGATGATCCCCAGGACGTGCAGCCCCGCCCGGACGAGACCCGCCCGCACCTCGCGGTAGATGGCGGAGGGGTCCCGCGCGACGTCGATGCTGCGGGCCTTGACCATCAGCACGACGGCCCCGTCGGCCGCGAGGAACCGAAGGTTCCTCTCGAGGATCTCCACCTGATCCCGCTGCGAGACATCCTGATACAGAAAGTCGACGCGGCCGATGGTGCCCGCGTACGCGTCGGGCTTCGACGCGTCGGCCAAGATCGGCAGGACGTTGTGCCGCCCCTCGGCGAGGGCGAGGAGTTTCTGGAACACCCGCCGCGAGATCTCGACCGCATACACAATCCCCTCCGGGCACAGGTCCGAGACGTGGCTCACTGTCGTTCCGCTCGCGGCGCCGAGGTAAAGGACCCTGGAACCCTTCTCCAGGGGCAGGATCTTCCACCCCTTGACGAGCAGGGCGGCGAGCTTGCTCCTCCGTGGGTCCCACAGCCGATACTCCGTCCCACGAGAGTGGACGAGCCGCTCACCGTACACGGCGGCGCCGGGCACGAGGTTCTCCGTGTACAACGTCCTCCCGTCGGTGAACACGCGGGAGACTCCTAGCGGGTGGAGCTCAACCACGCGACACGATTCCCAACA
>VBML01000146.1 GCA_005878915.1 Methanobacteriota archaeon | reverse complement strand
GACGAACGTCCCGAAGACGGTCCAAGAGCTGTCGAAGGAGAAGGTCGTCACCGCGTTCGTCGACGGGGACCGCGGCGGGGACCTCATCCTCCGGGAGCTTCTCCAGGTCGCGGAGGTGGACTTCATCGCCCGCGCGCCCAGGGGGCGCGAGGTCGAGGAGCTCACGCAGAAGCAGATCATGAAGTCCCTGCGGAACAAGATCCCCGCGGAGCAGTTCGTGGAGATGTACGGCCTCACGGGCCAAGTGTACAAGCCGGAGGACGAGACTCCGCTCCCCCCGGAGCGGACGGATCGCCCCCCGCGACCGGAGCCGAGGCCCCCGATGCCACAGGAGAGGGCCGGGGCCCGCATGGACGTGCGCGCCCCGACGCCCGCGGTCCTTGAGGACGCGAGCCTCGAGCCGCTCCCGCCGCCCCGCGAGGCACCCGCGCCATCGGTCGGGCGGCCCTCCAACCCGAAGCTGGAGAAGTACCGCGACATGCTCCAGCAGATCGGCGGGTCCTCGAAGGCGAAGATCCTGAACGAGAATGACAGCGTCGCCGCGGAGGTCCCGGTCCGGAACCTCGTCGAGACGCTGCGGGTGAACCGTCAGGCGCGCGTCGTCGTGTTCGACGGGATCATCACCCAGCGGATCCTCGACATCGCCTCGGAGATCGGCATGCGAAGCGTGATCGGCATGAAGATGGGCACGATCACGAAGCAGCCCCAGGGGATCGACGTGTACACGAAGACCGACCTCGCGCCCTCGTGAGGGATGGGCCATCACGAAGGAGACCTCGCTCAGCGCGGCGGAGGGGTTCGCCCTCAAGGACTTGCAGACGACCGCGGACGTGGCGATCCCCGCGGACCCCCTGGCCCGCGTCATCGGCCAACACTATGCGGTGGACCTAGCACGCGTCGCCGCGATGCAGCGCCGGCACTTCCTCCTCGTCGGCCCGCCGGGCACGGGGAAATCGATGATCGCCCAGGCCCTCGCCCTCCACATGCCATCCCCGGACGAGGAATTGCGGGTCGTCCACAACCCGGAGAACCCCGAGCGCCCGTTCGTCGAGGTGAAGAAGCGCGACGAGGTGCTGAAGGAGCAGTTCCAGCGGGAGGGCGCCGAGGGCGATCTCATCGATCCAAAGGAAGCACCGGTGAACGTCGTCGAGCGGCTCGGGTACAAGTGCGTGAACTGCGGGACGTACTCCTCCCCGCGGGAGAGGGTGTGCCCGAAGTGCGCGCGGCCGAAGACCACGATCCAGCAGGGCGCGGCGCAGAACCCGTTCGGGGACATTCTCGGCGGGATTTTTGAGGTCACGTTGGGCCAGCTCGGCGGGCGGGAACGGGTCACGACGACGCGGCGCCAGTTCGGGAACGAGGAGGTCGTCGTATACGAGCGTGCAGGCGAAATGGTCCGGATCCTCGACCAGAAGGCCCTGGAGAAGCGGCGGGAGATGGAGAAAACAAGCCCGCGGAAGGTCCTCGTCCCGGTGAACCGGCAACCGTACGTCCTCGCGACGGGGGCGAGCGAGACGGAGCTCCTCGGAGACGTGCGTCACGACCCGTATGGCGGGCATCCGCAGCTCGGAACGGCCCCGTACGAGCGCGTCGTCCCGGGGGCGATCCACGAGGCCCACCAGGGCGTCCTGTTCATCGATGAGCTGCCGCAGCTGGGGGCCCTCCAGCGATTCATCCTGACGGCGATGCAGGAGAAGCGCTTCCCGATCAGCGGCCGAAACCCCCAGAGCGCGGGCGCGAGCGTCCGCGTGGACAACGTCCCGTGCGACTTCATCTTCGTGGGCGCGTGCAACATCCAGGACCTGCCCCACATCCTTTCACCGCTCCGGTCGCGGATCACCGGTTCCGGGTATGAGGTCCTCGTCGAGACGACGATGCCCGACACGGAGGAGAACCGCGCCAAGATGGCGCAGTTCGTCGCTCAGGAGATCGCGATGGACAAGCGGATCCCACCCGCCTCCCGGGACGCCGTCCTCGCGGTGATCGAGGAGTCCCGACGCCGCGCCCGCGAGGGGGACAAGAAGGAGAAGGCGTTGACGCTGCGGCTGCGGGAGCTTGGCGGGCTGATCCGCGCCGCGGGGGACCTGGCCGTCACCGAGAGGAGCCGGGTCATCGAGACCGCCCACATCCGCGGCGCCCTGAAGCGGGCCCGTACGACCGAGGATCAGATTCGCGAGCGATACGGTTCGTATACCGCCGGGGTCGGGACGGACATCTCGCAGGCACAGAAGGAGACTTCCCCGTACCATTATTGGAACACCCACCCCGACGACGACGTGCAGGGTTACGGATAGGTCCTGCAGAGCGGCGCGAGAGTGATGACGCCCGGTAGAGCAATTGTCCCGTTTGAGTGGGGAGTTGCTCACGGGGCTTCAAAAGTGGTCGTGCGACGATCCTCTCCCGGAAACTGCGAGGCCGTGCGGGTTTGTTAGGTGGACGAGCGCCCTTTAAATCGGCGAATTCTAAGCCCTCGAGCCGATGGGAATTACGCCCACCTGTCTCCGGGCTGCACTCTCTGCTCGCCAAGGCCTCGCTCGGCATAGGAGACGGACCGCGAAAGTGAAATAGGCCGGCACTCGATTAGGCGTAGTTCGCTGGGGGGCTTCCGGGGACGGATCGAAAGCTAGTGCTTTGCCTCTGCGCGGTCGTCTTACTGTCGTGGGAAATGAACACGATGCCGGGGAGTGGGCCGGACGCGCGTCAGCCATCGTCGCCCGTGGGAGCAGGTCCTAACGTCGCGCTTCCAACGAAGACGCAAGAATCCTCGCTCTCTTTCGTCGAGAACGAGGGTCAGATCAGCAACGACGAGATTCGATTTGTGGCATCTGCCGGCGGGATGGAAGTGGGGTTCGGTGATCGGTTCTTCGAGCTAAGTCTCATACAGACTTCTTACCCGGTGAATGATTCGAACTTGGGGCGCTTGAAAATTCGTGCACCTGAACTCGCTCCCATCCACGGTGTCCTTGTTCGGGTGCAGTTTGAAAGCGCAAACGTCGTAGAGCCTGTCGGGGCGCGTGAACTGTCGGTTAGAAATCACTACCTTTTTGGCAATGATCCCGCGTCGTGGCACACCAACGTGAGAAGTTTTGCGGGAGTGACCTATCCGGCCCTCTATGACGGAGTCGATTTGAGATTCTATGGAACCAGCCGGGGACTGAAATACGAATTCTCGATTGCCCCCCACGCGGATCTCGCCAAGATTGAACTCTCATACGCGGGGATAGATGGGCTTCAGATCGACGGCGAGGGTGCGCTCGTTCTCCAAACTGCCCTTGGAAAGATTCGAGACGAGCCCCCATTCTCCTTCCAAGAGGGGGGTCATGAAGTCGATTGTCGATTCGAGCAGAGAGCCCGCTTCGTGGTGGGTTTCAGGTGTCTCGGGAGGGACCCCTCCCTCTCCCTCACGATTGACCCGTTGACTTGGGCAACCTTCCTCGGTGGCTCCCAGGAAGAACAGCCCCTTTCCGTGGGCGCCGATCCCTACGGGAACGTTTACGTGGTCGGATACACGGTCTCTCCCGACTTTCCCGTATCCCCGGGGGCATTCGACGTTCAACTCAACGGATCGCTGGATGCGTTCCTCGTGAAACTCGATTCGACGGGAAGCGCTCGATTGTACGGAACCTACATCGGGGGGAGCGGAGGCGACGCCGCCTGGGATGTCGCCTTGGACTCCGCCGGAAACATCATCGTTGTTGGAGGCACGAACTCTGCGGACTTTCCGACCACGACGAATGGGATCCAACGCGGGCTGAACGGATCTGGGGACGCGTTCATTGTGAAGCTTAGCCCGAGTGGCACCAGCCTGCTGTTCGGTTCCTATCTTGGGGGGAATGGCGGCGATGACGCTCGTTCGGTTGCGATCGATGATTCCGGCAGGGTTTATGTCACCGGTCCCACGACCTCCACCGATTTCCCCGTGACCGCAGGCGCGTGGAGTACGGTTTCCGGATTCCAGGATGCGTATGCCGCCAAGGTCGACCCCACGGCGGGTTCCCTCGTCTACGCAAGTTATATCGGGGGTGGCGCCGGCGATTTCGGCGGGTCGATAGCAGTTGACGCGCAGGGAAGCGCCTACGTCGCTGGAGAAACTTCCTCCTCCGACTTCAACGTGACGGTGGGCGCCTTTGACACGACGCTGAACCAAACCGAAGGATTTGTGGTCAAACTTGATCCTTCCGGGACGACAGCCGAGTACTCGACGTTCATCGGAGGGGACAGCGACGATTTCATCCTTGCCCTTGATATCGATGCGGTGGGAAACGCGTACGTCGTCGGCCAGACTCACTCGACGAATTTTCCCACCACTGCGGGCGCTTTGAACGTGACGCTTAATGGGGGCGACGATGCGTTTGTCGCGAAGCTGGACCCCTATGGGAAATCCTTGCGATACGGGACCTACCTCGGCGGCTCTAACCTGGACATCGCCCATGGTTTGTCGGTCGACAGCGTCGGCAACGCGTACGTGACCGGAGACACCCTCTCGTCGGACTTCCGGATGAGCTCGGACGCCTTTGATGCAGAACTTAATGGTACCTCGGATGCTTTCATCGTGAAACTCGACCGTACAGGGAGCCGATTGGACTACGGGACTTACCTCGGGGGAAACGGAGACGAGGACGGCTACGAGGTTTCTGTGGATAGCGCAAGAAGCGCGTACGTTGTCGGCGCCACATCCTCCCCGGACTTCCCAGTCACCCCGAATGCCTTCAGTCGACAATATGGGATGGGTGCGTCTGATGGGATCGTCGTCAAACTCGATCTCTGGGGGGCTACCAACACGCCGCCCGCGCTGTCATGGACCGGCGAGCCGAACTACGTGGCGGACGGATTGAACCCCGAGAACGGCTCGACCGCAACTTTTTTCGTTTACCGTGTTACCTATTCGGACTCGGACGGCGACCCTCCCGCAAAGCTGCAGCTTCTCATCGAGAGCCCCCTT
>VBML01000145.1 GCA_005878915.1 Methanobacteriota archaeon | reverse complement strand
CCCGCAAACGGGTGTACGATGGTCCGTCCGGCCCGCAATCGCACCCGGGCACGCCGGTCGACATCCTGTTGGACGACGGGCAATTGCACGATGGCCTTCGCGTCATCCTCACGCCCGGCCACACCCGCGGGAGTTTGTCGCTGCTCGACGAGACCCGTTCGCTGTGCATCGCCGGCGACGCGTTGAACAACGAGGGCGGCCTGGCGCCGATGCCGGACAAGTACAACGTGGACCCGAAGCAGCATCGCCAATCGATCAAGAAACTCGCGACGCTCCACTTCGAGAACATCGTCATGGGGCACGGGCCTCCTATCAAGGGCGGCGCAAGTGCAAAAATCGCGGAGCTGGCGAAACGCCTCTGACGAAACACAACCGATGTCAACCGCTGACAATCACGGGCAGAGGTTTATGAAGGGGCGCGGTTCATATGCGCGTTCAGCCCTCGAAATCGCGGAGGCTTCCCCCTGTTATCGGCCCGATTGAGCGCCCTCGCCCGGCGGCTTGCCGCCATCATCGCGGTCCTCGTCATGGCCGGCTCGTTCGTGTCCGGCGCGGCGGCGGCCTCGACGTCCACTGCGGCGGTCATCGTCACGAACTTCCCCGTCCACGCGGAGCTCGGCCCTCCCAGCGATCCATTCTTCGTGGACCAATGGGGCCTCCAGTCGATCGGTGCTCCGAACGCCTGGAGCGTGAGTGTCGGAGACCGGTCGGTCCTCGTCGCGGTCGTCGACACCGGCGTTTGGTGGACCCAGCCCGACATCCAAGCGAACATGTGGACCAACACGGCGGACGGTACGCATGGACACGACTTCGTCGATGGCGACACGAACCCGATGGACGTCGACCCGTCGGGACAGGTCTACCACGGGACGGGGGTGGCCGGCGTCATCGCCGCGATCACGGACAACGGCCAGGGAATCGCGGGCACCGCGCAAATCAGCGTCATCGCGGTCCGGGCCCTGGGCCCCAACGGTCAAGGTTCTTCGTTCAACACCTCGCAGGCGATCCGCTGGGCGGCGGACCGCGGCGCCCGGGTGATCAACCTCTCCCTCGGGACGAATGAGACGTTCATCGGGCCGACGGACCCCATCCAACTCGCCGTCGACTATGCGTGGTCGAAGGGCGCGCTCATCGTCGCGGCCGCCGGGAACGCCGGGGTCGGGACGCTCGACTATCCGGCACGCCTGCCGAACGTCGTGTCGGTTGCGGCCATCGATGAATCGGGGCGTCGGGCCTCCTTCTCGAACTACGGGAGCGGGCTGGACATCTCCGCGCCGGGGACCCGGATCGTCACGCTGAACGGAGGCAACAACCAGCCCAACAACGTCCACTACCTCCAAGGCACTTCGTTCTCCACGCCCTTCGTGAGCGGCGCCGCGGCGTTGCTCCTCTCCGTCGACCCGAGCCTGACGAACGTCGAGCTCTGGAACATCCTCAACAGCACGGCGGTCCAGCCCGTGGGCAGCGGCTACAATACGAACTACGGCTGGGGCGTCGTGAACATCTGGAACGCGATCAACGCCCTGAGCCAACCGTTCATCTCCGTGAACTCCTTCCCGAGGTCGGTCTCGAGCAGCTCGACGTTCGGGGTGACGTGGTCGATCCTCGGGCCGACCGGGCTCGCCGTGACCGACACCCACGTCATCTGGGGAACCGTCTCCGGGCGGCTGGGCAATGCGACCGGCGCGCAGTCGGGCCAGACGCACCAGTCGTACACCGCGAACGGCTTCTCGATGCCTTCGGGCGCGGGCGCCCTGTACTTCAAGGTCGTCGCGACGGTGAACGGGACCCCGTTCTCCTCGCCTGAGTACGCGGTCACGGCTTCGAGCCTCCCCGACTTCCTCTTCGTCCTGTACCAACTCCTCGCCTCCAACCTGCTGGTCTTGGCGCTGTTCATCCTGGTGCTCGCAGGGGTCGTCGCGTTCATCCCGCAGCGCCGCGCGGCCCGGGCCCGTCGCGCACTCTCCCGCCCGCAGACGCTGTACCCTCCGAGCTACTACGTCCAAGCCGTACGGCCGTCCGCGCCCCCATCCGGCCCGCCTCCGGTTCAACCCGCTGCGACGCGAATCGAACCGCAGATCGCGAGTTCGCCGACACCCGTCCAGATCATTCCGCCGGCCCAGCCGATTGCGCCGATTACGGTGGCACAGCCGACGGCCGCCAAGAAGCGCTGCCCGAGTTGCGGTACGATGGTCAGCGCGGACAACATGTTCTGCTTCTTCTGCGGGAACCGGTTCCGCTGAGTCGGAAGACCATCTGGACCTGTCGCGTCATGGACTGACCGCGTACCCCTAAGCAGAGGTATGCCGCGACCCTACGTCCTGTGCTTGTAGAACTCGTACGCGGACATCGGCTTCGCGTAGTCCACCCGCCACGTCCGGTCGACCGGGGCTTTCCCGAGCGCGCGGGCCATCTCCCGCACATGGACGGGCATCGAGCCGCAGCAGGAGCCGATGTAGTTGATGCCCGCGGCCCGAGCCTCCGCGGCGAAGGCCCCCATCACTTTGCGCGACAGCACGAGGGTCTCCGTCTCGAACGGGAATTCTTTCGTCGCGGTGAAGTCCGGGACGTCCGGCGGGGTGCTATACGCGGTCGGCTGGCATGCGACGAACCCGGACACGGCCTGGCGCATCTCTCGGGCGAGGGGGAGAAGCAGGAGCGGGTTCCGGAGACAATTCACCCCGATAATGTCGGCACCGGCGTCCCGCAACGCGCGCGCGCACTCGGCCGGCGAATGGCCGTCGTACGACTTCGGTTCCTTGTCGAACGACATCGTGACCATAGACGGCATGCCCGTCTTCTCGATCCGCTCCACGGCCAGGAGCGCCTCCCCCAACCAGGAAAACGTCTCCGCGATCACAAAGTCCGGCCCTTCCTGGAGCTGAGCTTCGAGCTGCTCGTCGAACAAGCGACGCACTTTGTCCGGAGATCCCTTGTCCTTTCGATCGAACATCCACGTCAAGCTCAGGTTTGCCGCCACGAGCGCCCGGTCGCCTGCGATCTCGCGGGCGAGGCGGACCGCGGCGCGGTTGATATCGCGCGCCTTGTTCGCATATCCGACCGTCGCGAGTTTCTCCTTGCTCGCGTAGAAGGCGACGGACTGCAGGACTTCGGCACCTGCGTCGAGGAACTCCTGATGGAGCTCTTTCACCGCTGCCGGATGCTCGAGGACGGCCTCAGGCGTGAAGGGCCCCGCTTGAACGTAGCCGCGTTTCTCGAGTTCGAGAAGGTATCCGCCATCGCCGAGGACGATGCCCTTTTCCAGTCGCTCGAGGATGCCCATCTTCGCGGTAGTCTTAGGCCGACCTCCCCGTTTCTGCGGCACGCTCGCAGGGAAGGAAGGCCGCGGCTTATAGTTTGATGGAAACGCAACCAACCTGTGGCCACTAACGATACGTAGGTGACCCGCGCTCCGAGGATCATGGATGGCGCATGGGACGCCGTCATCGTCGGCGGGGGCCACAACGGCCTCGTCTCCGCGGCGTACCTGGCGAAGGCCGGGCTGAAAGTCCTCGCCCTCGAACGTCGGCCGATCGTCGGAGGAGCCTGCATCACGGAGGAGGTCTTCCCGGGAGTCAGGTTCTCGCGGCTCGCGTATTCCGCCGGCTTGTTGCGGCCGGAGATCATCCGAGACCTCGACCTCGCCCGGTTCGGGTATGAGGTCCATGCCTTCGATCCGCAGTTTTTCCTCCCGTTTCCGAACGGCGACTCGATTCTCCTCTGGAACGACCCGGAGCGGAACCACAAGGAACTCGCGCGCTTCTCGAAGAAGGACGCCGAGGCCTATCCCAAGTACGTCGCGTTCTGGACCGAGGTCATGGAACTCATCGAGGCGATGGTCCTCGAATCCCCGCCTCCTTTGCCCGATTTGCTCGGGATGTTCAAGGGCGCCGAGGCGGAAGAATTGGCGAAGCGGCTCCTCTTGCAGAGTGCCTCAGATCTCCTCGACGAGTTCTTCGAGTCCGCGGAGGTCAAGGCGATGCTCGCCACCGCGACGACGATCGGCCTCCCCGCGGGGCCGAAGACGCCAGGCACCGCCCTCATGCTCGGGCACATGTTGCTCCATGAGATCAACGGCGTCAAGCAGACGTTCGGGTACTCGAAGGGCGGCATGGGCGGCATCTCGCAAGCCCTCGCCAAGGCGGCCGAGCACCATGGGGCCACGATCCGAACAGGCGCGACCGTCCATCGAATCCTCACGAACGACGGGCGAGCCATCGGAGTGGAGCTCGCGGGCGGGAAGAAGGTGATGGCCCGCGCGATCCTCGCAAACGTGGACGTGAAGACGACCTTCGAGAGGCTCGTCGCTCCCGACGCACTGGATCCGGAGTTCCTCGCGCAGGTCCGCCGGATCAAAGCGACCGGCGTCGTGACGAAAGTGAACTGCCTCCTCACCGAGCTGCCGGATTTCACGGCGCGACCCGGCAAGACCGTGCAATCGCACCACAAAGGGTACTTGGACATCTGCCCGTCCGTCGACTACCTCGAGCGGGCATGGGACGACGCGAAGTGGGGCGAGCCTTCGAGGGAGCCGTTCCTCGACTGCGTCTTGCACTCCGTGATGGATCCGAGCCTCGCGCCTCCGGGAAAATTCACGTTGTCCATCTACTCGCAGTACTCTCCGTACCACCTCCGAAACGGAGATTGGGACGATCGCAAGGAGAGCGTCGGGGACATAATCCTCGAGACGCTTGCGCGGTTCGCT
>VBML01000103.1 GCA_005878915.1 Methanobacteriota archaeon | reverse complement strand
CTCGGGTGTCGATGCTCCCCACATACATCGCAGGGCGCTTCCGGACGGCCTGCAGGCCCTCAAGGACCTGGATCGATTCCGCGTCGTACGGTACGGATTCCGTCCCCTCTTGTGCCATCTATTTCACACCGAACTGTGAGCGTCTCAGGACCCCTATTCCGGCCCCTTCCGCACCCCATCCCGAGGCGTCTTTCTATAAGCACTTGCGGAGCATAAAGGTGCCGACCCTAGTTTGTATGGAGAAAACGACCCTTCCGACTGAGCTCTTTGCTTAAATACCCCCCTTTAAATACTCGCGACCCCCCAAAGGCGGTCCTGTTCTCATTCTGGGAATCGATTCGAAGGCACCACGTTGTCCGGTGTCTCAGACAGGCCTAACGACGTTTCCAGCGGACACCGTCTTTCGTGTCCTCGAGCACGACGCCGATGGCCGAGAGGTTGGTCCGGATCGCATCGGATACTGCGAAGTCTTTCCGCTTGCGGGCGTCCTCGCGGAGCTGGACGATGAAGTCGAGGAGGCCCGTCAGGAGCCGGCCCGTCTCCCCGCCCCCCCGCGGTAGGAATGCAAGGATCTCGTCGAAGGTCCCAAGGGCCACGAGGGCGTGCTCCGCGGCCCCTCGCCCGACCCCTGCGTCAAGGGCCCGGTTCGCCGCCGCGACGAGGGCGAACATCCCGGCGATCGCCTCCCGGGTGTTCATGTCGTCGTCCATTGCCGCGAAGAAATCTCGATTCGCATCGTCAGTGGCCTTGCGGAGGCCCGCGTCCCCGGGACCGCTCTCCTTACCCGCGCGAGCGGCGGCCCGGAGGCTCTCCACGCCGTCCCGCAGCCGCCGGTACGCGGCGCGCGCCTCGTCGAGGCCCGACGCGGTGTAGTCAATCGGCGAGCGGTAGTGGGCGTTCAGGAGGAAGAACCGCAGCTCTTCCGGTGCCGCGACCTTGAGGGCGTCCTTCAGGGCCCAGAAGTTCCCCAGGGACTTGTGCATCTCCTCCCCGCCCACCATCAGCATCCCCGTGTGCATCCACACCTTCACGAACGGCGTCACGCCGGTGAACGCCTCCGCCTGCGCGATCTCCGCCTCGTGATGGGGGAACACGTGCTCGACCGCGCTCCCATGGAGGTCGTACTGGGGCCCGAAGTGGTGGATCGAGATCGCGGTGTCCTCGATGTGCCACCCGGGGCGCCCCTTCCCCCAGGGACTGTCCCACGCGGGCTCTCCGGGCTTCTGGGCCTTCCACAGGGCGAAGTCCGCGGGCGTGCGCTTGTTCGGGTCCGGGGTCACGCGGGCCCCTGGGAGGAGCTTCTCGATTTTCTGCCCGCTGAGCTTCCCCCAATCCGTGTACTTCGTCGTGTCGTAGTACACGCTGCCGTCCGGGGCCACATACGCATACCCCTTCGCGAGGAGGCCCCGGATCTGCGCGACGATCTCGGGGATGTAGTCCGTCGCGCGGGCGTACAAATTCACGGAGTCGCACCGCAGGGCCGCCATCCCCTCTTGGAACTCGGCCCAGTACTGGGACACGATGTCCTTCCAGTCCCGACCCGTCTTCTCCATCTTCTCGATGATCCGGTCCTCCATGTCCGTCACGTTCTGGAGGTAGAACACCGCGTAGCCCTTGTGGCGGAGGTACCTCGCGACGACGTCGAACGCTACGTACGTCTTCGCGTGGCCAACGTGGGCGGAGTCCTGCGGCGTGATCCCGCACACGAACATCGACACGCGGTTCCCATGGAGGGGAACGAAGTCCTCCTTGCGGCGGGTCAACGTGTTGTAGATCCGGAGGACCATGAACCGCTGCGCATCTAGGCGGCTCGTATTAAGGTTAGGGAGGCGAGGCTGCGCCTGTGACGCCGGAGGTGCCACATCGCCTCCGAATACGATGTCGCGGCCCAGGTTCAGCGGTTCAACCGGTCCTGATGAACAGGGTGTTTCCGCTGACCTTCTTGTTGAAGTTTATTACGTCCTGGACGAGGAGCCGCACGCCCTCGGGGTGTCCCGGTGGGAACTTCCCGATTGCACAGTCCACCCAGAGGATCCCTGTGAAGCCGGGGCCCCCCGCGGCGGGCTGGAGGTGCACGCGGATCAGGGCTTGACCGCCCTCGAACGTGGGCGGCAGATCGGGCTGGTTTCCATAGCTGTGGAACATGATGAGGCCGAGGACCGTGATGTCACCGGCCCCTCGCACGGTCCCGTCCGCAGCCTTGTGGACGAAGGTCCCGCCTCCGGTCGCCATCTTCGGGAACACGCTGAGGGTGCCGCCCGCTTTGATTTCGACCGTGTCCCCGTTCACGGCGGCCCGCGCCACCGCGGGGGAGAAAGAGGGGTCGAACTCTGCGAGGAAGTCGTCCCCCGCGTGCCAGTCGAATGCCATGATTGGCCGTATCGTGATGGTCGGAGCCGATCTCGCCGTGGGGACAAGGACGAGTCCCAGCGATAGAGCGACGACAACCGCGGCGGCGGCGAAAAACACCTTCTTGTCCATGGTCTCAACCTCCCCGCATTTGGGAAGTTCGGCATTGACCCCGGGCGCTATAATTCTTTCTGGGCTCCAGCCCATTTCGGCCATTTCGGATCTCCCGCAACTAAGGGCCCGCCCTTCAGGAGACACGGAATCGCCTGGTCCGAACCGCAGCGTTCGCCCTCCGGGGTTCCTATCGATCGGCTAGGGCGGCTTTCCTCGCTCCGAGTGGCTAGCGTCTACCCTCGAAGACGTGAGCTCCCTTGACGGGGCTGTGGTATCACGCAGGGGGCGGCGGCGGTGGCGGCGCGGGCGCCTGGGGTTTCCGGCGTCGCATGAGCACAACGGCGACGAGGAGCGCGACCACGACGACGATGATGACGATCGCGAGGATGACGGGCAAGCCGAGCCCGCCTCCGACCGGCTGGACGGTTCCTGTCGTCTGGTCACCAGAGCCCGTATTCCCCGCGCCCTCGCCGACGACGATGACGCACGCGAAGTTCCACTGGCTCTCGGAGGTATCCGTGTACGCCATGTAGCAGGCAACGACTCGGCGGAAGTTCGGGTCGTTAGCGTTGCTCGGATCACCCGGTCGGGCCGGGACGGTTCCCAAGAGGTGGTGATGCCACTGCGCCCGCGAGCCGCCGGGCCCCGTGCCGTGGAAACCGAAGCTGAAATTGCCAACGCTGCCGTCGGCCAGTTCCGCCTGTGCCTGACTGATCTCATGGCTTCCGTTGCGATACTCTGTAATCAAGATGGACTTGAGATGGTTCACGGTCCCGGTGGTCGTCCCTTCGGTCAGATAGTCCAATGTGACATTGTTTCCGGTCCGCGACCACTGGACCTGGTTCTTGGTTACCGCGATCGTAATCGAGGTGGTTCGTCCGGTGGTCGTCGTCCGCGGGTCGACGGTCGTGCCCGGGCCCGTGTCGCAGGCGTCCCCAATCCCGTCTCCGTCCGAATCCGCCTGGGAGGGGTTCACCACATTGGGGCAGTTGTCCGTCGTGTTCGGCACGCCGTCGCCATCCGAGTCCGCGCCGCTGCCTGAGGAAACGACGATGGTCAGGGTCGAGGTGTCGACGCCCCCACATGGGTCGCGGACGGTCACGGTAAGGATGTACGACGTAGCGACGGGGGACGCAAAGACGAGAGCTCCCGTGTTCGAGTTGATCGTCGCGTACGCGGAGCCGGCAACGGACCAGGTCAGTGGGTCGCTCTGCGCGTCCGTGGCGTCGTAGTCGTGCGTGTACGGTTGCGATTGGCCGACCGTTTGCGAACCGCTGACATCATTCGTGATTGTCGGCGCGGTGTTCGCCCCGCACGTGACTGCATTGAGGGTGAACGAGAATGAACCAAACCCCGAATACGGGTCCGTCACCGTTACGGTGACATCCCAACTCCCCTGCGCTGATGGCGTACCCGAAAGAACTCCCGTTGAGGGATCGATGGTGAGCCACGTCGCAGTTGGTGTGGCGTCAACGGACCACGTGAGAGGGTCGTTCTCGGGGTCGTTGGCAGCGAAATCATAGGAGTAGAGACTGCCGACGTCCGTGTTCACTGGATCAGCGGGAGGATTCGAGATCGTTGGCGCTTGGTTCACCTGACCGCCTTCGTCGAAGGAACTCTGTGTAAAGTCTGCGGAGTACGCACCTGTGGAGAACGTGAGCAGGTAGGTCGCTTCATCGCCGCCCCACGCCCTTGGGACGATTACGGTTAGCGTGTTCCCAGAGACCACGGGGGTGACGGGTGCAGTGTCGCTGCTGCCGCCTGAGCCCGTGTAATCGTAGCTGTAGGAACACAGTCCGAACTCACACGCGAGGGTGGTCCCGTTAAGCCAGATTCCAACCGTGTTGTTTGGCCCATGGGTACTGAACGTGTACGTAAGGAGCGCACCGGGATAGCCAATCGGACCGGCAGTCGTCAGGGATAGTGAGATGCTGGTCGCGCCCGCGGCTGACGTTCCACTCGTCACGTCTGCAGAGTCCCGGATCCCTTGCGGCGGATTGCCAATATTCGTTGTGTCCCCAAGCGGATCCGAGAAGCTTGTGTCGAACCCCGCCCGCGCCGCGAACGGGACGAGAGCCGCAGCAGTCAGCAACAATCCCACGATAACCAGCATTCGCGCCTTCAAGCCCCTCACCAGTAGGCCGTCCCGAACGGCGCTGGCTACATATCGTTATCGCAAGCCTGACATGGGAACCAAGTCTGACGGCCCTCCAGGGCCCTCAGCCCAGCGCGTGGCCGAGGTCGTCCACGAGGTCCTCGACGTCCTCAATCCCGACGGACAGGCGGACGAGGCCATCCGTCATCCCCCGGGCCTCTCGCTCGTCCCGCGGCACGGACGCGTGGGTCATCGAGGCAGGGTGCTCGATCAGGGTCTCGACCCCCCCGAGGCTCTCCGCGAGGGTGAGGACCTCAAGTCGCTGGAGGACGTGCATCGCCTGGGCGGAGTCCTTCAGGACGAAGCTCAGCATCCCACCGGGCCGGCGCATCTGCCGTTTCGCGATCGTGAAGCCAGGGTGGTGCGGGAGGCCTGGATAGAAGACCTTGGCGATCTTCGAGTGGTTCGAGAGGAACGTCGCGAGGGCCTCCGCGTTGTCGCAATGCTTCTCCATTCGCACGGCAAGGGTCTTCACGCCCCGAAGGACGAGCCAACAGTCAAATGGGCTCGGGACCGCGCCGAGCGCGTTCTGCGCGAAGTGCACCTTCTCGAAAAGGTCGTCGCGCCGCATGACCAGTGCGCCTCCGAGGATGTCCGCGTGGCCTCCGAGGTACTTCGTCATCGAATGGACGACGATGTCCATCCCCATCGCAAGCGGCTGTTGGAGGTACGGCGAGGCGAACGTGTTGTCACAGACGCCGATCGCGTCATGGGCCTTCGCGATGGCCGCAATTTCCTTGAGGTCCACGATCTTCATCAGCGGGTTCGTCGGGGTCTCCGCCCAGATCATCCGCGTCTCCCCGCGGATCGCGTCTTCCACGGACACCAGGTCGGTCATGTCGACGAACGTCGACTCGATCCCATATCGGGACATGATGCGGGTGAAGATGCGATACACGCCCCCATAGCAATCGTCCGTGACGACGACATGGTCGCCCTTCGTTAGCAGGGTCAGGGCGGTCGTGATGGCGCCCATCCCGGAACTGAAGCAGAGGCCGTGCTTCCCCTCCTCGAGGGCCGCGAGGTTGGTTTCGAGGGCCGCCCGCGTGGGGTTTCCCGTCCGGCCGTACACCCATTCCTTCTGAGCCCTCTGGCTGTACGTCGACGTCATGTAAATCGGAACGGTTACAGCCCCGGTTGCCCGGTCGGGCTCCTGGCCGACGTGGATTGCCTTCGTCGAAAAGCGCATCCGAGTTCCCCGCTGCGGGCCAAGGGCGGGTGCGGTAAAAGGGTTGGCGTGGGAGGGGCGCTGTGGTTCTCTGGTGAGCGGAAACTCACCGTCGGCTTCGTTCTGCCAAGTACTCGATGACGTCGATCCTCGAAATGATTCCCTCGATCTTCGCGTCCGTGCCGACAAGCACCGCGGGGCTCCCCCGGAGGAGCAGCCTGTAGACGTGTTCCAGGTCCGACCCGGGGTCGACGAGCGGGAAGGGGTCCGCCATGACCTTTGCGACAGACGCGTCGTTCAGAGAGGGGTCCTCGAGGAGCTTCTGCATCAGCTCGCCGTCGGAGACACTCCCGACGGACCTCCCGCGATCGAACACGGGCAGCTGGGAGATGTCGTACGTCCGCATCCGCTCGACGGCCTCGCGAACCCTCGCGCCCGCCTCGATCGTCACGAGGCCGGGGAGGGCCTGTTCCTTCCGTCGCAGGATCTGAACGAGCGGCGCGGCCGGTTCCTCGAGGAAACCCATATCCTTCAGCCACGCCTCGTTGTGCGCTTTCGACACGTACTTCGTGCCGGAGTCCGGGAGGAGGACGACGAGGACGTCCTTCTTCCCGAGTCCCTCCGCGACCTTCAGCGCGACGAAGAGCGCGGCTCCGGCAGAGCTGCCCGCAAGGATCCCCTCCTCCCGTGCGAGGCGCCGGGTGAGGAGGTACGCATCCTTGTCACCGACCTTGACCACGTCGTCGATGAACTCGAACCACGTCGTCTCAGGGATGAAGTCCTCGCCGATCCCCTCGATCTTGTACGTGTGTCCCTTCGTCATCTGCTTCGTTTCGAAGTAGTCTTTCAGGATCGAACCGATCGGGTCCGCGCCGATCACCTTCACCTTCGGATTCTTCTCCTTGAGGAACTTCCCCGCCCCGCTGATCGTCCCCCCCGTCCCCATCCCGCACACGAAGTGCGTGACCGCGCCTTCGGTGTCCCGCCAGATCTCCGGCCCTGTCGTTCGATAGTGCGCGTTCGGGTTCTCGGGGTTCCGGTACTGGTTCGGGAGGACGGAGTTCGGCGTCTCCTGATGCAGCCGCTCCGCGACCTTGTAGTACGAGTCCGGGTGGTCCGGGGGCACGGCCGTGGGGGTCACGACGACGCGCGCGCCGAACGCCTTCAGCGTGTCGATCTTCTCCCGGCTCATCTTGTCGGGGATCGTGAAGATCGTGCGATACCCCTTGATCGACGCGACCATCGCGAGCCCCATCCCCGTGTTCCCGCTCGTGGGCTCGATGATCGTCCCTCCCGGCTTCAGGAGGCCCTTCCGCTCCGCGTCCTCGACCATCGCCACGCCGATCCGGTCCTTCACGCTCCCTCCGGGGTTGAACATCTCGAGCTTCGCAAGGAACAGGCACTTCGCGTCCTTCGCAAGCTTCGGCAGGCGGACGAGGGGCGTGTTGCCGACGGTCTCCAGGATCGACTCGTAATAGCGCATGGCGGGGGCTCCCACGGGGAATTGCGGAACGAACGGCACCGCGCTATTTGAAGTCGGAGGCACACCGCACGCAGATTGGTAGCGGGCGATGGGGCGCTCGACGTCCCCTCGGACTCACCGCGCCTTCCAAAGGAGCGGAGGCTATCATCGCCGATAACTGCCGCCTATCAGTTTATCAAACCCAGTCGCAGTTGATGGGCCATTCCCATGGGATTCGGTCCCCGGGCATCTGTCTCCGTGTTACTCGGCCTCCTGTTGGCGGTCTTCGCGGTCTCCCTGACCGCGGCGGCCGGGAACGGGCCCGAGCGGGCACCTCCCGACACGTGGCCCGTGACGCTGTTTAACGAAACGTTCCCCGTTAGTTCTCTCGACACGTCGCTGTGGACGATTGATTCGGGGACACCCCAGGTCGACGCCCTCGGCGAAAATCCTCCAAGCCTCCCGTACTCTCTTCATTTCCCAGGTCCCGCGGTGTCCCTGAGTCGGAGGATCGATTTGGCGGGCTACGCGAGCGCTGCGCTCATCCTCATGTGGGAGCGCGGGGGGACGTACCCGCCGGCCCCCCTGGGGGACGATTTGATTGTGACCGCGGAGATCGGTACTATCCCTCGGGCGCTCGGGACGTGTTGCGCAGGCGGGGTGGCAACACACGTCTACGAAGAGGCGATCTTCCCCCTCCCCCCTGAGGCTCTTCGCAGTGTGTTCTCCCTTAGAATCCGTAACCTCGGACCCTCTGGGCATTGGTTCGTCGACGACATCCGCCTCGTGGCGCAGCCGATTCAGGGTTTGGAACCCTGGGTCCTCATCGCCTTCGCCGCTCTCGGCGTCGCCCTGGTGCTGGCCACAGCGTACGCAACCCACGAACGAACCAACCGAGTGACTGTCCCGGAATCGGAGAAGGTCACGGAATCGGAGGCCCTCAAGGCATTCCTGCAGATGAACCCCGAAGAGGGGTTCGACCTCGAGGCACTCAACTCGACTGACACAAAGACGTTGGGCAAGGAGGCCCTCAGAAACAAGCACCTCTCGCAGCAGGTGATGCGAAAGGTGGAAGAGTTGCTGCCACGAGTCCGTGCGGAGACCGAGGATCCCGCGCTCGCCCGGGCCCTCCTCCGAAACAAGACCCTCGACTGGTACAAACGGAGTCCCGGGGATCGCACGTGGGGTGACAAGATGCCGCCCCGCTGGAGCGGGATTTTTCACGAGTCAAGGGTGCCCGGAGCACGGTTGAATCCGAAGCTTACGTCCCGCCTGGCAATCCTGCACACAGAGTGCGCGAAGGCGAGCGGGATCGTCCGAGGCTCGCTTCGCACCATGGTCCGGGGGAAAGGGCTAAGCGGGGGCCTCATGCGGCTGCGCCTCCCCCTGATGCACCAAGTCTCGCAGGCGTATCTCGACGATCTGGCATCGCGGTCCCGAACCCCCTACCGACCGTTCCCCCTCGAGCGTCTGTCGGAGCTCGCGCGGAAGATCGGTTCCGCGGAAATGAACCGGACCCTGGGGGAGTTGTTTCCGCATGACGGCGGACCTCTCGTCGTCCTCGATTCGCGGTACCACCCGGACATGGACGCAGTCATCGTTCGCTCCCCGCCTCCGAAGGCAACGGGTGACAGCATCGTGTACGACCTGGTGCACACAAAGACCTCGATTTCGCACCAAACCAGCTCCCTGGACATCGGGGGGACCGAGGAGAATCCTTCCTCTCCATGGGACCGGAAAGGGATTACGAAGAAGGATTGGGCGGTGCTCCTGGGACAGCTCGAGAAACGAAGGGAGAAGTTGGATGCGCCCCCGGTCGAGAATCATCGAAACAACGACGCCTACCTCGCGTTACGGGAGCTCGTCGTCGCCGATCCGGAAGCGCGCAAGTCGTTCCTTGCCGTCCGCTGGAGGGGGAAACCGAGCGGTCTAAACCTTCTGGCGGAACTCCTTTCCGAGGGGAGCTTCGTGCCCGACGTGGACACCGATGGCGACTACCTGGAGGCCGAGCTCGGCCACATCGAAAAAGGCGATCCGGAGTATCGGCCAAAGTCCCTGCAGTGGCACCTCGGCCACGGCTGGACCGCCGCGTGCGAACTCGCGCAGGGGAATCAGCGAACGTATCGAGCCGACCTGGGCGCCCTCGCGTAATGGGGGCGGGAACCGATTGACGTGTCGTGCCAGTGGCTGAGAGAACGCGGATCTCCTCGAAGGCGTCGTGATGGCCGACTCTCGCATCGATATCGTCCGCAGCCGAACTAAAATCAGGGCCGATAATCGCCGCCTACCGGTTTATCGAACCTATCGTGCGTTCCAGAGGCCGTGCCGATGGGCCCCCAGCCACTGATCCTCGTTGCAGGGGCAATCACCCTCGTGCTCGGGGTGTACGTGGGGCGCGGCCGAGTAAGCGGCGGCAAGGCCCTGGACCCGGGGGAGTTCAAGAAGGCGCGGAAGCCGAGGAGATCGACCGAGATCAAGGAATTCCTCAACATCGACAGTCAGGAGGGGTTCGATATTGAGGCGCTCAACTCGATTGACATCCGAGTCCTCACGAAGGAAGCGCCCGCGGACAAGGAGCTCGCTCGCGAGGTGATGGCGAAGATCGAATCGCTCATCCTGCGCATCCGCTCGGAGACGGAGGACCCTGCTCCCGCGGGGGCGATTCTCCGAAACAAGACGCTGGACTGGTATCGCCGCAGCCCCTCTACTCGCACGTGGTCCGAGGAGATGGCCCCGCGGTGGGGCGGCATTTTCCACGAATCGAAGGTGCCCGGGGGGAGACTGAGCCCGAAGCTTTCCGTTCGAATGGCAGGCCTGCATGCGGAGTGCGCCAAGGCCAGCGGCTGGGGGTTTCTCCGAGGTCGGGCGATTGACAAGTTGTTAACCAAGGGCTCCAAGCGCTCGAATCCCCCGTTGATTCCCGCGGTCGCACAGGCATATCTCGACGACCTCGCGCGGAGCCGTCGCGTCCCCGATCGACCGATCGGCATGGAACGCATCAGCGAGCTCGCACGACGGGTCGGTCAGGCGGAGATGAACCGAACCTTGGGGCAGATTTTCCGACACGAAGGCACCGGGCCGGTCACCGTGATCGACACGCGATACAACCCCGACATTGGAACCGTCGCGGTCCGCCCGCCGTCACCACGGGCCGCAGGGGACGCCGTTTCGTACGACCTCGTTCACACGAAGGTGTCCGCCGCGGGCCCATCCATGGGACCGGACCTCGGGACCACCGACGCCGGCTCTCCTTGGGAGCGCGGGCCCGTCGCGCAGAAGGACTGGGAAGGGATTCTCGGACTACTCCAAAAGCAAAAGGGGAAGCTCGAGCCGCCCCCGATTGAGAACTACCGGAACAATGAGTCGTACCTGGAGCTGCGGGCCGTGATCGTGACCGATGAAACGGCTCGGCGGGCGTTTCTGACGATCCGCTGGAAGGGCAAGCCGAGCGGGTTGGCCCTGCTGGCCGAGCTTCTCGCCGAGGGGAGCTTCATCCCCGACGTGGAGACGGACGGCGACTACCTTGAAGCAGAGTTGGGTCACCTCGAGAAGGGAGACACGAACTACCGACCCAAGGAAGGGCGGTGGACGCTCGGAGAAATCAAAATCGTCCGAGAGGTCGCCGAGGGGAACGTGCGAACCTATCGGGTCGACGGCAAGCTCAAGGACTGACGGAAGGCCGTCGCGAGGACATCGTACACGTCATCCCGACCGGGTACGCGCGGCAACGCGGGCTCGCCGATCGCGCTTTCCAAGAGGGCCCAGCTGGAGTCCGCGCGGACTCCTCTCGGGGCGACGACGAGCTTGAAGAACTTCAGGGCCGACGACGTCGGGGAGTCGCTGATCGCGGTGAAGAGCGGGAGGCCGCAGGCCCAGTTCAGCAGTTCGACCGCCGAGCAGAGCGTCCTGTTTCGCGACTCCGGCGTGCTGTCCCTTGATAGCAGCAAGGTCCGGCTCCTTGGGTCCGTCATCATGCGGGTCGCGAGCGTCTCGAGCGCCGGCAACGAGATGCTTCGGTGAACACCAAACCCGAAGAACGTGCCAGCTTCCGGAGCCGGCCGGATGGGGACGCTGAGCTGCGCCATCTCGCCCGCAACCCTTGGATTCTTCTTGTCGAACGCCTCGAGCGCGCGATACACGCCCTCGAGCGTGAGTCGCCCGGATCGGAGGAGTTCCGTGGTCACGACCGCGGTGTGGTTCGCAAAGGTCGGCCGTCCGGCCTCGTCGGCCGGCCCTCGGAACATTCTGGAGAGGAGCAATTCCTCCCCGGACCCGACGGGATGGATCATCCAGATGTTGACGGTGCCTTCCTCCTGAGCCGTTGCGGCCCGGATGGGCGTGTAGTGCCCGCGGAGGTAGTTGTCGTACAGACCCACGCTCATTCCCCGGGACACGGCCTTCGTCGTATACCCCTCTCCGGGTTGGGATCCGTAGAGCCAGTGGTCAATCTCGATCGATTCCGTGCCCTTCGCACCTTGTCCAGATTCTGCGACGACCATGGCCTCGACCTGCGCAGCTAACGCGAATCACGTGACCGGAACTGATTCAAACTTCTCCGCCTCGCGCACCTCATCGGGGATCTTGTGCGCGATGCCCCGGAAGTGCTCGATGAAGGCGACGTACTCGTCATAGGAGAAGTCCGGATCTCCGCCGCCCTCCGGTCGGAACCCGATTCGGACGATCTTCGGAGCGCCGACGGCTTCCATGCCCTCCGGCCGTTCCGTTCGCACATAGCTGAGGAAGTAGGCGGACTTGTCCATGCTGACCCCCGCGACCTTGCCGCCGCGGATTTGGGACAGGGTCTGCGGGAGGAAGACCCGCAGGAGGGCCTCCGCGTAGTCCTTCCGCTTCCGCTTCTCGTCCACCGGGGGGAATCCCCGGTGCAACCCGAGCTTCTGGAGAACCTCGTCCCGGATCGTGTCGAATTTCGCGAGGACGAAGGCGGGATAGATTATCGGGGCCTCTGCCCCCATGCCCTGATTCACCATTCGGTCGTACTCCTGTTTCTTGTACGTCTGGAACGACACGAGCAGCTTCGCGATCGTGCTGTCGTACTTCAGCATCTTCTTATATGTCGGCGTGTCGACGTCGATCGTCATCTTGCTGCAGTCCACCATCACGACGACGACGACGGCCTTGAGGAGCTGCTGGATGATTGGCTTGGAGGCGATTCCCGTTTCGATGAACTCTTCGATGTCTTCGCCGGACACGTCATACGCGGAGAATTTCAGGGTCGAGTACGGGTTAACCCAACTCTGCTCCCGAATGGCGACCGGGAGTTTCCCGACGACCTTGCGAAGGTACCCGAAGACGAAGCTTAGCTCCGTGATCTCCTCTTTTAATGTCGCGCTGGGAAACCGAGCGTCCTTCATCCCTTCGTACACCGCGGACATCAGGTTTAGGGATCCGCTCGGCGCGTGGAAACGGAAGTCGTCCCGAAGCCCCGTACCGTACCTGACTTGCGCCGCATACAGGAGCCCCAAGAACGTCGTTTTACCGGAAGCTCGGTCTCCCAAGATCGCGCAAGGGCACATGTTTTCTGCATCAGAAGGTAGACGTATTTAACCCTGAGCGCGATATTCTCGGACGCGAAAACAAACGGAGCGTTCAGTGCTCTGAGCGGTGCGCGATTTCCGCTAAATGTTCCAGGAACGCGAGGTATTCCTCATTGGAATAATCCGGCTCCCACCCGGTCAAGTCTCCGCGCCGAAGGCGAATCTTTCCCTGCTGCCCCGGGACCAATTCCTCCGTACGAACCCAGCTGAAAAAATACGCGGGCTTCCCCAGTTTCACGCCTCCTCCTTCCCGCGACTTGACCGTCGTCAGGGTCTGGGGCATGTTGAGCTTCAGGAGCGCTTCGGCGTACGCAGCTCGGCGGCCGGTCTTGTCCACCCGCGGAGGTTCCGGCGCGAGCTTCGCGGCCCGCAGGACCTCGGGGTTTACACGATCGAACTTCGAGAACATGAAGATCGGATGAAGGAGCCCGGTCTTGCCGCTCTCCTGCACCCGTTGGACCGGGTTGAGTAGCCGGTCGACCTTGGTGTCATACCTCGACATCGGCGAAACCTGAGGGTCCCCTCCAGAGCCCGCGAGTTTCGCGCTGTCCACCAAGATGACGACCGCATCGTTCTCGAGGAAGGCGCGGGCCTTTTCATCCATGGACCAGCTCCCCGTCTCCCGCGACTCTCCTTCCTCTTGAGTCCTGAGAAGCCTGAACCGAATTGTCGAAGACGCGCTCGACTTCCATTCCTCCTCACGACGAAAGAAGCTGCTGTGGGCCCGGCTCAAGCCGAGGTCGAAGCTGACTTCGGTGATTCCCTTCTTCGTCGCCGCCTCGGGGAAGTTCCTCGACATCAGTTGTTCAAAGATGAACGTGATTTCTGGGAGGGATTCAAGTCCCACGTGAAATCGAAACCGATCTTCCGTATCCGAGCCCGACCTCACTTGGGTCGCGTACAGCAATCCCAGGAACGTCGTCTTGCCCGAATCAGGGTCTCCGAGAACTACGACCTGAAACATTTCTTGCTACCGCCTGTCACCCTTGCCACGCGGGCAGTGATGGAGGTGGCTTGTGAACCCCGTCACGTCGGGGGATGCGAGAACTTGTCGCGTCGGCGGGAGCACCGCGCGGAACGTCAGGGGGCTCCGGGGCACGGTGAATCCGATGCGGAACTTCCGGAAAGAACTTTCCTCGGCCAGGGGAATTGAGATCGCCGGCCTTCCGACAGACGTGACCTGCGGCCTTGCGGGTTCTTCTGCTGGCTTCATAGTTTCGGGCGTTGACATCAAGAGGAGAAGTCTTATGCTCGGTTTCGGGATTTGGCCCCGATGCGCCCCGCGACGTGCGCGGCGGTGGGCTTCCTCCTTCTCCTGTCCACGTCCTTGCTCCCTGTGGTCGCAGGCGCGCCTCACCAGGACCTCCCTCCGTTGGTTCCAGAAGGGCTCCCCTCGTTCGGTCTCGCAACGGGGCCAGGGAATCAGCTGTCGCCCGACCTGGAAGGACACTTCCTCGTGTGGGAGGACGATCGATCCGGAAATGTGAACGTGCGTTTCAAAGATCTGGCAACGTCCCAGGAAACCTGGTTGGGTTCGAGCAACACCCGACGATCTCGATTCCCCCAGATCCGAGACGGCCTTGTTTCGTTCGTTGACGCCCCCCCTTTCCCCATCCCGGGGGACGGGGGGCGGTGTGGTGACGTCTATTACTGTGCTGTCCTCTACGATGCGACGACGGGCGTTTTCCGAGTGTATGACGTCCTCGACGGGCTCGCCCCCGTAGCTACCACAGAAGATTACTTCGTGACTTTTCAAACGTTCGCGGCCCCGGGCCACTGCTGCTTCGTCCAGGCATATCGCTCGTTAGACGGGACGAAAGCCTTCGGCGTAGGACCGGGTTGGGGCCCGGATGGGCTGAGGAATGGGCCGATCGGCGGCGACGACGTCGTCGCGCTGAGCGTCCGCGATACAGGGTATTGGGGGTGTCCCGGGGGCTATCCAGGAGATGACCCCAAGCAGGGGGCGCGTTGGTGTACGAGCGAGCTGGGCGTGATTTTCGTCCAGAACCACACGTTCATGTACCTGACGAGAAGCATCGTCGTCGCGGACCGCTACGACCCATACGGCGATTTCCGCTGGTCCTGCTTGGAGGATTTCACACGCGAATCCTATCCGCGTCTGTCCGGGAGCCTGGTAGTCTGGCAGGATAACCGCAAATCCGCGTTCGTCCTCAACGAGCCCTCGTGCACATGGACCGGAGACCGGTGGGACGTTTACGGATTCGACCTCGCTGCCTGGCGGGAGGTCCCCCTGCTTGTTCACCCATGGAACGAAACCCATCCTGATCTTGACGGCGACCTCCTCGTTTGGGGAGATGATCGCAATGGAAACTGGGATGTTTACGCGAAGTTTCTCGATACAGGGGAAGAATTCCAAGTCACCGACGATCCCTCGACACAGCGGAATCCCGTGGTCTCGGGGAGTTGCCTCGCATGGGAGGACAACCGCAACGGTGACTGGGACATCTACGGCACCTGTTTGGGGGCCCCTCATCGATCGGTAACCCTGGACGTGGGTCCCGACACATTGAACCTCCGGTCCCGAGCGAGGTGGGTGAACGCGTATGTCGACGCGGTGAATGCGACCGTCTCCGACATCGACCGACGTACCCTCCGGTTGAACGGAATCCGTTCGTCATTGACCCGCACCTGGGACGGCACTCTCGTGGCAAGGTTTAACTGGACCGCGTTCGCTGCCCGGGGAGGGAGTCGAACCCCCTTGAAACCGATCTGCAGTCGGTCACATTAGCCGCTCTGTCACCCGGGCCCAGGCGACCGAACCCTGCGAAAGGCATGAAAGTTCCCATGACTCATGCCTCTGTCGTGCTGAGCGAGATCACCCCCCTTCGAAAGCGCATCGACAAATCACTGCTCAAGCGCGCCTAGTGCGAACGCGGACGCCACGCCACATCACGGAGCGTTGGTCCTTGGAGCGAACCGTCGCGCCAAACCTATTTACCCGGCCCTCCGCTTCGTCGCCGCCGTGGCCTCCGAGTTCAAGGCGATCAACGACACCGTCCACGGGACGATGCGCCTCGACTCGCTTGTCCTTGACCTCATGGAGACGTTGGAGCTCCAGCGCCTGAACTCGATCCGCCAGCTCGGCCTCACCTACCTCGTCTTCCCGGGCGCAAACCACTCCCGGATCGAGCATTGTTTGGGCGTGAGCCACGTCGCGGGTCGCATGGCCGATGCGATCGGGCTCTCCCCGGAGGACCGCCATCTCGTGATGGCGACGGGCCTCCTCCACGATGTCGGCCATGGGCCGTTCTCGCACACCCTGGAGCACGTGCTGTCCTCCGAGCTCGCGGTGGACCACATGGACCTGACCCAGCGGATCATCGCGGGCGGAGACGACAACGTCGCGCAGGATGAGCGCAAGGCGTTCCCAGAGGTGCCCCGGATTCCGCAGGTCCTCGAGGCGCACGGGATCAAGCCCGCCAGCGTTGCCGCCCTGATTCGGGGAGCCGGGGCGGAGACCACGGGCCCTCGTCCGGAGCCGCCACGGACCGCGGGGACGGAGCGTCGGGTCCTGCCGCAAATCATCCACAGCTCTGTCGATGCCGACCAGATCGACTACCTGATTCGGGACGCGCACTACACCGGCGTCGCCCTCGGGGCCATCGACGTGAATCGCTTGCTCCAGACGTTGGTCCTACACGACGGAGAGATGGCGGTGGACCGCAAGGGGCTGCCCGCCCTCGAAGGGATCTTGGTCGCGCGGGGACTCATGTATTCGAGCGTCTACTTCCACAAGACCGTGCGGATCGCGGAGCAGATGGTCGCGCGTGCCGTGGAGAGGTCGGACACACCGATCGCCTCGATTCAGCGGATGGTGGACCACGAGCTTCTCGATTGGCTCGAAGAACGCGGCGGGCTGTCGCGCGAAGTCGCCCTTCGGATCAAGTACCGGAAGCTGTTCAAGCGGGCCGCGGCTTGGGGGCCGGACGACCTATCCGACGGGCAACGGGAGGCCCTCCGCATTCTCTCCGAAGATCGAGCCGCCCGCAGGAAAGCGGAGGACGCCCTCGCCCAAAAGGCGGGCTTGGAACCCGGACGCGTCATCATCGACATCCCCTTGCCGGAGCTGCTCATCTCCGAGCCGAGGATTGCTCGGACGGACGTCACTGTCGTCGATGACGCAGGGCGGGCGTCGACCCTTTCGAGACTGAGCCCGCTTGCCCGTGCCCTCCAACTCCGCGCGGTCTCCGACTGGGCGGTCATGGTCGCGTGCGAGCCCGAGGGCCGGGGACGCGTCGCGAAGGCGGCGCCGAAGGTTCTCTTTTGAGCCGGGCGGACTTGGCGGTCTGATGGCGTCCCTCCGGGGCGTGGCCGGTGTCTGCCAGCTCGACAGGAGCGGCCCACACACGGACGCCACGTTCGACCCGTGAGGCTCCCTTGAGGACGGCGTCCTCGCGGCGGGCGCATCGTGGGCGATGGAAATGCAGTCATAGCGGCGTACCGGCTTCCGGGTGTTCTCGAAGTCTGCGGGCAGGCGGGCGAATCCTTATCGTCCGCCACCCCCGTCGGTTGACGGTGCGTCGAGCCACATCTCTCTTCGTCCCGGCTTGCGTGGCCCTCGCGGTCGGGATTCTGCTCGCCACGCTTCCGCCGCCGGTCTCCGCGGGATCGGAACCTCCGTCTCCTCTGGCGACCGCGTACAACACGCAACGGAAGCTCGTCCGAGCGGCCGATGGCACCCTCTTCGTCGCAATTACGGCGAACGTCAGCAACACGCCGCAGGTGCGGGTCCTGTCCTCAACTTCCGGTGGGCCCTGGGCGGAGTTGCCTCCTCCCAGCGGGACGGGGAACGCGGCGGACCGTGCCGCTCTCGCCATCGACTCCCGCGGCCTGCTTCATCTCGTTTGGACGGAAGTGAGCGCGCAGGACCGCCAGGTCTTCTATGCCCGATTCTCAGGGTCGGAATGGACGCCACCGATTCAACTCAGCATGAGCCCCGGATACGCGGGGTTCCCCTCCCTCGCAGTCGACGATCGGAATCGGGTCCACGTCGTGTGGTACGGGTTCGACGGCACCTTCTATCAGGTCTACTACCGCCGACTAGACCCCGGTGGGTGGACGTCGGAGCGCGCCCTGACAAACCAGAACGTGGACGCGACGAACCCAGCGATCGCTCTCGGCCCCGAAGGTCATGTCCATGTGGTGTGGTTCCGGGAGCACACCGCGATGGGTTACCTCGAGGTGGCGTACCTTCGGTTGGAGGGTGACACCGTTGCAGAAATCCGCTCCTTGTCCACGGCGGGCGTGGACTCCGTCGACCCCACCATTGCCGTGGCCGCCTCGGGCCAGGTCCATGTTGCATGGCACGCATTCGTCGGGTCTACCGACACCATCCAGTACGCGGAGAGAGACATGAACTGGTCATCGCCACAGATCGTCACACCCGCCTCCATCTCGGCCCTCCATCCGTCGCTCGCCATCGATCACCTCTCTCGTGTTTACCTGGTATGGGAGGCCTCGGATGGTCGAATCTACGGACAGGTTCGGAACGGGTCGTGGTCCGCGCCCTTGGCCCTCGGTTCCCAGGGTGTCGCCCGCTATCCGAGTACACGGTGGAGCCAGTACAACAACCCGCCCTGCGGCGCGGACGGGAGAATCG
>VBML01000144.1 GCA_005878915.1 Methanobacteriota archaeon | reverse complement strand
CGCGGGACAGGACCTCAACGTCAGCCTCCAGACCAGCACCGGACGGGGACGCCGCCCCTGGCTGTCACCGCCCCTAAGGACCGTTTGGGTCTACAAGGGGAGGCCCAACCCCCCGGTCAAGCCTAGCGACGTTCCGAACTGGACGACGCTATTTAATGCTTGGCGGCGGGCTCCTCACCGGTCCGCGAGCTTCATCTGTCGGGTCTCAAGGACGAGGGGCGCCATGTCGAACTTCTCGACGACGAGGTCCGTGATGATGGCGTCGCGCACCTCGTTCCGCCGATCCTCGACGTAGTATGCGGGTTCGTTCGTCGGGATCTGGAGATGGAGCTTCGCGAACGCCTTCCGCGCATCCTCCCGCTCCTCCCTTGACGACGTGGGGAGGTCCGCGACCGCGTCGAACCCGCATTCCCGGAGCTCCCGGAGGAACACGGGGCGCCGGAAGAGGCGGAAGAGGACCGAGGCGGCGAGTCGGGTCTGGGCGCGGGGGTCGGACTCGGCGGCACGGACCTTCTCCCCCACCGACTCGTACAGCGACTTCCCGCGGTACGTGGACGCCGTGTACACCTTGGCGGGCGGGATCTCCTTCTCCCGGAGCACGCCGACGTCGGAAAGCGCCCTCAGGTATCCCGCGAGGAACAGCCGGTGAAACTTGTACCCGACGACCGTCAGGTCCTTCGCCAGGGCGCTGATCGATCGCTCCTTGGCCCGTACCGAAGAGACGATGAGGTCCTTCAGATTCCGATCGGGAACAAACAAAACGGCCCGGCTCCGCCCCGCCCTCCGGGTAACAGAACGGATAACAAATAAGCCTTTCCACCGAGCGGTTCGCTCACAGACCGAGTTCAAAAATTTGTATAGTGTAGCGCCCGGTTGGCAGGACCCAAGCCTCTAGCGATTACTCCCCCTTTCTTCTTTTTCTGTTCTCTATTAGGCGGTGCCACCTCGGCGCGATTGGACTCGTGAGGGCCGTCAACTACCGATTACGATAATGGGCCGAGAACGTTTATGTCCGAACCTCTGGGATTCGCGGGTTCGCCGACATGGGATCTAGTGAGCGGATTCGGACCCACGTCGAAGGCTTCGACGAAAAGTTGGGTGGCGGCATTCCCCCGGGCCACATCGTGATCATCGCCGGCGAGGCAGGCACGATGAAGTCCACGGTCGCGTGGAACATCCTCTATCAGGGGGCCGTCAAGGACAAGCGCAGCGGCGCCTACATTACCCTCGAGCAGAGCCGCGACAGCTTTGCGAGCCACCTGCGCACCATGGGCCTCGATCCCAACGATGTGGAGGACCGGGTCAGCATCGTGGATCTCGCGATGATCCGCAAGAACCTCGAGGGGATGGGCGAATCCACCTGGCTCGAGATCTTCAAGATGTACGCAGGAAATCTGAAGAAGACGCTGAACTACGAAATCCTGGTGGTGGATTCCCTGACGGTCCTCCACGGCCTCGCCCGATTCGATCACCCACGGGAACAGATCTTTCAGATGTTCGAGTGGCTGAGGGACCTCAAGGCGACGACGTTCCTCATCTCCGAGATGAGGAAGAGCGACGAGTTCGGCACGCACGGCGAGGAGTTCCTCGCCGATGGAATCATTCACGTGAAGATGGAGCGGGTCGACGACGCGAAGATTGAACGGCGGATCCGATGTGTGAAGATGCGCGGCACTCCGCATAGCCCGAACTACTACGCGCTGGCTTTCCAGAAGGGAAACCTCCAAGCGACCCACGTGATCGCGGAGTGACCTGGGCCTTCGCTGGCCAGGCGAAGGGGGGTTGCTGGCACGCACGAGACGGGCTCATGGAGATTCCACTCCTTCCCCGTCTTCGGAGGATTCTGGTGCAACTTTCGAATTGATTTTTCCCCGGGGGAACCTTTTTATCGCCGGTTCCTCTTTGCAACCTACGCGCGAATCCGCGAGACGTGTTTCTGTCTCAGACGGATGGAGAGGTGGGAGGTTGAAGCCCGTTCGAAATGCTGGAGTCCTAGCCCTTGCGATCGTCCTCTCATCGATCACCGCCCTCCTTGCGATTCCCTCTGCGGGCCCCGGCGCAGTTCCGGCAACAGTCCTCGTTCACGCCCCAATCGAAAGCGTGTTGGCGATTGCACCCGAGGCCACGGTGGTTGAGGCGTACGACTCGTTCGTGCTCGTCAAGGCCCTGCCCGAAACCGTTTCCTCGTTACAGGCCAACGGGATGACCGTCGACTCCTACGAGGAGTCGCACTGGATCAGCCTTGAGGCGGTGCGATTCGACACGCGCAAAGAGAGCCCCATCGGTTCCGCCGACTTGAGGGCCATCGGGACGCCCGGCCCCTCCCTTTACATCGTCCACTTCATCGGGCCGGTGAAGCCGACATGGCTCAAGGACCTGAAGACCGCCGGCGCGGATGTTCTCCAATACATCCCGACGTACGCCTTCCTGGTTTCGCTCGACGCGACCGCCCTGGACTCCGTGCGTGCGAAGCGGTTCGTCGACTGGGTCGGTCCGTACCAACCCGCCTACAAAGTGAGGTCCAACCTCGCGGGCGCGAGCGGGACGGTGACGGTTCAGATCCTCACCGCTGACGCGACGGACATCAGCGCCGTCGTTCGGACTCTGTCCGCAAGGGGACTCGCTCGGGTTCCGTTCGATGCGACGGGCCCTGGCATTCTCTCCACCTTCAACGTGGGAGCGATGGGCGTCGTGCGGGCCCGGGTTGACGCTGCGATCCTCCCCGCGATCGCGCGACTTAACCGCGTGATGTGGGTGGAACCGTGGGAGCTGCCGCACGTCCTCGATTCGAACGCACAGGCGCTCCTTCAGACCGGGCTCCCCCCCGGAGACGCGAACGCCCGGCGCCTCTGGGCGAACGGACTGACGGGCGTGGGCGAGACGATCACATTGGGGGACACGGGAATCGACTTCGACAACAACTTCTTCCGAGAGTCGACGAGCGTGATCCAGAAGGGACAGGGCGGGGATCCGACAGGGACGATCGGACCCTTATCCATCTACAACACGACGGACATGAGCCGGCGGAAGCTCGTGCGGTACATGCCCATGAGCACGTTCAGAGGAATCGATCCATGGACCGGCGGGGACCCGGAGGCCCACAAGGACAGCGTGAACGGGGGCGGCTGCCCGTCGGGGCACGGGACATCAACGTCGGGCAACGCAGGAGGCTCGGATGCCACCGTGGGGACGAGCCCGCAGGACGGCATGGCGATTGACGCGAAGCTCATCATCCAGGACATCGGCGCTGTTGGGCCCACGATGAACTGCCCGTCGCCCCTCGTAGGCGACATCCTGTCATATATCCCGGACGACTACGACGATCTCTTCGGACCCGCGTACACAAACAACTCCCGCATCCATTCGAACAGCTGGGGCGGTGCGGACAACGGGTACGACATCCAAGCGATGATGGTCGACCGGTTCGTCTGGAACCACCCGGACATGGCGATTTTCTTTGCATCGGGGAATGGCGGGCCGGGCCTTTTCACCGTTGGCAGCCCAGGGACCTCGAAGTCGACGATTACGGTCGGCGGGGCGAACGAGTTCCCGAACGAGCTGCAAGTCGCCGCGCAGAGCAGCCGTGGGCCGACATCGGACGGGCGGCTGAAGCCCGACATCATGACGTTCTTCACGGGCACGACCGCGAGCTCCAGCGGGAACCCGACGGACAACTCGAACAACGGAGCGACGACGGCGTTCGGGGGAACGAGCCACGCGACGCCCCTCGGCGCGGGCATGGCGGCCCTGGTTCGCCAGTACTTCGGCCAGGGCTATTACCCGAGCGGGAGTGCGGTCCCCGCGAACGGGTTCGACCCGAGCGCGGCCCTCGTCAAGGCGATCCTGTCCGCGAGCTCCCGCAAGATGACGGGGAACGGCGCGAACAACTCGGAGAACAAGTACCCGAACGATGCGCAAGGGTGGGGCCGCCTCGTCCTCGATGACGCCCTGTACGTGAACCCCGGAACCGAGGGGCCGCGGAAGCTCTGGGTCGTCGACCAGGCGTCCGGCCTCTCGACCGGGCAGGCCGTCGACTACAAGATCCGGGTGAACTCGAACGCCGCCCCGCTTCGAATCGTGATGGCGTACAGCGACTACCCCGGGTCCCCGAACGCGAACCCAACCCTGGTGAACAACCTGAACCTGCAGGTCACGAGCCCTACGGGCGCCGTGTACAAGGGGAACGTCTTCGGGATCTTCGTCGTCGGCCAGTCCGTCCCGAACAGCGGCAGCTTCGACACCCGCAACCCGATCGAGGGCGTCCTTGTGAACTCCCCCGCGGTCGGTGAATGGGCGATCCATGTCGAGGGCGCAAACGTCCCCGCGGGCCCACAAGGGTTTGCCGTCGTGGCCGTCGCCGACCTCGACCTTGGATATGGAGATGTCCGGCTGGACAAGAGGGTGTACAGCGAGGCGGACACGATCCGGATCGAGGTGCACGACGCGAACGCGGCGTCCGTCACCGCAAACGTCCGGAGCACCCTCGAGACGACCTTTGAGCCGGTCGCCCTTACGCAAACAGCTCCCGGCTCGGGCCTATGGCGGGGCCAGATCAATACGGCCTTCGGCGACCCCGTGGCGGACGGGACGCTGCAGGTGAGTGAGGGCGGATTGATCGAGGCCATCTACTCCGATGCAAGTCCCGCCCACGGCGCGATCGCGACGGCGTCCGTGGACGCATCCGCGCCCGCCATCTCGAATGTGCGAGCCGAGGACATCACGAACTCCGGCGCGACGATCAAGTGGACGACAGGCGAGTCCGCGAACTCGAAGGTGTACTACGGTACGAACCCCGCCTCCCTCACGAGCACCGCGTTCGACGCCGGCCTCGTAGTGTCGCACGCCCTCCCGCTCGGCGGCCTCCTGACGGACACGTTGTACTATTACGACGTCGAGAGCGCGGACAGCCTC
>VBML01000143.1 GCA_005878915.1 Methanobacteriota archaeon | reverse complement strand
CCCGGTCGCTGATCGGGAGCCCGCGAAGGTACTTGCCCGGTACGATGGGCCCGGAGATTAGGGCGAGAATGTCGCCGCGGATCGGACGGCCTGCGCGGACCTGGTCGATGGTGAGATACTCCCAGGAGTGGCCCGCGTCCGTGACCGCTCCTGTCAGGTATCGCGGATACGGTGAGATGTACGGCGGGACCCCGAAGTTCGACGGCTCGTCCACGTACCCGTCCAGGACCACGACCTTCATGGGCCCCAATCCATGCCAAGGAGGCGATAAAAGGGCTTCGCCTCCAGGCCTCGGAACCTGCGGCTACTTTTTCTCAGGTCCTTTGCCGGCCAAACGACCCATCAGCACGATGAGCAGAACCATCACCGTTGTGATGACGACCGCACTCACCAGGAATGCGGCCCACCCACTCCAGTTTCCCTGCTGCGCGGCCGTGCTGAGCGGGACTCCCGCGGTCACGAACCCCGACTGGACGACCGTGTTCCACAACAAGGCGATCACGAACCCAAAGGCGGCGGCGAGGGACGTCGCCATCGTCTTCCGCACTTCCCCGACTGAGAACTTCCGGTCCTCGGACATGGCGGGGTGAAACCCATCGTTCCTCATAAAATATCGCGTCATGAATATAAATATTACAAGGGGGTGAGCGGCCTTGGGCCCCCCGACGACGAATTCTTATAGTGCCACACCAAATCATCGCTAGCGGACATGGCGACCTTCTTCAACCTCGACCCTAGGGTCGTACTCGCGATCGGGGCCGCCCTCGTTCTCCTGGGCCTCGCCCTCGCGTTCTGGGGCCGCGGGATCTGGCGGAGGATCATGGCCCTTATCGGGATGGTGCTCGGCGGCATCATTGGGTTCATCGCCGGCTACGCGATCGGTGGATTCACCGTCGGCGGGTATACGATATCCCCGTACGTCCTCGGCCTCATCCTGAGCCTGATTGGCGCGCTGATCGGCACCCTCCTCTTCGCGAAGCTCGTGAACATCGCCCTCGCGTTGGTCATCGGTCTCGCGGCGGCTGCGCTCGTGTTCTTCTCCCTCGGCGCGTCCACCGGCACGGCGACGCTCGCCGACGCCCGCGTTATCGGCGCGATCATCGCGTTCGTCGTCGTCTTCGCCCTCTCATATTATTTCATCGAGGAGCTATTGGCGATCCTCACGGCCGCGATCGGCGGGGCCCTCCTGGGGTTCGGCGTGTACATTCTCCTGTGGCCCGGGGGAATCATCGCCGCGGCCGCGGCGGGCATCGGGGTCTTCGCCCTGGGCATGGTTTACCAGACGATGAAGGTCCGCCGCCAGAAGCGGGTTGCCGCGTCAATGGCGGCACCGCCGACGGCATGGGCGAACCCGCCACCGCCGCAGCAATAGCCCAGGGGAGAGGGTCACGGCCCAGGGAGCCGGTTGTGGACGACCTCATTGATCCACTGGACGAGCTTCCGGTACGCCTCATACCCCTTCGGGGTCAGGGCGACGCGCTCGTGACCGGGAGGAGAGTTTTCCAGGGAGACGAGGCCCTTCGCGAGCATCCACGACAGATACCGGCTGAACACGTCGTAGTTCACGTTCGCCGCGACCTGGAGACGGGTCTTGACCATGGGCCCGTTCTCCCGCCACAACCGCTCGAGGAGGCGAGCGAGGACGTAGAGGTCAGGACGGTCCAGCGGGGTGCCAGTCGCCATGACGGATCACAGGTCCCGGAGGAACTGATCCATCGAGGTGCGAACGCTGTCGAGTCGACGATCCCAGTCCGATAGGGTGCGCTCCCTCTCGGAATCCACGCGCCTCCGCCACCTCTGGTACAGGAGGTAGCACAGCGCGGTCAAGAGGAAACCTCCGAGGGTCAGCACCGCGGCCAGAAGCGGTGCGAAGACCGCCAAGGATGCGGCCCCGACGAACAGCGATGCAGACCAAAATCCAGCGATGACGATGACCAACCACGTCCCCGGATCCCGGCTCAGCCCGCCCCGGCGGAGGGAGGTAAGCCATTCGGGCAGCTGCCGGGCCGCCTCCGACAGGAGCTCGAAGCTGCTCGGGGGGTGCTCCCTAGGTGCCGTCCAACCGGCCTCCGTCGCGAGCGCGTCCCGGAGACGATCCGCCCAGCCTTTCAGTCGGAGCAGGCGGGACCGTAGCGCCGCGCGGACGACCAGTCCCCCTAGGACCGTAACCATCGTCCCTGCCGCCACGGCAATCACCGTCGGGACTTCGAGTCGGCGACCGAAGTCGGGCTCCGCGGATGCAGTGAATGTCCAGGCGAATACGAGGCCCCACGTGACGATTCCCCCCAAGAGTGCCAGGAGAAGCCAATCGTGATACCCCGACTGCTCAGCCTCATACGCCTCGGAGGCGAGCCGATTCCCTTCCGAGAGTCCATCGATGAGGAGTGCCTTGACCTCCGTCGCGGCCAGGGGCGCGGGCGGTTGCGCCCCGCCGGTGGTGAGCGAAGCGATACGGTCGCGAGCGAAGCCTCGCGCTTCCATGAAGATGAAGAGGATGAGGGGCACCGCGAGGAACGCAAGCGACCACAAGAAAAACGAGATTATGATGAAACTCCATCCCGCGGGGGTCGCGTACGGCTGGAAGTACACGTCCGTCCCATCCGCGGCGGGCCGTGCAAGCACCTTGACCGCTGAGACAGAGTCGAGGCGAACCGTGAGGCTCCCCGTTTCCTCTGTAACCCGATACAGCGACGCGCGCATGGCATGGGCGATCCCTGCAAGAGCCCGTTCGGGGGGGACTGCCAGATGGCCGATCCTGCCCTTCGAAACGAACACCACGGAGAACAAAGCGAGCGGAACGAGGACGAGAGCGATCTGCAACCAGAAATTCCCGGACAGGACAAGGGCCCAGATGGCGAGCGGGACCGCAAGTGCCGCACTGACAGCCGCGACGACCATCGACGACCAACCCCTTCGTTCCATCGTATTCCCTCGATTCCCCTGAGATGGGCGGCGGGGGATACGTCTTACTCCACCGCGATTCGTCCCGCGTGGCGGGCACTTTCACCCACCTCCCCCCAACCCCCGCCTAAATAGCCTCAGACCCATCGACACGTGGGGAGGAGCCCATCGACGCCGAGGCTCGAACAGAGGTACTTCCGCCGGAGCTCGTCCAGGTCCCGGAGCGGCGGCTCCTCACGACGTCGATCCCTGTCCTCGACCGCCTCCTCGGGGGGTTCGAGGGCGGGCGGATCACGCTGATCGACAGCGGGTCCGACTACGTGTTCCACCTCACGTCCCTCCTGTGCGTGCGGTCCGTGATGGAGGGGGACGAGGTCGTGTTCGTGGACGGCGGGAACTCGATCGACCCCCACGGGATCGCCGCGATCGCGAGGCGGGTCGGGCTCGCGCGGCTCGACGTTCTCCCGAAGGTCCACGTCGCGCGGGCGTTCACGTGTCACCAGATCGCCACAATTTTATTGGAACAACTCGATGAAAAAGTGCGGGAGACGGGCGCGGGGCTCGTCGTCCTGTCGTGCCTCCCCGAGCTGTTCCTGGACGAGGACGTGCCGCTCTCGGAGGCCCACCAGCTCTTCCTCCGGTCCGCGCGGGCGATCCGGCGGGCCGCGGAGGAGAGCGGGGCGATTGTCGTCGCGACGAACGCGGGGCTCGCGAAGCTGTATCGCCGGAAGTCGATCCGCCGCGTGCTGTACGAGACGGTGGACCGCGCGGTGCGGTTCCATCACCACCGCGGCGGGTTGAAGATCGTCCTGCCGGAGCTCGGCATCGAGGAGCTGTACCGACCCGTCCGACCGGACCAGACGACGCTCGAGGACTTCGAATACCCGCTGCCTCGGATCCGCGACCTCCAGGAGAGCGTGTCGCCCAAGGAGGTCAAGGCCTCCGGGTACCTTCGGTTCCAATAATGCTGACCAGGACCTGCCTACGGCACGCGCGCGAGTCCGTGGACGGCGAAATCTCGATCGAAAGTGAACGCCGCCTTCAGGCCCATACGGTCCATCATGGCGAACGAGAGGGAGTCGGTGAGGTCGATAGGGTGGTCGTCGTACCGGAGGAACAGCTCGCGGCCTCGTACCCAGTCGTCGGCGGTCTCGGGCTCGATACGAATTGTCGCGGTCGATTCCAAGAGCCGGAGTTCCTTGATCCCTTCGGACTTGCCGACCCGCTTGGCAACGCCGTCGATGTACTCAACGAGCACCGGCCTACCTGTGACGAACCGGGTTCCGTCCTTGAGCGCTCGCTTGAAGTACTCGATGGCCTGGTCATGAAATCGATCGGAGGATGTCGCGAGTGCAATGAGGGCGCTCGTGTCTAGGTACACGAACACTTAGGGCCTCCAATCCTTCCGAGTGCTCCAATCGCGCTCTTTCAGCTTCAATCGACCGATAAACTGGAAGATAGGATCATCCTCGAGCTTGCCTTCCTCACGGTCGACATAAGCACGGACCGCGTCCCGCACGACGGTCTTCAGGGGCTCGGCCCGACGGTCCGCCAGGTGCTTGAGTCGCGTGTACGTCGCGGCGTCGACCTCTGTCTGGACCACCTTTTTTCCCTGCATCCACGATGCGATTGACGAGGATGGATATAAGCATTTAGACATGAAGTCACATCTAATATTACATCTGAATGTACATTAACATGTAGAGACTCAAGTCGGTGGGTTCATCATATCCGCTTATGACTGTCCGAGATTCGAACAAAGAGCACCGATCGCACAGCGCGAGGTCGCCCAGCCGATTACGGGCGCGGCTTCTCGCTCGTCGTCGTTCACCGTGACCGGCGAACCCTTTTTATGAGGCATGCGACGTGCCGCGGACGCGATGCGGTACTTCGTCACCGGCGCGACGGGGTTCATCGGCGGGCATCTCGTCCGCCAGCTCATCGACGCGGGGCACGAGGTCGACATCATCGCGCGGGACCCCGGGAAGGCAGGGGAGCGCGCAACGTGCTCGGGCTCATGGAGGAACTCGGGATCCCGAAGGGCGTGTACACGAGCACCCTCGGGGTCTTCGGCGACACGAAGGGGATGGTTGTGGACGAGTCGTACCGCCACAACGGCCCGTGGCTGAGCGAGTACGACAAGACGAAGTGGCGCGCGCACTACGAGGTCGCCGAGCCGATGATCCGGCGGGGCCTCCCGCTCGTCATCGTGCAGCCCGGGGTCACGTACGGGCCCGCGGACCCGAGCCCCATGGGCGTGACCCTGCGGCGGTACCTCCAGAGGACGCTGAGCGGCGTGCCGAAGCGATCCGCGTACTGCTGGGGGCACGTCGAGGACACCGCGGCGGCCCACCTCCTGGCGATGGAGCGGGGACGCGCCGGCCAGAGCTACATCATCGCGGGCGAGCCGAAGAGCCTCGTCGACGGGATCGAGATGGCGGCGCAGATCACGGGGATCCCCGCGCCCCGCCTGCGGCCCTCCCCGGCGCTCCTTCGGTTCATCGCGATGATCACGCGGTCGGAGTTCCTGCGGGTGAGCGCGGGGGTGACGTACCTCGGGAACAACGCGAAGGCGAAGCGGGAGCTCGGGATGCGGCACCGGCCAATCGAGGAGGGATTGCGAGAGACGCTCCTCGCGGAGATGCGGTCCCTGGGAATTTCGTTGCGGCGGTAGTCACGTGGACCGAATCGATGTGACGCTGAAGGATGTCGAGGCGGCGCTCCCCGTCGTGCGGGAGGTCGCCCGCCGTACGCCGATCGTCCCGATGGAGGGCCCGGAAGGCGACGTGCTCCTGAAGCTCGAGAACCTCCAGCGCCTCGGGGTCTTCAAGATCCGAGGCACATGGAACCGCATCTCCCGCCTCAGCCGAGAGGGGCGGCAGCGCGGGGTCACGACCCTGAGTTCGGGAAACCACGGGCGCGCCGTCGCGTGGTCCGCCCGCAGGCTCGGCATTCGGTGTGTCGTCCGCGTCCCGGAGGGTGCGGCCCCGCAGAAGGTCGCGGCGATCCGAGCGGAAGGGGCAGACGTCATCGAGGTTCCCCGCAATGAGCTGATTCGGATTCACGAGGAGGAGGGCTGGCGAGTCTGGCCGGAGACGTTCCTCCATCCGTTCGCGCATCCGGCCATGATTGCGGGAAACGGGAGCGCAGGGCTGGAACTGATCGAAGACGTCCCCGACGTGCGCACGGTCCTCGTGCCCGTCGGAGGCGGCGGCCTCGCGGCGGGGATCGCGATCGCAGTGAAGGGTCGCCATCCCGAGGCAAAGGTGTTTGGTATACAAGCGGAAGGAGCCGCGACGCTTCCGACCGCCCTGGCGACGGGGCGTGGCTTCCATGTCGAGCGCCCGGAGACAATCGCGGACGGCATCCGCGTCGGAATCATGCTGCCAAACATGGTCCCGCTCCTCAGCCGCTCTCTCGATGAGTGCCTCCTGGTCTCCGACTCGGAGATCCGGGAAGCGATGAAGCTCCTCGCCATCGAGGCGAGGGTGATGGCGGAGCCGGCCGCGGCCGCGTCGTTTGCTGCGTGGCGGCGACACCGGGCATCCCTCGAGGCCCCCGTGGTCGCGGTCATCTCTGGAGGGAACGTGGACCCCGGCCTCCTCATAGAGATCCTCGAACCGCGCG
>VBML01000142.1 GCA_005878915.1 Methanobacteriota archaeon | reverse complement strand
TTTTGGAGGAACTCACGGGTGGGCGGGTCTACCTACGGATCATCACGAACCTCGCGGTGCGTCGGCTCGCACGCGCCCGTGCGGTGTACGGTCGTGAAGCCATTGGAGGCGCCGAGGTCGTCGAGGGAATCCTCGAGGCGTACGCCTTCGCGGACTCGGATCCATTCCGGTGCGCGACCCACAACAAGGGGATCATGAACGGGATCGACGCCGTCGTCATCGCAACCGGGAACGACTTCCGGGCCGTGGAGGCCGGGGCCCACGCATACGCCGCGTGGAAGAGCGGCGGGTATCAATCGCTCACGACCTGGGAGCGGAACTCGGATGGGGATCTCGTAGGAACGATCGAGCTGCCCCTGGCGGTAGGACTCGTTGGCGGCGCGACCGCGGTGCACCCGACCGCGAAGGCATGCGTGCGGCTCCTCGCGGTTAAGACCGCTCAAGAACTCGCCGAGGTGATCGCCTCGGTGGGGCTCGCGCAGAACTTCGCTGCGCTGAGGGCCCTAACCACGGAGGGAATCCAGCGAGGCCATATGGGCCTCCATGCACGCAACATCGCCGCCACGGTGGGCGCAGTCGGAGAGGAAATCGATCGCGTGGCGGACGCCCTTGTGAAGGAAGGCAAGGTGAGGATGGATCGAGCAAAGGAGATTCTCGATGCGCTGCGAGGCTCGACAAGGTAGACGCTAGACAAGTATAGCTGATGTCGATTCGGATGTTACTTTTGCATCCAGAGCCTCGGCCGATGGAGGGGCTGTTCAAGTGCCCATGGGCCTGGGTAACGATTCTCAGCCGTGTGTGCGTCGTCAACAAAAATAGAGTCTTCCCGATTAAAATCGGCTCGCTCCAGAACGAACGGGGGCCCGATGCGCCACCTCGCGTCCGACTTTCGTCCGACACCTTTTTAATCCGCCCGTGCATACGCGCGGCGGGATGGGAACCCCGACCAGAGTCGCCATTTACACGCGAGTCTCGACGGAAGATCAGGCGAAGGAAGGCTTTTCCCTCGACGCGCAGCGGGACCGGCTCGAAGCGTACTGCAAGGCGCGGGATTGGACGATCGCGCGATGCTACGTCGACGATGGCCACAGCGGGAGGGACGCACGGCGGCCCGCGTATCAGCGGATGATGGCAGAGCGGGAGGGATGGGACACTCTCCTCGTCATCAAGATGGACCGGATCCACCGCAACTCCCGGAACTTCATGGAGATGATGGAACTCCTCCAGGAGTGGGGGAAGAACTTCGTCAGTGCGACGGAGTCGTTCGACACCTCGACCGCCATGGGGCGCTTCGTGATGGACATCATCCAGAGGATCGCCCAGCTCGAGTCGGAGCAGATCGGGGAGCGGGTGTACATGGGGATGAGTCAGAAGGCGCGGACCGGCCCGGGGACGCTCGGGTCCGCGATCCCCTTCGGCTACGAGCTGCGTGGCGGGCGCCTGCTTCCGGAGCCCGCGGAGGCCAAGGTCGTCCAGGAGATGTTCGAGCAATGTCTCGCGGGGGAACCGACGGAGGAAATCTCGAGCGGGTTGAACCGGCGTGGGATACCGGCGAAGCGAGGCGGACGGTGGACGCACGCGAGGGTCCTCTACATCTTGCACAATCCGCTGTACGCGGGGTTCCTTCGGTGGGACGGGATCCGGCGCCCTGCGGACCATGCCGCGCTCGTCTCGCGCGACGTTTACAATCGTGCTCAAGCCGCGTTGCAGTCCCGCGTAATCGTCCCGCACCTCGTCCGGACTCCGGACACACTCCCCACGATGGAAGTCGTCGCCGCAGGGGGCTAGACGATGCGGGAAAAGTGCGAGCGGTGCTGGTCGCGGAAGCACCTGATCACGCGCGAGGTCGTCGCCGACGAGCGGCGGGACCCATCGATCCGGACGCAAGGGGTGACCCTGTGCGAGCACTGCGCCGACCTCGCGCCGGAGGATCCCCTCCTGTTCTGGGAGATGTTCATGCGGTTCTCCAGCGTCCGCGAGTTCGTCCGCCACTTCGACGCGGAGACGGAGGAGGACGCTCTTCATCGGCTCTGCGTGGAGAAGGGCTTCAACGAGCACGATCTCCTTCGTCGATACAAGGTGGTCCGCGGATCCGTTCCCGCTCGAGCCGAGACGGAACCGAGGAAATTCAGCGCCTTCCTGAACTATGCGAGCCCCTTTGGATATCGATACGTCGACGGCGCTCTCCAGGTGAACGATGAAGAAGCGAAGGTCGTTGGGTTCATCTTCCGCCGCTACCTCGAAGGGCGCGGGATCGCGAAGATCTGCCAGGAGCTGAACCGTCTCGGGCACCGGACGAAGACGGGGCGCACGTGGGCGAGTCAGACCGTCGCCAACATCCTCGGCAACCCCGTGTACTGCGGGCTCACGCGAGCCAATGGGAGCGTGAAATCCGGATCGCACAAAGCCCTGATCGAGCGGGACGCGTTCAACACCGTTCAGCGGGAAATGGAGCGACGCATTCGTCGGCCGGACCAGAAGACCGCGGGGCGGTTCCAGATTCGCCTAGAGGAGTACGGGGCCTCGGGACCGTCTCCGCCCAGTACGCTTCGGTCTACCGAACCGCACTAGACCCCCTCGGGGCCTCGGTTGGACAAACCATTTCTCTATGTGAACGATGGGGCACAATAGGGTCGTAGATTCTATATATATCGATAGGATTATCGGTCTGTATAGAACCGAAGGATGATTGCCCATGCCGTCGAAGAAAGTAGAGATCACATCGATTCAGTTGCGGACCGAGACGAGGGATCGGCTCTACCGACTCAAGTTCCGACGGACGTACGACGAGTTCCTCGAAGAGCTCTGCGAGTTGTATGAAAAAACCCAGGTGGAATAGGCCCGAAAGAGGTTTCCGTGTCTTTCTAGCTCGTCTGGATATTTTTGCGCGGATGAGCCTATTCGAGATATCTTTGTATAGCATAGACATATAATCCGACCTTTGGCCTCACTTTCGCAGCCCCCCGTGAGGGCTTTTTGGCGGGAACGTCCTTGCCGTCTCGATGACGACGTGGGCGGAGAAGTACCGCCCGAAGTCCCTTCGCGATGTTGTCGGAAACCCGACGGCCGTCGCTGACCTGGAGAGATGGGCGCGATCCTGGGAGAAAGGAAGGCCCGACCGACGCGCGGTGATCCTCGCAGGCCCTCCGGGGACGGGGAAGACGAGCGCGGCGATCGCCCTCGCGAACGACATGGGGTGGACGGTCGTCGAGATGAACGCGTCCGACCGGCGGAACGCGGAATCAGTCCGCCAGATCGCGCTTCGTGGAGCGACCGCGCAAACGTTCTCCGACAGCGGCGAGTTCCTGACGGCGGCCGCGGGGGGGCGCAAGCTCGTGCTCCTCGACGAGGCGGACAACCTGATCGGCCGCCAGGACACGGGCGGCATCGGAGCCATCGTCGACACGATTCGCCGATCGGGTCAGCCGATCGTCCTCATCGCGAACGACTATTATGAGCTCACGCGAAGGTCCTCATCGATTCGGAGCTTGTGCCGGACGATCAAGTTCAAGTCCATCCACCCGTCGAGCGCGAAACTGATCCTCCGTCAGATTGCGAAAGCGGAGGGCGTCGCGGT
>VBML01000141.1 GCA_005878915.1 Methanobacteriota archaeon | reverse complement strand
TCGTCGCCCTCCCGGTGATCCTTGCGGCCCTGGGTCTCGCCCCCGCGGTTGCGGCCGCGGATGCCGCATCCCCCGTGCAGCAGCGAATCCTGGAGCTCTTTTTCATCATTCTTGTCTTCGCCCTGATCATCGGCGTGCTCGTCCATGTCATCATCCTCGCCGCAGTCCGGTGGTACAGGGACTCACCCAGCTGGAGAGCTCCGAAGGGGCGCCCGCGGACCCACGATCGGCGGCTCGAAATCGGCTGGACGGTGGGGCCCGTGCTCATCCTCGCCGCGGTCGTGGCCGTCACGTGGGTGGCAATCCCGTTCATCGAGCGGCCCGCACACGTCGACGCTACAATCGATGTGATCGGGGCACAGTGGGCATGGCGGTTCCGCTACCCAAATTACACTTTCGCCGCGAATAACACGACCGTAACGGTTCCCGACTCGTCCAGGACGATGTACATCCAGCAAGGCCTCACTTTCCTACTACGTGTTCACTCTGACGACGTGAACCACGCATTCTACGTGCCCGACCTCGGAATCAAAATCGACGCGATCCCAGGGAGGATTAACATCTTCTGGGTACAGGCGACCCGGCCTGGCACGTATACTGTGCAATGCGCGGAGTTCTGCGGCCTCGGCCATTCTCAAATGCACGGCGAGGTCGTCGTGTTCCCCCCGGGAACACAGACCATCCCCTATGGACCGCCACCGAGTGCGACTCAGCCAGGGCTCGGCACACCCAAATACACGATCGTCGACCTTGCGTTCAAGGAGAGTCCGGGGAGCTGCTACCCGAATCTGGATTGGTCTATTGAGCCGTGCGCGATTACCATCGGCTCGAACTTCAACGTGACATTGCGGGTCTGGAACAACGAATCGGCGATCCACCAGTTCGAGATTGCGACGAGGCCGATTGGCCTCCTAGGCCCTGTCCAGGAGGCAAAGAAGGGCCAACCGGCTTTCTTCAATTTCAACACGGGCGCCCCCGGCCAGTATGCTTTCTGGTGCAACATCTCGGGTCATCGACCAAAGGGGATGGAAGGGCTGCTAAACGTCACAGGGCCCGTGGACGCGAATGTTATCATCACCGACACCTCAATCACCCCCTCCCAGATCGAGGCGAGTTTGGGATCTCGTTTGAGCTTGATGATACAGAACGATGGGCTTTCCGCGCACTCGTTCTCGATCGGGCCGCCGTACACCTTCGCCCAGTCGATCGCTGCCGGAGGAAATTACACAACGACAATCATCTTGAACCGGACCACCACGTCCGCTATGTACGGCGACCTGGGGGCGGGGATCACCGGCACCCTCCGCGTCATCACCACCGGCCGAAGCGTTCCGCCTCCTCGGCCGCCCGCGGGATTCCCCGTGGTGGAGGTCACGTTCGGCCTCGCCGGGCTCGCTGCGGCGGCCGCAATTCTCTTCAATTTCAAACTGGGGCGCGACGTTCGTCGGCGGCAGCGGCTCCCCCCTGAGGAAGAGTGAATTTCCCCCCTCAAATTATCGTCGATACAGCCCGTTCCAAAGACTTAATAGTGGCCCCCATTCTGCCCGCGCCAATGGAGCGCCTCGCCTACGACATCGCGATCGTGGGGGGAGGGGCCGCCGGCCTTCGCGCGGCGATCGCAGCCGCGGAGACGAGCCGTTCCCTACGCATCGTCGTCGTATCGAAGGTCTACCCGATGCGGAGTCACACCGTGTCCGCGGAAGGCGGCACGGCGGCGGTTCTCCGGGACTACGACTCCTTCGATTCCCATGGGTTCGACACGGTGAAGGGCTCCGACTTCCTCGCGGACCAGGACGCGGTGGAGTTCTTCGTCCGGAGGGCCCCCGGCGAAATCGTCCAGATGGAGCACTGGGGGTGTCCCTGGAGCCGCGATCCTGACGGCCACGTCGCGGTGCGGGCGTTCGGCGGGATGAGCGTGAAACGGACCGCGTTCGCGGCGGACAAGGTCGGCTTCCACATGCTCCACACCTTGTTCCAGACGTCCCTGAAGTACGAGAGCATCGAACGCCTCGACGAGTGGTTCGTCACGCAGATTCTCGTCGAGGGCGGGAAGGTCGTGGGCGTGGCGGCACTCGAGCTCAAGAGCGGGGCCATCAAGGCGATCAGCGCGAAGGCGGTGATCATCGCCACGGGCGGGGCCGGCCGCGTCTACGAGTTCACCACGAACGGGGCGATCAAGACGGGGGACGGCATGGCCCTCGCGTATCGCGCGGGCGCCGCGCTGAAGGACATGGAGTTCCTCCAGTTCCACCCGACGTGCCTCCCCGGGACGGGGATCCTGATCACCGAGGCGGCCCGCGGCGAAGGCGGGTACTTGGTCAACAGCAAGGGCGAGCGGTTCCTCAAGAAGTACGTCCCCGAGAAGATGGAGCTCGGCCCGCGGGACATTCTGTCGCGATCGATCATCCAGGAGATCCGGGAGGGGCGGGGATTCGAGGGACCGTATGGACCGCACGTCGGCCTCGACCTGCGACATCTCGGCGAGGAGGTCATCGACAAGAAGCTCCCGATGGTCCGGGAGCTCGCGGAGGAGTACGCGGGCATCGACCCGGTGCACGAGCTGATCCCCGTGCGGCCCGGCCAGCACTACATCATGGGCGGGGTCCACACGGACATCACCGGCTTCACGGGCGTGGCGGGACTGTACGCGGCGGGCGAGGCGGCATGCGTCTCGATCAACGGCGCGAACCGCCTCGGGTCCAACTCCCTCAGCGAGTGTCTCGTCTTCGGTGCCGAGGCGGGACGGTCCGCGGCTTCGTTTGCGATGACCCGGCCGCCCGTCGGTTCGAACCCGGTCAGCGCGCTTGTGAAAGCAGAGGAGTCGCGAGTGTTCGATGGGCTGTTGAAGCGCGAGGGCGGGGAAAACCTCGCGGACGTGCGGAGGGACATGCAGCACACGATGGACGAGAGCGTGGGGATCTACCGCAGCGGGGAGGTCCTCGAGAAGGCCGTCTCCCACCTGCGCGACCTCCAGTGGCGGTGGGACCGGGTCGGGGTCCGGGACAAGGACCCGTTCTTCAACACCGAGCTCACGGCGACGCTGGAGCTCGACTACATGCTCGAGCTCGCCGAGGTGATTGCGAAGGCCGCCCTCCTCCGCAAGGAGTCGCGCGGCGCTCATTCCCGCACGGACTTCCCGAAGCGCGACGACGCAAACTATCTCACGCACTCCATGGCTCTCCGAAGTGCGACGGGTCCGCAGTTCGACGGGCTACCGGTGCGGATCACGAAGTGGCAGCCCGCGGCGAGGGTGTACTGATGGCGACAGGAGCGAGGGCGGGTGCTGCGACGGCGAGCGCGAAACCGGCCCCTCGAACAACTGGAACATCGAAGACGATCAAGCTGCGAATCGGGCGGTATCGCCCGGAGCGATCCGATGAGCCGTTCTACCAGGAATTCACGATCCCATACCGCGAGGACATGGTCGTCCTCGACGCCCTGAACTACATCAAGGAGCGCATCGACCCGACGCTGGCGTACCGATGGTCCTGCCGGATGGGGATCTGCGGGTCGTGCGGCGCGAACGTCGCAGGAACGCCGAAGCTCACCTGCGCCGTGTATCTGAAGGACGTGAAGCGAAGCCCGATCACCGTCGAACCCCTCGAGAACTTCGCGGTCCTCAAGGACCTTGTCGTGGACATCGAGCCGTTCATGGAGAAGCTCGCGTCCGTGGACCCCTTCATCGTCCGCGACGAGGATAAGCCGATCGAACGCGGGGAGTATCGACAGACCCCGGAACAGCTGGACATGTACCGCCAACAGAGCCAGTGCATCAACTGCATGCTGTGCTATGCGGCCTGCCCCGTGTACGGGCACGATCCACGCTTCCTGGGTCCCGCCGCGTCCGCCCTCGCCCTCCGGTACGAGCTGGATTCCCGCGACCAGGGCTCCGCGGCCCGTCTCGCCGCGATCGCGACGGAGCACGGGGTCTGGCAGTGCACGTTCGTCGGCGAGTGCAGTGTCGTGTGCCCGAAGGACGTGGATCCCGCAGGCGCGATCCAGCAACTCAAGGCCCGCGCCGCCACGCGACTGATGAAGTCGATGCTCCTCCCGCTCGCCACGAGGTGACGCGATGGCCACCACCGTCCGAAAGGCGTACGTCCCGCGACGCTCCGCGTTATGGTGGACGAAGAACCCGCGGTACCTTCTGTTCCAGTTCCGCGAGTTGTCCGGCGCCTTCGTCGTCGCGTATTCGTTCCTCGTGCTTTGGCAGCTCTGGGCCCTGCGGGGCGGGCCCGACGCCTACGACGCGTTCCTCCAAGTGTGGTACTCACGACCGATGGTCGTCCTGAATGTCATCATCCTCGCGTTCGCGGTCCTCCATACCGTGACGTGGTTCTCGCTCACGGCGAAGGTCCCCCTCTTCCGGATCCGTGGGCATCCCCCGCCAAGCGCCGTCGTCATCGGGGCCAACGTCGTGATCTGGATCGTCCTCTCCTTCCTCGTCGTGCGGGTTATCTTCGGGGGGT
>VBML01000140.1 GCA_005878915.1 Methanobacteriota archaeon | reverse complement strand
ACGTGCTCGACGCCTATCGCGGCCGCGGGTACGCGCGGTCCCTGTCCTGCGCCCTCGCGAAGGAGATCTTCCGGCGGGGAAAAACTCCCGCGTGTCACGTATACGAAGACAACGCACCTTCCCTCCGCCTGATGGACTCCCTCGGGCTCCGGCGGGTCAAGAGGCAGGCGTTCGCGGAGGCCACGTTCCGGTGAGGATTGTCCCGCTTGCCGCGGACTCTCTCGGGGCCCGGTCGATGGCAACGCTCGTGGAGACGCCGGACGTCAGGGTGCTGATCGACCCCAGCGTCCGCCTCGGACCGTACCGGTACGACCTCCCTCCGCACGAGGTCGAGGAGGATCGGATGCGGACCCTCTGGCGGGTGATTCGGGACGCCGCGAAGAAGGCGGACATCTTGACCGTGAGTCACTACCACTTCGACCATCATAACCCGGACGCGCCCTCGATTTACAAGGGGAAGCGGGCGTTCCTGAAGGACGGGAAGTTCCACATCAACCGGAGCCAGCGGGAGCGGGCCGCTGCGTTCGTGCGCCTCCTCAAGAAATACCCGAAGGAGATCCAGGTCTCCGACGGCAACGCGCTCGATGTCGGCGGGACGGAGATCGTGTTCAGCCCCGCGGTCCCCCATGGGCACAACGACGAGCTCGGGTATGTGGTAATGACCCGCATCGCCCACGGCAGCGAGACGTTCGTCCACACGTCCGACGTCCTGGGCCCGCCGCTGAAGGAACAACTCGCGTTCATCCTCGATTCCGATCCGACGGTCCTCTACACTGATGGCCCGATGACCCACATGCCGGAGAACTATCCCGAGGAGATGACGAAGCGATCGCTTGCGAACCTCACTCGGGTCCTCCGGAGCACGAGCATCCGCACGCTGATCGTCGACCACCACGCGCTGCGAGACCGCCACTGGCGTGAGCGGATGGCGCCGGTCCTCAAGGCGGGCGAGGAGCACGACATCCGCGTCGTCACCGCCGCGGAATTCCTAGGGAAGGCCGTGGACCAGCTCGAGGCGAACCGCGACAAGCTGTACGGACTTCAGGGGGAACGGACGGACCGCGAGGAGGGCCCCGCGAAGAGTCCGTTTCCCTGACCTTGAAGCGACGATCGGATGGACGCGGACCGACCAGCTCTAGGAGGGCCCCGTCTCCCCCCCGATGGCCATACGGACATCGACCCACGTGATCTCCGGAGGTTCGATGTCCTGCTGCCAAAAGAGCGCGATCAATTCTCCGAAGTGGTGGGCCTGCTCGAGCGTGACCTGCATGAGGGCGTCCCGGAGGGCATGGGGCCGCCGCTTCCACGACGGCTGAATCGGACGCTCCAGGTCGGAGTTGCCTAGGGACTCCAGGAACCGGTCCTCCATCGCGATGATCTTCTCCATGTACGCCTGGAGGGGCGGCATCGTCTTGATGTCATCGAACTCGTCGACCTCGCGCATTTGCGGATCGGCGGACCTGCCCTGGGCCGTCACGTTCAGCCAGCCGTCATGGACGGTGAGGACGTGGAAGAAGATGTTCTTCATCGAGTGGTACGTCGCTTCCCGATCCTGCAGGAGCGCCGCCGGCGGTAGTCTCGACAAGGCGTCGCAGTAGTCGCGCAGGACGCGCCAGTTGTACCGGTAGATTCCTCGGAAGTCGTCGACTGTCGACATCGGCCCGCATCACGGTCTACCTGCGATAAGCTGTTTGTGGGGTTCGGGGGCGTACTGCGAACCTTATTGGTGGACTCTCGGCTCCTCCCCGCCGTGCCCAGCGCCGCACGTCATCTCGTCGAGCTGAAGGCTCGATACGAGGACCTCGGGAAGGCCCGCGCCCTTCTCACGGGCGGGGAGCGACTTGGGTCGTACCGCCAAGTCGATACGTACTTCTCGCTCGGGGAACGCCGGATGAAGGTCCGCATCGTCGAGGGCCACGCGGGTGGCGAGCTCGTGTACTACGAGCGCCCCGACGTGGGAGGAATCAAGGAGAGCCTCGTGATCCTGGCATCGCTTCCGGATGCGACGGCGGTCGTGGAAATCCTCCGACGAACGTTCCCGGTGCAGGCGGAGGTGCGGAAGACGCGGGAGATTTATCGCTATCACGGAATTCAAATCCATCTCGACACAGTGCCGAGGCTCGGGAAGTTCGTGGAGTTTGAGAAGGTCCTGGCCGACGAGAGCGGGCAGGAGGCCGCGAAGGCGGAACTCGAGGCGCTGAGGAGGTATCTCCAGATCCCGGACGAGGACCTCATGGCCTCCTCGTACTCAGACCTTCTAGAGTCCCGCGGGCGACCACCCGGGTAGGGCCCGACGCTCCGCCCCAGAAAACCTCAAGCCCTTCCGTTCCCTGCCCGACATCCCGAGGCACGCACATGGGCGACGCGGAGGATCTCATCCAGGCGGTGAAGAAGAACGACGTGGCGAAGGTGAAGGAGTTCCTCTCGAAGGACTCGAGCCTGGTCCTCACGAAGACGGCCGAGGGATCCCTCCTCCAGACCGCCGTGTACTATGGAGCCAAGGACGTGGTGAAGGCTCTGCTCCCGCGGTTCCCGCAGATGACGATATACGAGGCGTCCGCGGTCGGGGACGCCCGGCGGCTCCAGCATATCCTGGACGAGGAACCGGATCTCGTGAACGCCACGAACCACGACGGGTTCACGCCCCTCGGGCTCTCCGCGTTCTTCGGCCACAAGGCCGCGGTCCAGGTCCTCCTCGCGAGGGGCGCCGAGGTGGACACCGTGGATCGGAGCCGGTTCGCGAACACGGCTCTAGACGCCGCCGTCGCGGGCAACCACGTGGAGGTCGTGACGGTCCTCGTGAACGCGCACGCGTCCCCGAACGTCCGGAGCGCCGGTGGCTACACGCCCCTCCATAAGGCGGCGATGAACGGGAACCGGGAGATCACGAGGCTGCTGCTCGACCACGGCGCGGACGTGATGGCGAAGGACGATGAGGGGAAGACGGCACTCGACGGCGCCGTGGAAAAGGGCCATCCGGACATCGCCAACCTCCTCCGGGAGCGCGGGTCCGACCGGTGACGAGGTCCAAACCCAATACCCGCATTCCCCTCACCTCTCGTTCTTGAGAACAACGCCCGCGAACCGTGAGCCGCAGTAGCAAGGATAAAGCCTGGAGGGGGCAATCGGGGAAGGAATGGGGGAACCGCTGGCCGAGGCGCCCCCGGACTTCATCGACGCCGTGAAGCGAGGGGATGTCGCGAAGGTGCGCGAACTCGTGAGGGCGAACCCCACCCTCCTCGGCTCCCGCACGAAGCGGGGCCTCTCGCCAATCCTCGTCGCGATCTACTCGGGACAGAAGCTCGCCGCGGCGAACCTGATCGCCCTCGGCGCGACCCTCGATATCCACGATGCCGCCGCCACGGGCCGGCTCGACCGCGTGCGAGAGCTCGTGGAGCGGGACGTGTCCCTCGTGAACGGGCTCTCCGCGGAAGGGTTCCCGCCGATGGGCTTGGCCGCGTACCTCGGCCACCAGGATATCGTCGAGTACCTCCTGTCGAAGGGCGCGGACGTGAACTTCTCCGCCCCGACGACGGGCTTCACGCCACTGACGGGGGCCGTCTCCCAGCGCCACCACGGGATCGTGGAAGTCCTGTTGAAACGGGGCGCCGAACCGAACCACGTCTACGAGGGGGGCCTGACGCCCATCGTCGTCGCCACGATGCACGGCGATGCCGGCCTCGTCCGCCTGCTAATCGACCACGGCGCCGATCCGAGGCTCGGGTCCGCGGAGGGAAAGGGCGCCCTCGACATCGCGACGGAGAAGGGGCTCACCGAGATCGTGGAGATGCTCCGGCGGCACGGGGCAACGAAGTGGCGCCCGGGGGCGGGCATGCGGGCCGCGCCGTCGACCGCGGCCGATGCGCGGACCCTCGTCGAGAAAGTCCGGCGGGCGCTGAACGCGCACGACATCGAGGGCCTCCTCGCCCTCGTCGACCCCGAGTACGAGAGCGAACAGCCCGCCCACCCCGATCGCACCTTCTCGGGACGGGAGCAGGTCCGCAAGAACTGGTCCACGATCTTCAACCGCGTCCCGAACCTCCGAGCGGACATCATCATGACCGCCGTGGAAGGGGATACCGCGTGGACGGAGTGGTGGTGGCACGGGGTGCGGGGAGACGGGACGAAGTTCGACTACAAGGGCGTGACCCTCTTTCGGATCTGGAACGGACGGGTTGTCTCGGGCCGCCTGTACATGGAACCCGTGCAGGCGCCGAAGAAGGAAGGGCCATACGGCGAGCCGCCATAGCCCGGCGGGGTGGCCCGGCGATGACGTACCGTCTGCGACCCGCCACGAAAGCCGACGAGGCGACGATCTGGAAAGCCACGATGGAGACGGTGTGGACGGACGTCCCGGAGGACGAGAAGGCCGCCCTCGACCGGCGGACGTTCGAGGCGGAGTTCCGCGAATACGCGCGGCCGTTCGTCGAGGGCCGGCAGGGAGAGCGGTTCGTCGCTGAGGACGAGGCGGGCCGGTTCCTCGGATACGTCATCGTTGGGGAACTGCGGCCGTTCTTCTCCCCGCACGTCGTGGGCTTCGTGTACGATATCTGGGTCGCGCCGGAGCACCGCCGGGATGGCGTCGGGCGGTTCCTGCTCATGGAAGCGGAGCGATGGGCGAAGGCCCGCGGATACCGCAAGATCAAGCTCGAGGTCGCCGAACCGAATCGCCCGGCACGGGGTCTCTACGAGAAAGAGGGGTACGCGGCGGAACGCATGTACCTCGCGAAACGCCTCGGCTGACGCGATGTGTCGTGTCCGATTATCGCCGCAAAATCCTTATATAAAGCGGGGGGATGATTCCGGATGCAGGTGAACACGATGATGCAGCTAGCCCTATCCGAGACCGCAACGAAGAAACTGAAGGAGCTCATCGAGCGGGACGGGGTCGGCAACGTCGAGGACACGTACCTCCGGGTCTATGTGACCGGCGGCGGGTGCTCCGGGTTCCGCTACGGAATGGCCCTCGACAAGAAGGTCCACGAGGGCGACGAGGTCCTCAAGAACAACGGGATCCGCGTCGTCGTCGACACGAACTCGAAGGAGTTCATCGACGGGTCCAGCGTCGACTACGTCGAGACGGTGGCGGGCAGCGGGTTCACCATCAGCAACCCGAACAACTGGTCCACGTGCGGATGCGGCCAGTCGTTCAACAAGAAGGGCGAGGGGGCCCCCGACGAGTCCGGGGAGCACGCGCACGCCCACGAACACTAGTCGGGCCGCCGCGGCCGTACCCGCCGGATTCCCCGCGCCACACTCGAGTTGAGATGGTGGCGGGTTCCCAATGGAGAATCATCGAATGTCTTTCGCGCGGGAAGCTTTAAGTGGCCCGTGGGACTTCTCAATCACTACTTATGGTCCTTAGCCTGAGAAGGGACGACTCAGGCGTCGCATCCACCGTCGCCACGATGATGTCCCTGCTCGTCATCCTCCTCTTCATGTCCATCGCCCTGGTGGACATCCTTCCCCGCCAACAGAATGACGCGGAGTTCGCAACGACGGAGACGGCGATTACGAGTTTCGAGCAGATCCGGGGGCTCTCGCAGGGCCCTGTCTTCGCCACGGGCCCGAACACGATCATGCCCGCGACGACGGTGCCGATCCCCCTCGGGACCCAGGGCGTTTCCCCCCTCCAAGCCCCCAGCACGGGGACGCTCGCGTTCGATTCCAGCTCCGGCGGGGCCAACGTCCTCTTCCAGTTCGTCCCCCACTTCAACAGCCAGGCCATCTCGCACATTGACCAGGACATCATCCTCGCAATCGACAGCTCCGGGTCGATGAACCAGAATGATCCCCAGAAGCTCCGGCTCTCGGGGGCGAAGGAATACATCGGCCGCCTCCAGTGCCCGGACCATGTCGCCATCGTCGACTTCGATAACGACGCGCACCTGACGAAGGAGAACGTCGGGGGTGCCCAGCACCACCTGACCACGGTCTCCCACAACTGCTTCCCGAACTTCGAGGAAGCGAAGACGGACGTCGACACAATCGATGCGAGTGGGAGCACGAACTACGGGGCGGCGCTGCAGGTCGCGGTGAACGAACTCCTCGGGTACGGCGACCCGACGCGGGCCCGCGTGATCATCCTCCTGACGGACGGGCAGAACACGTGCTGCCCGAACCAGCAAGGCGGCGACACCCTCGCGCAGGCGCAGGCCCGGCGGGCCCGGGACAACGGGATCGTCATCTACACGATTGGCCTCGGGAGCACCATCGACGAGCCGATGCTCCGGTACATCGCCAGCGTGACCGGCGGGACGTTCTACTTCGCATCGAACGCATCGGCGATCCGCTGGATCTACTTCGAAATCTCGCGGCACTTCATCGGCACCTTTGCGTGCGGCGACCTGACGACGTCCGACGTGGGCGGGGGACGCCTCTCCCTAGAGCTCCGCAACCGGGAGTTCCCGTCGCAAACGCTCACGTACGAAGCGGGTGGCGTCGTTCGCCGGCAGTCGGACGGGACGGGCCTCGTCGACGGGCCGGCCGTCGGATGGCAGAAGACCTCCGCCACCGCGGCCTCCGGGGCACTCACCCTGCATCTCGTTGCCCTTACGGGCCAAGACTTCAAGGTTGATGGCGCGGACACCCAGCTCCTCTCCCTCCTGCCGGAGAGCCGGGACCTCCAGGAAATCAACATCGTGAAGGTGAACCTGACCGATGTCAAGAACCTCATAACGGCGCAGAGCAACAACCTCGATTACTGGACCACCCAGGGCGCGGCGAACGTTACCGCGAGAGACGCCGTGAAGGCACAGCTCAACCTCGCGAAGACCGCGCTCACGAACGGTCAGTCGAAGTCCAACGTTGGGAACCTGACGGGTGCGAAAAAGGATGTGGACACGGCGTCCCTCAAGTTGTCCGCAGCGATCGCTTCAGCGCAGCAGGCGGCCGTCAACGGTACGATGCAGCACTGGCTCGCGGACGCGACGACGGACAGCATCCTCATCATCGCTTGTCGCCTCACGCAGTGGGTGAACTGGGAAGATGGCATTTCCATCGAGGTGACGAGTTCCGAGGCGAGCGCATGGGGCGCGTGGCTGAACCGGACCGCCGCCTCCTTGGGGGGAATGCAGTTCATCGCCTCCCGCATCGGCAACACGGCAATCCTTCAGATTCGTGCCGTGGACCGCTTGATAATCGAGCGGCGAATCTTGTCGCTAAGCCTCGCCAGCTGATCCCTGACTTGCCGGACGGTCCCATCGGGCAACCTTGCGCTGCTCTTGGCTCTAGATCACGAACCCGCGAGCAGGCTGAGCCGGAGGCGGTCCTCGAGTGCAGGTTCGGAGTACGAGCCGATAAGGAGCGACGCGGAGGGGACAGCGAGGCGGATTTCGTGCACGATCTCCTCCGCGAGCGCGTCCCCGGAGTCCGCAGCGCCGAAGACGACGACTAGCCGTCGGAGGGAATCACGGTTCTCTGGAAGCCAGGGGGAGGCGAGCGCCTCCTCCACCGCCTCGAACGCGCGGTGCTTGCCCCGTCCACCGCCCCCGCCGAATCGCCAACGCGACACGCCGCGCACCACGTCGCAGAGCGTCGCGGCGTCCGTCCGCGTCATCGACCGCGCCAGATCTGCGAGGGGGCGTACCATGATCGCCCCGAGGACCTGGAACGCCTGGAGAAGAGGGAGCTTTGGGGCGAGCCTCAGGAGTTCGTCGTTCGGGAACGAGACGATGCCGTCGACCTTCCGCTGGAGCACGGCCAGAGAGCGCTCGGCGGCGGAGCGACGGTTCACGCCTTCCGCGGTGAAGGGCTGGGTCACGAAGGCGAGGGAGCGCGAGCCCACGATCCTCGCAACGCGGCCGATGAGGGCCGCGGCGGGACCCCCTGTCTCCCCGCCGAGGCCCGCGATCGCGACGACGAGATCGTGGTTTAGGATCGGACCCGAAATCGCCTTCTCCTCCGGGGATGAGAGCTGTTTCACCGCGGCCTCGTCGAGGGATGCGAGGCCCTCGAGCGACGCGTTCGGAAGGATCAGCCTCGAGGGAATGCCCGCCATCGAGCGATGCGGGGCGTCATTCAGAGCGACTCGCGTTACGCCGAGGTCCGCGGGGACCTGCTGAAGGATATTGCAGCCCGCCCCGCCGCAGCCCACGACCGCGACACGGGCTCGCACGGGTTCCCCTTGCCCTAAGCGCAGGACATCGGGCATC
>VBML01000019.1 GCA_005878915.1 Methanobacteriota archaeon | reverse complement strand
CCCCCTGATTCGATGGATCCTGATCGTTGTGCTCGTCGTGGCGGGGATTTACCTCCTCATCTTCCACATGGCCCCGTGGCCCGCCAATCACGAAGCGATCGGGCTGGGAAAGAGCCACCTCGCGCACGCGGTCGTCGGGATTGTCCTGATCCTTGCGGCGGGGTACCTCTGGTTCTCGGGGCGGGGGAAGACGGTTGGAACTCCCGCCGCGTGAGCGGTCGCTCCGCATCCTCGCCGGTGCGTTGGCGGCCGCCGCGGGAGCCGGCCACGGCATCCTCGGGGCGGTGAACCTAATCCCTGGAGAGTCCACCGCCGGCCCTCTGTTCCTTGCAATCGGGACAGGGTACTTCGCATTCGCGGCGCTCGTGCTTCTTCGCAAGACGCTCTTCGACCCCCTCCTGATGTTCTACGCACTTGCCCTGATCCTCGCCTACGCGGCGTCCCGGGACGGTCAACCCGTAGAGCCGATCGGGCTCGCCATCAAGGGAATCGAGGCCGCTCTCTTCCTCACTCTCCTAATGATCCTGCGATCCCCGCGGGCAGCGGAAAGGAATAATTCCGGCCGCGACGCATAAATACCGGGACCAACGTGCGCCGCGCGGTGGCACGATGACCCGCCAGCTCGAAGACACAATCGACGCCCTCGAGAGGAACGACGCCCTCCGCGTGCTCGACGCTGTGGACGGCACTTTGGACGCCTTGCGGCGGGACGCCCTCAACCTCGGCGAGACCCCGGAAATCAAGGAGCTGGTCCGCCGGATCGACGCCTACAAGGGCCACCTCGAGCATCAGCGGTCCGTCCTTCTCGCTCCCACGGCGTGAGCGAGGACTCCCGCAAACTACGTAACCCGATTCCGTCTTTCTCGGCGGGAACAACCACGAAGATCGAAGAGTGCGAATTCCCCGACGAGCTCCTGTATGACTCGGAGGGCCTGATGTGGGCCCGGCCGAGCGACGACGAGGTCGTCGTCGGGGTCACTGCAATTCACGCGGCGGTCGCCGGCAAGCTCACGAGGCTCACCGCCAAGCCGTTCGGCCAGGAGTATTCCCGTGGGCGCGCGATCGGAACGATTGAGAGCGGGAGGTACTTCGGGCTGTTGAAGTCGCCCGTCTCCGGAGTCCTCATCGACGTGAACAATAGGGTCCTTCGGCAACCGAGGCTCCTCTCGGAAGCACCGTACCGGGAAGGATGGTTCGCCCGCCTCCGGCCGACGCAGCGGCCCGCGGACAGAGAAACCCTCCTGTCGGCAGCCGCCGCGAGGGGATTCCTCGAAGCCCAGATTGGGGCCCTCCACGTGCGCTGCTTCGCGGCCTTCCCGGACTACGAGATGTATGAGATTGGGACAGAGTGCGCGGCGGTCCTCGTGAAACTGAACGAGCTGTTCGAGAAAATCGAGGTCGGCGACGTCGTCCACATCGTGTCGGACGACTGGACAGCCCCAATCGAAATGGACCGGTGGTCCACGGAGAGGGGACAGCCCGTGGTCGATTCCCGAAGGGAGGGAAACCTGTACCATTTCCTTGTGCGGAAGGTGCGACACGTCGATCCGCCTCGGCTGACTCCTCATTCGTAGGTCCGATGAGGATCTACCACAGACTTAAATGCGGTAGGGCGGATGCCCGGCGCGGAGTTGGGGGAATGTCATGCGGATAATTCCCGCGCTGGTTCTTCTCGTGTTGGGGGTCCTTGTGATCGCCACCGGAGCCCCGGTGTCTGCCGCGTCCGCGAATTCGTTGTCTCGGCCCACGTTTGACATCACCACGCTTTCGGGCAAGGTTGCTTCCCTGATCGCCACCGCACCTCTTCCCCTCCGCGTTTCGAGCATCATCGAGCGCGAGGCGGATGGGATCCCTGCGGCCCCGGATCCCACCCCCACGGCGGGGATCACGCCCGCGCACGTTCTGTCGAGTCCCCTCGATGGCACGTCCGTGGTGTCTCCCGCGGTAACGGTCAATCAGGACATCCACGCCGCCTCTCAGAACGAGCCCGCGATCGCCGTGGATCCCAATCGTCCCAACCGCATCGTCGTGGGCGCCAATGACTACGTGTCCCGAACGTGGTCGTGCGAAATCCAGGGCGTACCCTGTAGCGCCCTCGGGGACGGATATTCGGGCACCTACTTTTCGAACGATGGCGGGGCCACATGGTGCTGCGTCGCCACGGACCCAGACCACCTCGGTACCCTGATTCCCGGCGTGACGCGCCTGAGTGGGGGGCAGTACGATGCGGGGGGTGACTCCGCCCTCGCCTTCGACAGCCGCGGAAAGGTCTACTTCGCGGGGCTGGGATTCGACCGCACCGCGCCCCCGAACACAGTCGCCGTAAACCGAGGCACGTTTGCCAAGCACGGGGCCCTGCGATGGGGACCGCCCACCTTCATCGGTCAGACGACCGATCCCGCGATCCTCAACGACAAGGAATGGATCGCCGCAGATTCGAACCACGGGAGTCCGTTCCAGGATCGCGTTTACGTGACGTGGACCCGCTTCGTCTTCGACCCCTCGACCGGAGCGTACATCGAATCTCCGATCGCCTTTGCCTCCTCGAAGGATGGCGGCGCCACGTTCAGCGACCCCCGGCTAATCGTCCGGGACGTGATCTTTGATCAGGGCTCGCGGGTGGTCGTAGGGCCGGACGGCACGGTGTTCGTCTTCTGGGAGGGCTCACGGGCCGGAGACGAGTTCAACAGCATTTGGATGGTCAAATCCGGGAACGGCGGAAAGAAGTGGAGCAAACCCGTCGCCATCGCTCCTGTTGTCGACATCATTCCCCCCGCAAATACGGTGTTCCGCGTGAACAGCTTCCCTGCGGCCGATGTCGCGCCGGATGGGACGGTGTTCGTCGCGTGGTCCTCCGAGGTCCGAAACACGGCTTCCCGGTACACCGCCGACCCTGTGTGCGCGTCCTGGATTTCCGGCACCGCCTCCGTGTATGCCAACTGCCACTCCGCAGCGGTCTGGAGCAAGCTCACGAGGGGTGAGGACGACGAGCGCGAGGATGGAGATCATCGCGGGACGTTCACTACACCGGTCCCGATCCTTCCTTCCGTGGACGCGTCGAACCGCCGGGTAGAGGGCCCCTATCCCGTCACCCAACCGGATGGCAGCGTCCTCAACGCCCCGGCTCCGCGCCGCGTTGACACGTTCTGGCCCGCGATCGCCTCGCCCCGCCCCGATAGGGAGGATCACGACGAGGAGGGGCGGCATTCTCAGGATGATCGCCCCTCGAGCCGCGTGTACATGTCGGCATACGCCGCGGACGTGGTCTCGCCCTGGCAGACATGCCGGAGGCCCGACAGCCCCACCTCGAGGGGGCGAATCAACTGCCTGGAGCTGGGTCCCTTTGTGAACAACGCGAGGCTCGACTACTTCGTCAGGAACGTCCGCAACGGCGTGATCATGAGGGTCACCACACACCCGATCAACTCTCGGTACCACTTTGGCGGCGGTTTCATTGGCGATTACACGGGCTTAGCGGCGGGTTCCGACAACAGGTTCCACGCGGTTTGGACGGACACGAACAACCAACAGACCGTGACCTGGTGGTATGGCGACGAGTTCGTCCCCACGGTGGTCCACCAACAGGATATCGTTGTCCTTTCCGGGCGCTTCTAGGTCCACAATCAGCCCCGAGGAACGAGGGATTGTGCCCGTGGCGAACGTGGAGCCACAACGGAGGCTTCAGACCCGTGCCCGGCCATCTAGTGGAATGAGCTGCAGCCGAACCGATTGGGAGACCTCCCGACCGGGTGACGTTCACTCCCCTATGCCTTGTGGGCCGTCCGGACTCCATGGAACGCGGTCCACGCGGAACCTCCAGGGAGTGAGGGTTCATTTCTCGATCGGCGTGCGGACGGGGTTCCCCCGCTCCGTCCAAGCCCCGCTGTAGTTCTTGACGCCCGGGTAGCCGAGGAGATACTTCAGGCCGAACCACGTGTGGCTCGACCTCTCGCCGACCCGGCAATACGCGATGACCTCCTTGTGATCGAGACTCGCCGCGAGGGGAACCTCTATCACTTCCTCGTGAGCAAAGCGCACTGAGCGACGCCCAGCCTCCACGATTCTCTCCCGCCGACTCCGCTCGTCACTCGCCGCGAGGGGCCTCACTGGGTGGCGGCTTCTTGATGTGATACACGTGAAGCAAGACTCCCTCCAGGACCGGTACGTAGGCAAAATCCCCGTCCTCGCCCCGGTCGGGTTCCCGCTCCGGCTTGTAGCCGGCCCGCTCGAGCCGACGGAGGGCGCCCTCGAAGTCGTCCACCGCGAAGCCGACGTGGACGTTCTCGTTGGGGTCCCGGAACGGTTTCGGGGCGAGGATGTCGCCGTTGTACCGAGTGAGCTCGAGCTGGGCCGTGCCCTTCGGGCTTGCAAGGCTCGCGACTTCCGGCTGATCGTAGTCGAGCCGGTCGCGTTCCACCGGGGTCATGCCGAGGACGTCTTTGAAGAAGGCAATCGCGGCATCCAGGTTACGGACGCGGACGAATCCCCACTCGAAGGTGAACTCCACGGAGTACAGGGTTCGACCGCAGTCGAATAAGCGTGCGGGTGGCTTCGCCGCTATGGCTTCTCGATCGGCGTTCGGACGAGGTTCCCCCACTCCGTCCAGGACCCGTCGTAGTTCTTCACGTCCGGGTAGCCGAGGAGGTACTTCAGCGCGAACCACGTGTGGCTGGACCGCTCGCCGATCCGGCAGTACGCGATGACCTCCTTGTCCGGCGTCACGCCCTTCGACTCGTACAGCTTCCGCAGGTCGTCCAGGGACTTGAACGTGCCATCCGCATCGTTCACCGCCTGGGCCCATGGGATGTTCTTCGCGCCGGGGATGTGCCCGCCGCGCTGCGCATGCTCCGTCGGGTACTCCGGCGGCGCGAGGATCTCCCCGCTGAACTCCTTCGGGCCCCGGACGTCGACGAGGACCTTGTCCTTCATCCGGATCGCCTCACGGACGTAGTCCAGGTACACGCGGATCGAGTCGTCCGGCTCCTTCGCGTGGAATGTCGCGTGCGCATACGAGGGCACGTCCTTCGTGAGGGGCAGCTCCTCGAGGAGCCACTTCTTGCGCCCG